>JANPKH010000393.1:0-7940 GCA_031425935.1 Gammaproteobacteria bacterium | reverse complement strand
TTTTAAATAAAGCATCGGTAAGGTTTCATCTACCATAACTCTTTCAGACCTATTTGAGGTAGAAGAGGAGGCGCTGACATAACCGTCAAACATACGCGCTGTTAAACCTATATCAAGGTTGATCCAATTATCGAGAATTTCGTAGTAAAGCGTTGCATCAAGATGGCTTAAGTCAAAATCAGAAGTAACAACATCAGTTCCCGTGAAAGTTGTATCGTCAATAGTGAAGCTTCTGGATATATCAGCAGTTTGTTTACTGCTGATATCGGTTTGTTGAAGGCGAATGTTGGGTATAACAGGAACTGGGTGCTCAAGAGCAATGTAGTAAAAGTTGTTATCTTGTTCTTTTAGACCTAGCTCTTTAAGAGTAATGCTGGGGTCGCCAGCCTGACCATCATAGTCAGCTTTCCAAGTGCCTACGCCAGCATAGATACCTAAAATTGTATCGGCCTGCGCAAGTGATGTAAGAAAAAAAGGAGCAGAAAGAAGAGCAACCTTTGAAGCAAGTGCGAATTTATTCATGAGAATAGTTCCTTGTGGCTATTGGTGTGCCCATCGGTATGTGATGGAGTGGTGCAAGTTTAGCTCCTAAAACAGAGTCATTGGCTTATTTGAAAACTTAGGCGACAATTTTTTCTTTGAGCAGGTCAACAAAAGCGCGGGCCGCATTATTGAGGCTGCGTTGACTGTGATAGATACAGCCCAGTGAGCGACTAATGGGTGGGCAATTTACATCCAAAATATGGAGTTGATTATCGATAATACTACTGGGCAAAACACCCCAGCCGAGACCAATACTGAGCATCATTTTGATGGTATCCAAGTGGTTGGTCACCATGGTGATATCTAAGGGTTGGCCTTGCTGGTCAAATAATTCTTTGATAAGACGAGTGGTATAGGTATTGGTGTCCGGCATTATGGCTTGATGCGGGCTTAAATCGGCCAACTGAATATTCTCCAGCGTTGCCAATGGGTGGGAGGGCGCGGCGACGAACTGGAGCTGGTCATGCCAGAGGATGTTGCTGTTGATACGCGCATCTTGTTCAAGCGCGAGCGTAATAATGGCGATATCGAAGCGCCCTTGGAGGATTTCGTGGTACGCATGTTCAGAGTCCAAAAAGTGAAGGTCTAATTTTACACTTGGGTAATTGGTTGAAAATTCACGCAAATAGGGTGGTAAGTAATGCAAGCCTAGATGATGACTGGTCGCTATGCTAAGTTTTCCAGTCACATCACCCTTCAGGTCGGCAATCGCACGTTGTGCAGCTGCTACCTCGTTGAGAATATTTGTCGCTTTAGGCAACAATAAGTTCCCCGCTTGCGTCAGCACAACTTGTCTACCCACACGATCAAAGAGCTTGGCTTTTACTTGTTCTTCTAATAAAGCAATTCGCTTGCTAATAGCTGGTTGCGTAAGGTGCAACCGCTCGCCTGCTGCTGAAAATGAGCCGTTTTTGGCAATTGCGACAAAAGCTTGTAAATGCTGTGTATCCATTAAAGTCCGGGTAGTTAAATGCGCACATGTCTTAATATTACTTTAGCATTCCTTTTTGGAATGTAAACTATAAAAAAGATAAATTTGTTTTATGGTTTGGTGGGTTATAAACTGGCTTTACATAATTAGTTGATATATATCATCTACATAGGAGTAGTGAAATGACCGCAAAGACGCTTTATGACAAGCTTTGGAATGCGCACTTAGTGCAACAGCGCGACGATGGTTCTGCACTTATTTATATTGATCGTCACATCATTCACGAAGTGACCTCACCGCAAGCCTTTGATGGGTTGCGTTTGGCTGGCCGTAAGCCTTGGCGTGTTGACTCTATACTCGCCACACCTGATCACAATGTACCGACCACGCAAAAAGAGCGCGCTCACGGTGTACAGGGTATCGAAGACCCGGTGTCGTTAATTCAAGTGCAAACACTTGATGACAACTGCGATGAGTTCGGTATTTTGGAGTTCAAAATTAACGATGCGCGTCAAGGTATCGTTCATGTTATTGGTCCTGAAACTGGAGCTTGTTTGCCCGGGATGACAATTGTTTGTGGTGATTCGCATACCGCTACGAATGGTGCATTAGGTTCTTTGGCGCATGGCATTGGTACCAGCGAAGTTGAACATGTTATGGCGACGCAATGTTTGGTTGCTAAAAAAATGAACAATATGTTGATCAAGGTGGATGGCAAGCTTGGCGCGGGTATAACCCCGAAAGACGTGGTTTTAGCGATTATCGCTAAAATTGGCACCGCAGGAGGTAACGGCTATGCGGTGGAATTTGCTGGAGAAGTGTTTCGCAATATGAGCATGGAAGGGCGCATGACAGTATGTAATATGGCAATTGAAGCTGGCGCTCGCGCTGGTATGGTCGCTGTTGATCAAATCACTATCGACTATGTAAAAGGTAGGACCTACGCGCCCAAAGGTGAGATGTGGGAAAAGGCAGTTGCTCATTGGCGTGAATACGTGAGTGATGTGGATGCGCATTTTGATGCGATTGTCGAATTAAATGGCGCCGATATTCAGCCGCAGGTGAGCTGGGGAACCTCACCAGAAATGGTGGTTTCCATTGCAGATAAAGTGCCTAATCCCGCGCAAGAGTCTGACCCAGTCAAGCGCGAGGGCATGCTTCACGCCTTGCAATACATGGGATTGAAAGCGGATCAGGCAATTACTTCTATCTATCTTGATCGCGTATTTATTGGTTCTTGCACCAACTCGCGCATTGAAGATATTCGTGCAGCAGCAGCAGTTGTTAAAGGCCGCACTAAAGCGGCATCTGTAAAAGAGGCAATTGTAGTTCCAGGCTCTGGAGCGGTAAAAGCACAAGCCGAGGCAGAAGGTTTGCATCATATTTTTATTGCCGCCGGTTTGGAGTGGCGCGAGCCGGGTTGTTCAATGTGTTTAGCCATGAATGCAGATAAATTGGGAGCAGGGGAGCATTGTGCTTCTACTTCAAACCGCAATTTTGAAGGTCGTCAAGGTTATGGCGGCCGTACACATTTAGTTAGCCCTGCGATGGCGGCCGCAGCAGCGATTGCTGGCCATTTTGTCGATGTGCGTTCATTTATGGAGGGTCAATAATTATGAAAAGTTTTACTATATTCCAAGGTTTGGCTGCTCCTATGGATCGCGCTAATATCGATACTGATATGATTATCCCCAAACAATTTTTAAAATCTATCAAACGCACTGGTTTTGGCAAGAATTTGTTTGATGAATTACGTTATTTGGATGAGGGAAAGCCGGATCAAGAATGTACAGGTCGTCCTATCAACCCCGAATTTCCGTTGAACTTCCCGCGCTACCAAGGCGCAACTATTTTATTGTCGCGAGAGAATTTTGGTTGTGGTTCAAGTCGCGAACATGCGCCTTGGGCCTTGGATGATTATGGTTTTCGCAGTGTTATTGCCCCAAGCTTTGCCGATATCTTCTATAACAACAGTTTTAAAAATGGTTTGTTGCCCATTGTGTTGAGTAATGCAGTTGTTGATCAATTGTTTAAAGAAATGTATGCCGCTGAGGGCTATCAATTAACGATCGATTTAGCGAAACAAGTTGTTAAAACTCCAGGTGGCGAGAGTTTCGCATTTGAAGTTGATGAATTCCGTAAGCATTGCTTGTATAACGGGTTAGATGATATTGGTTTAACCCTTGAACATGCCGATGCCATCCGCAATTATGAGGCTAAAAAACGTGTTGAAGCGCCGTGGTTGTTTGATGTTGTTAAATAAAGTACGCAAGTAAGCAGTTGTTGCATACAAATTAATTGGAGAACTTCGTGGGAAAACATATTTTAATTCTGGAAGGTGATGGCATCGGGCCGGAAATCGTAAAAGAAGCGCGTAAAGTGTTGGATGTAGTCAATGCCAAATATGATTTAGGCTTCACATTTGAAAATGAATTGATGGGTGGTTGTGCAATTGATGTGCATGGCGTGCCACTCGCGGATAGCACGCTTGAGCGCGCACGTCTGGCTGATGCAATTTTGCTTGGCGCTGTAGGTGGTCCAAAGTGGGATAAGTTGGATCGTTCCATTCGTCCCGAAAAAGGTCTGCTAAAAATTCGGTCGCAATTAGGTTTGTATGCAAATTTGCGCCCTGCAATTTTATATCCGCAATTAGTAGATGCTTCTTCACTAAAACCAGAGATTGTTTCTGGTTTGGATATTTTAATTGTGCGTGAATTAGCGGGCGGTATTTATTTTGGCGAGCCGCGCGGAATTCGTGTTTTAGAAAACGGTGAGCGCGAAGGTTACAACACTTACAAATATTCCGAGAGTGAAATTATCCGCATTGGTCGCACTGCGTTTGAAATGGCGCGCAAGCGTAATCGCAAAGTCTGCTCGGTTGATAAAGCTAATGTACTGGAAGCAACTATGTTGTGGCGTGAGGTTATGGATACGCTGCATAAAGAATATCCAGATGTTGAACTTTCGCACATGTACGTAGATAACGCGGCTATGCAATTAGTGCGCGCACCAAAACAATTTGATGTTTTGGTGACGGGCAATATGTTTGGTGATATTTTGTCGGACGCTGCTGCAATGCTTACCGGTTCAATTGGAATGCTGCCCTCGGCATCTCTCGATAAAAATGGTCGCGGTATGTATGAACCCTGTCATGGTTCCGCACCGGATATTGCTGGCCGTGGCATTGCTAATCCACTTGCTACTATATTGTCGGTGTCGATGATGTTACGTTATTCTCTGGCGTTACCAGAAGTAGCTGATGCAATTGAAATGGCGGTAAGTAAGGTGCTCGATCAGGGTTATCGCACAGCAGATATTTATACAGAAGGTACGATGAAAGTAAGTACATCACAAATGGGCGATGCTGTTGTTGCCGCTTTGGTTTAATATTTTAGCGTTGTATTCGCATTGGCTGCGACTATGGCGAAATAAAAATGCGCAAAGTGAATTCAAAGAGAGAAAATAAAATGAAAGTAGGTTTTGTAGGTTGGCGCGGTATGGTGGGCTCTGTATTGATGGAGCGTATGCAAGCAGAAAATGATTTTGCAGAAATTGAACCTGTATTTTTTACCACCTCCAATATAGGTGGTGTAGCGCCAGCTGTTGCTAGTGGGATTCCTCCGTTGAAAGATGCATTTTCAATCGAAGATTTAAAACAACTGGATGTTATTGTTACCTGTCAGGGTGGCGATTATACCAATGAGGTTTTTCCGAAACTGCGTTCGGCAGGTTGGAAGGGTTACTGGGTGGATGCTGCCTCAAGTCTGCGCATGAATAAAGACGCTATCATTATTCTTGACCCAGTAAATAATAATGTGATTAAAAACGGCATCGTTAACGGCGTTAAAAACTTTATTGGTGGTAACTGTACCGTTAGTTTAATGTTGATGGGTTTGGGCGGCTTATTTCATGCTGGTTTAGTGGAGTGGATAAGTTCTATGACTTATCAAGCTGCGTCAGGAGCTGGCGCTCAAAATATGCGTGAACTGATATCGCAAATGGGCGCTCTTCATTCTTCAGTTGCGGCTAAATTGGCAGATCCAAAATCGGCAATTCTCGAAATTGACCGTGTAATTGCTGAAACCATGCGCGGCGATGCTTTTCCTAAAGACAACTTTAGCCATCCTCTAGCTGGAAGCTTATTGCCATATATCGATAAGCAGTGGGAAAACGGCCAAAGCAAAGAAGAGTGGAAAGGTCAGGCTGAGACCAATAAAATTTTGGGGCGTGATAGTAATCCCATTCCTGTTGATGGCTTATGTGTGCGAATAGGTGCGATGCGGTGCCATAGTCAGGCATTAACCATCAAATTGAACAAAGACGTACCCATGGCTGATATCGAAGCCATGCTTGCTAACGCTAACCCATGGTCTAAAGTAATACTGAATGATCGTGAAAGCAGTATGCGAGACCTTACTCCGACAGCGGTTACAGGTACGTTAAGTGTTCCCGTAGGCCGTTTACGTAAGATGAATATGGGGCCTCAATATGTATCTGCTTTCACTGTAGGTGATCAATTGTTGTGGGGTGCTGCTGAGCCATTGCGGCGCATGTTGCGTATTCTTAAAGAAGCAGCTTAAAAGTCATATTTGACGGTACGCCTCTTAAGAAACTGCTTTAAAAACCCTCAATAATCACCAGATTTTTGAGGGTTTTTATTTTAGAGATAGATTTTTTTTTCGTGTCGCTAAACTTTGTATGTCAAATTTGAGCTTTTTTATGAATCAACGCCAAAAAATGTGTAAAAATTGTTCCATTTGGTCGTTGTTGCAAAGCCTAAGTGTTGATAAAAAGCTATTTATAATGAATACTTACGAAAGATAGTGAAGATAATTTCGAGGTTTTATTCCTATTGAATAACATACAGTCTCTTGTCTGTGAACATTAGCCCCTCGATACAACATCCGGTTTAAGTTTTTGACTACTTCTTAATGTGCTTAACCTAACCTCCGTTAACACAAGACAAACTTAAACCTTGGAGATAATAAAGGATCAACCTATGCCTATGCAGCTTCGTAAATTTGTTTTGGTTTGTAGCTTCGTTTCATGTGCGCTTTCGAATTTTGCTAGCGGACTTGGGCTTGGCGAAATTACGTTAAATTCGACGCTTAATGAACCCTTAAATGCTGAAGTAAAATTAGTCGATACGCGTGATTTATCTTCAGATCAAATCTTGGTTGCCTTGGCATCACCTGCTGATTTTGAGCGCAACGGCATTGATCGGGTGTATTTTTACACTGAATTGCAATTTCAAGTTGTTTTGGATAACCCCGGTGGTCCTATTGTTCGCGTGACTACGCGAAACCCTGTCCGCGAGCCCTATTTAAATTTTCTCATCGAAGCGCGTTGGACTGCGGGTCGCTTGCTGCGTGAATACACTGTGTTAATGGATTTACCAACTTTTGATGAAGCTGTCCCGCAGCCGGTACAAGCCGCTGAGACCAGCACACCGACTGTAAGAGAAAGTAGAGCAGCAGTTTCTCCAGAGCCAATACCACAGCCGCAGCCATCAGTTGAGCAGCCTGTTCAATCATCTATCATTGATGAACCAGCTGTGCCTTACGAAAACGAAAAGCCTGTTATTGAAGAAAAGCTTGAAAAGTCTGCTATTGAAGAAAAACCTGACGTCATTGCTGAGCAGGATCAATCCGCAAAAAAGTTTGAACCGGCTGCCGGCACCTATGGCCCCATTACTAAAAAAGACACTTTGTGGGAAATAGCCAAGGCTGTGCGTCCGGACTCCTCAGCTTCCATTCACCAAACTATGTTGGCGTTACAGCGGTTAAATCCTGACGCCTTCATTCGTGGCAATATTAATTTAATCAAAAAAGGACAAGTGCTCCGTGTGCCTGATGTTAATGAGATATCGAGTGTGCCCAAGTCTGCAGCAATTAGCCTGGTTGCAGCGCAAAACGACGAATGGGTCAATGCAAGAACGCGGTCAACAACTGCAAATACTTCGGAGTTAGGAGCGCCATTAGATGCCACGTCTAATACCCCTCGAGATCGTACACAAACTGAAACTGTATCGGGCAGAGTGAAATTAGAGACTCCATTGCCTACGGATAGCGCCGAGAGCGGCCAAGGTCGCGGTGCAAAAAAAGGAGCGGGAAAAGCTTTAGAGTCAGAGCTTTCCTCAACTCTGGAAGAGTTGGATAAATCTAAATTTGAAAAGTCTGAGCTTTCTTCCCGAGTGCGAGATTTGGAAGAACAAGCCAAAACTATGCAAAAATTGACGGAAGCTAAGAATGAAAAACTGCGGGCCATGCAACTTAACGCAGCCAAATTGGAAGAAGCTAAACGAGTAGAAGAAGCCAAGCGAGCGGAAGAAGCTAAGCGATTAGAAGAAGCTAAACAAGTAGAAGAAGCTAAGCGCGCTGAAACAATAGCTGCATCAAGTATCTCTACTGTGAAAGTACCTGATTCAGTTATTCAGCCCGCAATTGTTGATCAACCGGCATCTGTC
>JANPKH010000392.1:0-36503 GCA_031425935.1 Gammaproteobacteria bacterium | reverse complement strand
GCTGAGAGAGTAAGTAGCCCCCAGATCAACCGTCAGCCAGGATGGATCAATTCCAATAGTAGAGCCCCAGCGTGTTGCACCATTACCATCAACTGCGTAGCTCGCCGGAAGAGCAGCCGTACTAGCAGTTGCAACTTTGTTAAGCGCCAAATTGGTTTGTGCATAAAGATTACCGCTGCAAATTAATAGCAGCATGCCGAATAAATAATAAAAGCGGATTTTGTATATTCTAGACATAACGTTTCTCCGGTTGATTCCAGAGCTTTAATTAGTGTTCGTTATTTATGATTATATGAGCGCCCACTAGCTATAAAACTAACAACAGTGAGTCGCCACGAAACACGTCATTTGAAGTCTGGGGATATTTGTATCGAATCATTCATTAACGCCGAGACAAGTAAAAAACCAAGTCACGACAACTTATCTTTATTGTTAGTTAACTTTCTTTAATACAGGCTTATTGAGAACACCCGTGACACATAATCACACACAAATGAAAAGATTGTCTGTGCCATGAGACATCAAACATAAACATGGGACAACCAACGATTGCGAACTTTGCTGCTTAAAATATCCTGAGGGCCGAAAAGTTATCAGTCTGGATGATCAGCAAGTGTTCGTGCTCAACGGCATTCAAACCCAATCCGGTTATCGCTATAACTTGGTGAATGATCTTGCTGCGCTGCACGATATTGTGGATATTATTCGTTTAAGTCCACAAAAAGAAGGTACCTTCGATTGGTTAGAAAATTTTAAGCAGAACCAGCAGGGTACTCATCCCGTTAAATTAAAAACGCCAGATTGCAATGGCGATTGGCATGAGTTGGCGGGCAATGATTTGCTGATTGCGTCCAGTCATTAAACTTCAATATTACTGAGTACCCACTAAGAGTTAGGCTCATACCTGTCGAATATTCAAACGAGATAAATACAGAGAATACAGCGGTTTAATTAAATTATTTCTACCTATTAGTGGGTATTTTTGCGAATTCTATCTTTATTTTTAATATGGTTATAAAAATTATTGCCCCTTACACTCAAGGATGAAAATAAAAAATTCAGAAGGCTGATTTTTTGTTTGAATCTGAATGATATTGGGAGATAAATAATTATGGCTACACAAGAGTACAAAGCCTGGTCCGTTGTTACGGCGAGCACAATTTCGTTCACCATTTGTTTCATGATATGGATGATGTTTGCGGTCATCGGCATCCCTATTAAACAAATGTTGGGGTTGAATGAAACGCAATTTGGTTTATTGATTGCGATGCCGGTACTGACTGGCTCTCTGATTCGCTTACCCATGGGCATGTGGACTGATAGATTCGGTGGAAGAATTGTATTTTTTATTTTAATGCTCGCTACCGTTATTCCTATTTGGTTAATTTCATCAGCTACCCAATATTGGCATTTTTTAGTGTTGAGTTTGTTTGTAGGTGTTGCGGGCGGTTCATTCACAGTGGGTATTGCTTATTGCGCGCGCTGGTTCCCTAAAAGTCGTCAAGGTTTAGCTATGGGGATTTTTGGTGCTGGCAATACCGGCGCTGCTGTTACTAAATTAGTTGCGCCGCTGATTGTAGTTGCCTATGGGTGGACTGCGGTGCCCCACGTATATGCTGTGATTATGCTAGGGACAGCAATTTTATTTTGGTTCTTTACCTTTACCGACAAAAGTCACCAGGTGGCTTCAAGTGTCAGCATCAAAGAGCAGTTGCAAGTATTAAAAGACCCTAAAGTGTGGCGTTACAGCCAGTACTATTCCATTGTGTTTGGTGGTTATGTTGCGCTCTCTCTATGGATGACAAAATATTACATCGTCGAATATGGTTTTGATTTAAAACTCGCTGCACTTTTAGCGGTTTGCTTTAGTTTGCCCGGTGGAATACTGCGCGCATTGGGTGGCTATTTTTCTGATAAGTTTGGTGCACACACTGTGACATGGTGGGTGCTTTGGGTGTCGCTTGCCTGTTTATTCTTTTTATCTTACCCGCCAACAGATTTAACCATTAATACTATTCGCGGCCCCGCAACATTTCATCTCGGTTTAGGCCCTATTAGTTTCACCATTATCATGTTTACTATGGGCATTGCATTTGCGGTAGGTAAAGCGTCGGTCTTTAAATATATTTCTGATGACTATCCTAAAAATATCGGTGTAATTTCTGGTGTCGTGGGTTTGGCAGGTGGCCTTGGGGGCTTTCTAATGCCGATAATGTTCGGGGCTTTGGTTGATTTAACTGGTGTGCGCTCTTCAGCTTTTATGCTGATGTTTGGTGTGGTGTGGTCTTCACTCATGTGGATGTATTTTACAGAGGTAAGGCCTTTACACTCAGAGCAAGAAGCAAAGCGAGCCAGGGAATTGAGTGCTGTATAAGTAACTTTAGTTATTCGGAGATCACCATGAATTATATAAGCATGACCGTTCGAGATTTACTTACGCTCATTAAAAATAGCGAGCGCTTATTTTTCGGTCTTGGTATTGATACCAGCACTCGATTGGATGAAAAACTTTTTGATGTTCTTAAAGAAAAAGAAATTTCGGAATCGCCCGTATTGCATACCCTTGAGCTTTTGCAGAAGCAACCTGAAACGGATGTATATTGGTTACTCAATTCATCGTCGGTCTTGATTGATTATATTGAGCGTTACTATCACCAACGGCATCGTTTTCAGTTACCTGAACTTGTAAGGTTATCAATGGCGATTGAAGAAAAAGATGTGCAAAAAACTTTATTTCCTAAAGGGCTGACAAAAATTCTGGCAGAGTTAAAAATTGAATTATTCGAGCACATGGAAAAGGAGGAGCGATTAATTTTTCCTATGTTGGTTGCCGATAAATCTGATTACATTTATTTTCAAGTCAGTGGCATTCTGCATAATCATGATCATCATTCTTATGTTCTTCAAAAAATTAAAGGTATGACTAATCATTTTACTCCGCCCGATGGGGCAAGCACCCTGTGGGTGGATTTTTATAAAAAATTGGTTGAGTTTAGAAAGGAATTACTTGAGCACATCCGCTTAGAGAATGAAATTTTGTTTAATTGAAAAAATGAATTTCTCAAAGATTTCTAATTCTATAATGATTTTTTGAGCGCTACAGGTCTTTTGGGGCATATGCCAGTGGATTTGTGTGTGGATGATGACGCAGGGAAGAAGAATCAATTGAGGTTATTGCGGCAGTAACTCATAATTCGCCGACTCATAAGAAGCAAGGCAATCATGATCGAGCTACAGCATTTATCCATTATTTTTTTGATTACGTCCTTTATTTTCGTGTGGTCTCCCTCAAAAATAAAAGTAATTCCACTCTGGATATTTCCCTTTCTGCTTTCTATTTTTGTTGGTGTGGTAAGTGGCGCATTGGCGCCGCTTTCAGTTGTGTGGATTTCACTAGCATGCGTTAGCTTTTATAGTGTGAGGAAGTGGGCGCGATATTCAACGTGGATTCTTATACTTTCGGGGTTTTACGCGCTAGTGATGGGCATGAATTTGCTCCCTGGCTTTAACAAAATTCAATTAATTAGCCCAAGATTACTTGGAGACAGTGTAAATCTATTTTCATTAGAATATAGGTTGGCTAAACCAATAGTAGGGCTTTTGATTCTGGCTTCTATCGCACAAAAGTGCGAATCATTTAAGGAAATTTTAAATTCCTTGGTGCTTGTTAAAAAATGGGTGCTTCCCACACTCGCAGTACTGGCAGTAGGTATGTTGTTAGGGGTGGCCATTGACGTTAAATTTTTTGTATGGACACCTATTTTTATTGTTTGTAATTTATTCTTAAGTGTCATTCCTGAAGAAGCATTTTTTAGGGGTTTTTTGCAACAACCGCTTCAAAATCGATTTGGTAAAGCCGTTTGGATTATTCCATTGATGGGTTTATTTTTTGCCTTAGTGCATATTCCTCCGGCCTATATAAACCCTATTAAATTTTACATTGTGATGGGGTTGGCTGGAGCTTGTTACGCGTGGGCATATAGCATTAAAGATCGAATCGAATTAGCCATAGCATCGCACATACTGTTGAATGTATTACACTTTATATTCCTTGCATATCCATTAGCATTTTAACTTAGTAAGCCCCCGATTATTGGGGGCGAAAAAATTAAATATCCGTCTCAACTTCAATTCAGCCCCACCAAAAAAAGCCTTTCCACTGTAACGCTCTATGTAAAGCTATCTGAAAAAAGTTACCTGCTCTAGTCTTTAACTAAGCGCCTTATTCCCCGTAATCGCTCCACCATTAAATCCACAAAACTGCGGATACCGAGGATTTAATCCACGGCACATTCTAACACCATGTTATCACTACCACTTAAATTACTACTCAGACATGAGTTTGAAAAACGAAAACCGGAGTTGGATCTTTCACCGCAACTTCGGCTTTCATTGGTTAGAAGTTATTGGGACGGCAAGTGAGTCTGATTCTATTGATTTTAATCCCATCAAATAATCATCCAGCGCCTTAATAAAATTATTTGGCTTAATCATTTCTGCGCTAAGTAATTTAGCAGCCTCAATATCGCTGGGAGGCATTAGTTCTAAAAGTTTTTCTTGATCAGCTGCGCTACTTTTTAGGCCAGCTGCATTGAAAGCTGCAAGCGATACCACATAAGACTGGATCATTCCACTGCCATGGGCAGACATATACCCTATGCCCATTTGTGCCGCTTTATTATCTCGTTGAGCAGATTTTCTGTACCACTCAAGCGCTAGTTTGTAGTCTTGAGCAATGCCTTGACCGCTATAATACGAAAAGCCGAGATAAGCTTGAGCTCTTGCGTCACCCTGCAAAGCGGCCTTAGCGTGCCAGTAAATGGCTTGAGCGTAGTCACGGGAAATATTTTCGCCATTGTAATATAAATTGCCGAGATTAAATTGGGCATTTGCATCACCTTGATTGGCCGCCTTGGTATACCACTGAATAGCTTTCGGATAATTCTGTGTGACAAGCGCACCTTCGGAATAAATAATGCCGAGTTTGAATTGCGCTTTTACGTCGCCGTCGCTCGCCATTCTTGTATAATGTGCCACTACTTGCTTTGGATCTAAAGGAACATTCATGCCGTTGTAATAAAAAACTCCTAATTTAAACATAGCAATAAAATCGCCCTGTTTGGCTTGCACTTTTAGATCATCTACGTCATGCGCAGTACACGGTTGCGTCAAGCCCACAAAAGCCACCATGCAAGTAAATAAGAATTTTATAATAGATTTGAAATTAGTTTTCATGGGCATCTATTAATAATCCGATTTGAATGAAAATTGCTGTATCTCTTTATTGAGCACTCGATAATAAATTGGAATAGCAACCCATGAGTAAATAACAATCGCTAGCCACGCATAATCGATCACACTAGAGCTTTTGGTGTGGCCAAAATCGTACACAATGTTTGATAACAAACTGAAAAATACATAACCAAAAATCAAAACGCCCACTTGGTTTAACGGCTGCATGCGCGAAACCTTGGTGTTAAATTTCCACCACAAGCCTAAGAAAATATTTTTTCGGGCTTTTACATCCGCAAATAGCGATAGCGCTTCTCTTGAACCGGGGTTCAGCATAATGGTTAAGCGGGCGTGATATTCAGCTTCACCAATATTGCCCCGAATTAAATGCAAACGACCCATAAGCACATTGGTGTCTTGGTGTTGTGCATCTATTGCTAAGGCGGATAGCGTAAATTCCATTGCCTTGGCATTATCGCCTATTTGAAAATAGTAATTCGCAAAAGCGTAAGCCGTTTTTATGCTGTCTGGATTTAGCTCAGCCATTTTTTGAATATAGAAAAATGCCTCTTTAAATTTCTTATTGGCCAATAAAATATCTGACTTTAATTCAAAGACATCCCCATTTTCTGGGTCTAGCTGTAGGGCTTGATCGCAGGCCGCAAGCGCTCGCGTCATTTTATTTTGTAAAAAATAAATACGCGCGTAAATGCTGTGCAAAAATGGTGTGTTAGGTTCCAATTGCATTGCAATTTTTAATTCATATTCTGCAGCGTGAATACGCATTTGTTGCAACAAGCAATAGGCGAGCGTGCCGTGGTACATGGCACTATTAGATTCGTTGGCTAAAAGTTCTTTTAATAACTCAATGGCGCTGGGTATTTGACCGTGGGAAATATGTCGCCAGACTTGTTCGTATTTATAATCGTTATTCATGTTGACCCTGCTGATTTACATACTCGTAAATAGAAAATGGGACAGACTGCGTGAACACTACTAAATACAAAGCAATAAAATAGAGCGCATTGACCAAGACTCTCATGTAGGGCGCAAGACTATTAGGCGAAGTAATTGCCTCGGTTTTTATACCGTAACCATAACCAATAAAAATACCTCCAATTGCAAGAACACCAAACACAGAGTAGAAGCATTCACGCCAAAAAGTGGGTGAACCTAAAAGGTAACCATTCGCGATTAACCAAATAAATGGCAGCCAAAATTTTCCGTAGAACGGAATGGTCACAAAAATAGGCACCAATATAGCCGCTAACAAAACCGCTATGGGATTCACAATCAGCTGTTGCGCCATTTTGATTTTGGGTTCGTCGATAATGCGATAATTATTCACAATTTACTTACCGTGTTTATTGATGAATTCCAGCACGTCATCATAGCGCCCGCCATCATTGGCATAGCGTGCATAATTTCTGGCCGTGGTTAACCACTCAGTGGTGGAGGAGCGCGAGTCTGCTAGAGCCGCTACGAAATGCTGCATAGAAATCGCCGTTTCTTCTCCGCTGGCAATAGTACTATCAATAGCTTCATCTGCGGCCATCTCAACAAGATTCGCTAAATCTGCACCGGAATAGCCAGAGGCTTTGTTGGCGATAGCATCAAATTGTATATCGCCCGCATTGGGGCGATCTTTCATATGGTGTTCAAGGATAGACTTACGTGCGATTTTGTCTGGTGGTGGTACAAAGAACATGCGATCAAAACGTCCGGGGCGTAAAAAAGCGGAATCCAATGCCCACGGCACGTTGGTAGAGCCAAGAATCAAAACGCCCTCATTGTTTTGTGCAAAGCCGTCCAACTCTGTTAAAAATTGACTCACGGTATTGGATTGTGCGCTATTGCGAGTATGCTCACGTTTTCCTGCGAGCGCTTCCAGCTCATCAAAAAAAATAACGCTGGGTGTTTCGTTACGCGCTTTTTCAAAAATAGCGTGAAGTTTTTGTTCGGACTCGCCAATGTACATATCCAGTACATCGGATATTTCAATATTGAAAAAATGTGCTTTGCATTCACCCGCCGTCGCGCGCGCTAATAAAGTCTTGCCACAACCCGGGGGGCCGTAAAGCAAAATTCCGCCGCCGACTTTTTTTTTGAAGCGCTGAAAAAGCGATGGCTTTTGAAATGGCAGAATAATTTTTTTGTGGATTTGCTTTTTAACATTTTCCAAACCAACCACATCAGAAAAATTGCTGGTTGGTCGTTTAAATTGCAATAGCTCAAAACTTTCTGTAGGTTCTGCTTTTTCAATCACCCGCAATTTAACTGGCTCTTTTTCCGTAGATAGTTTTAACCGGCGGTTAAGTTCCGCAGATTCGCGCTGCGGATTGGTTTGTAGTAATTTTCTATAAAGCGCTTGTGCCGCTTCTAATTCACCTAACTCAAGCTTGCAGCGAATTATCAGCAGCACATGATTTGGTTCTTCAGTATTCAGGAATTGCAATGCATTAGCATAAGCACGGGCCCTGAACGCCGCCTCGCCGAGTTGCTCGCCATCCTCACCCGTAATAGCAGTAGTTAAATGGCGCAAGTAATTTCCCAACTCATCAAACTCGCTACGCTCCGCAAGTTGCAGTGCAATAATTTTTGCTAAATCGGGGGTTGGATTGGCTATAAAAATGGCTCTCAAACTTTGTAATGTTTTATCGTCCATGGATACCTCTAGTGCGTATGAATTTTCGTTGTTATTTAATTGGCCGATGGCCATCGTCGTGCATTATGTAGCGCACACGAGATTTGGATTTTATTGTCGCCCATTTAGCGATATACCACAAGAAAAGGCGCGTCATCAATGACTAATTCTCGCGTGTCAATTAAACGCACAAAGCGTCTTACATTAGCGATAACTGGGAAAAAGTGAACTACCTTCAATGACCTCTATGGGTACCAACCAACGCTTTACGTAAAGTTACCTGCTCAAGTCTTTAATTAAGCGCCTTATTCCCGCGTAATCGCTCCACCATTAAATCCACAAAACTGCGGATTTTTTCAGAGGCGTAGCGGCCTTCTCTGTGCAAAATATGAATGGGTAATGGATTTAATTCATATTCGCTTAATAAAACTTTAAGTTGTCCATTTTCTAATTGCTGCGCAACTTGGTAAGACATTTGGCGGACTATTCCAAAACCTGCAGCGGCGGTGTCGATTGCGGATTCATTGGTGGTGACGTTTAAGCGCGGTTTAATGCGCACTGTTTTTTCTTGATTAAATTTCCATTCAATATTTGGGTTTACACCGCTGGCCGATACGATGGTGTGTTCTAGTAAATCTTCTGGTTTTTGTGGCATACCCATGCGCGCGATGTAATCGGGTGAGGCGCAGAGTACGCGGCGCACTGTGCCTACACGCGCAGCACGCATACTGGAATCGGCTAATTCACCAATACGGATGCCGACATCTAAGCCTTCTTCTAATAAGTTAACAACGCGATCAAGATAGAGTGCGCTTAAATCCATTTTGGGGTAGCGAGTTAAATAGTCGATAACGCCCGGTTGAACAAACAAGCGCCCAAAAACAACGGGCGCGGTGATGGCAATATGGCCACTGGGTTCGCCGTTAATGCCTGCGGCGGCATCATCCGCTTCTGTTACTTCGCTCAAGATGCGTTTGCAATCATCAAGGTAGCGCTTGCCCGCATCGGTCACTCGCACATAACGAGTAGTTCGTGTTAATAATTTAACGCCCAAACGTTTTTCTAAATCTGCAATGGCACGCGTTGCCACGGGTGGCGATACGCCTAGCTTGCGTGCACCGGCGGCAAAGCCTTCGGTTTCGGCTACGGCCACAAACACCTGCATTTCAATAAATCTGTCCATGCGTTACTCCAATCGTTTCTGTCATTTCAGTTTTGGAAATAATGAATTCTATTGGTTGAGTATTCTTCATTTGGTTGGCTCTCGGCAATATGGCATCACTCGCTACGCACACAAATGAATGCAGGCGATAAAACATAATCAACCATTGACATGAGGAAATACCATGAGCCGTATCAACACAGTTACTTTAGAAACCGCTAACGATGAACAAAAAGCCTTGTTAAATGCCATTCAAGGCCAGCTTGGCATGGTGCCTAATTTTTTAAAGATTTTTGCCAACTCGCCATCGGCTTTGCGCGCCTTTCTTGGGTTGCACAGTATTGCAAGCGAAGGTAGCTTGGATTTGCAAACTCGCGAGCGCATTGCACTGTCTGTTGCGCAACAAAATGCGTGTGAATATTGCGTATCGGCGCACACGGCCATCGGTAAAAAAGCAGGATTAAGCGGCGCAGAAATTGAAGCTAACCGCGCAGGCACTAGCCAAGACGCAAAGGCAGCCGTTGCCGTTAAGCTCACACGTTCTTTAATTGAACATCAAGGCGATATTACAACAGCTGAGTTAATTGAAGCGCGTAATGCGGGTTATACCGATGCGGATATTGTGGAAATTATTACCCATGTAGGCATGACGTTGTTGACGACAATTTTAGGTAAAGCAAGCCGTGTGGAAATTGATTTTCCAAAAGTCAGTTTGTAAATAATCAATAATTTCTCGGGAGTTCATCATGGCACGTGCATTTGCAGATATTACGTTTACTGAAAGTGTTAAGGCCGCGCAGAGTTTGTACAGTAGCCGTGAGAACAACCGAGGTTTTGAATTAGCAGAAGATCCACGTAATACACTCGGTGCAGCAGAGACCGAATTTATTCATGAGCGCGATAGTTTTTATCAAGCAACCGTGGGTGAAAATGGATGGCCTTATGTGCAACATCGTGGTGGTGCAGCAGGCTTTATAAAAGTACTGGGTGAGCGAACGCTAGGGTATGCTGATTTTCGCGGCAACCGTCAGTACATTAGTGTTGGCAATATGAATGCTGATGAGCGCATCAGTTTAATTTTTATGGATTATGCCAATCAGCGCCGCTTAAAAATTTGGGGGCGCGCCAAGGTTGTACATGAAAGTGAAAACGCTGAATTGATTGCTGCCTTGGAAAATCCCGATTATCGCGCGCGTATTGAGCGTGCGGTGGTTATTCATGTAGAAGCCTATGAATGGAATTGCCCGCAACATATTACGCGGCGATTTACCGAAGCAGAAATTCGCGAGACTCTTGCGCCATTGGTTGCTGAGAATGAACAACTAAAATCTCGCGTGTCTACACGAGTAGAAAAAATAACAGCCATGGGACAGGGTGAGTTAGCCTTGGTTGTTAGCGGAATTCGCCAACTTACACCGCGTGTACGCGCCTATGAATTTCGCAGTGCAACGTGTGATGACTTACCGATTGTAAAAGCAGGCGCTCATTTGAAAGTTCCTATTGTTATGCAAGATGGAACAACACAAATTCGCCACTACTCCATATGTTCAAATCCATCGCGCCGTGATGTGTATGAAATAGCGGTCTTGAAAGAAGAGCATGGGCGCGGCGGCTCGCAACGCATGCATGACATTATTGAGTTGGGCATGATGCTGCACTGTGCAACGCCAGAAAATTATTTTTCACTGAAAAATATTACTCAACCGGCCTTACTGATTGCTGGTGGAATAGGCATTACTGCTATTAAACCTATGGCGCAAACATTAGCGGCACAAGGCGTGCGGTTTGAGCTACATTATGCAGGGCGTAGCCAAGTGCAAATGGCTTTTAGTGATAGATTGCAGCGCGAATTTGGCGAGCAACTCCATGTCTATTATTCAGATGAAAGTAATCGTCTTGATATTGAAAAATGTTTTCGGAATGCACCCGCTGATAGTAATATTTATGTCTGCGGGCCACAGCGGCTTATTGATGCGGTTTATAGCAGTGCGCAGAAATTAGGCATCGAAAAATCTCGTTTACATTCAGAACATTTTTCTGTGGTGGAAAAAGAGTATGAAAAATCGTTTAGTGTTCAATTAGCGCGCTCGCAAAAAATGATTGCAGTATCGAGCACTGAATCCGTATTAGAGGCAATGGAAGCTGCCGGAATAAAAGCAGAGTTTGATTGTCGTGTGGGTAATTGCGGTATGTGTGCGGTAAAAGTAATAACAGGTGATGTTGAGCACCGCGATAATGTGTTGAGCGCGGCAGATAAAGCCGAAGGTTTCATGTGTGCATGTGTTTCTCGTGCAACCGGTGAAACCCTTGTGTTGGATATTTAATGATTTAAAAGTTAGGGGACAAACTCTATGACGCAGCAAGAATCACGCCCGCCATTTCCACCCTTCACGCGCGAAACTGCGATTCAAAAAGTACGCGCAGCGGAAGATGGTTGGAATAATCGCAACCCACAAAAAGTGGCGATGGCCTATACGCCCGATAGCCAATGGCGCAATCGAAATGTGTTTATAAATGGTCGCACTGAGATTGAATATTTTCTCACTAAAAAGTGGGCGAGCGAGCATGAGTATCGTTTAATTAAAGAGTTGTGGGCATTTGACGGGAATCGTATCGCGGTGCGTTTTGCTTATGAATGGCATAATGATCAAGGTCAATGGTTTCGCTCATACGGTAATGAAAACTGGGAATTTGATGCGCAAGGTTTAATGCAGAAGCGTTACGCGAGCATCAATGATTTAGCCATTCGCGAAAGTGAACGAAAATTTGATTGGCCACAAGGCCGCAGGCCTGATGATTATGCTGGCTTGAGTGAATCGGGCTTATGATGTTGCTTGGCCGCTACCTCTTTAGAGGTAGCTCCCTTTCACCTTCAGGGCAATAACACTGGCGCTCATTAGCCGTTATGATTAAAACACGCCGAGCTTAAAGGCCTAAGACCTCCCTCCCAAAGACTGTAGGTACGGATTTTACGCCGTGGCATTCCGCCACTGGGTTTATTTAGAAATGAATAAGCCTCCCCCTCATTGGAAAGGTGTTTTATGCAGCTTGATAGCCACGGGCTAATTGTTAGCAACCGTTTTAATGGCGATGTTCTTCAATCTAATCATTTTCAACCGCAAGCCACCTTGGTGGATAAATTTGAACGTCGCTTTAGCTACTTGCGTTTATCCATAACCGAAAAATGTAATTTTCGCTGTACCTATTGCTTGCCCGACGGAAGTGAATGCCATTCCCATGACGGCGAATTATCGCTTATTGAAATTCAGCGTTTGGTAAATGCTTTTGCTGCATTAGGTACTAAAAAGATTCGCATTACAGGCGGTGAGCCGAGCTTGCGGCGTGATCTCTGCGACATTATTGCATTGTGTAAATCCATTCCTGGAATTGAAACTGTAGGGTTAACCACTAACGGCTTCCGTTTGGAAAAAGATGTTGTGCAATGGCGTGCGGCAGGTTTGGATGTACTCAATGTTAGTGTGGACAGTTTAAACCCCAGTGCCTTTCAAATGATTACGGGTAGTGAGAAGCTTGCCAGCATTTTGCGTGGATTAGATATTGCGCAAACGCTTGGTTTCAAAAGTTTAAAAATAAATACGGTGTTATTGCGCGATCAAAACGCCCATGAATTAAATGATTTTCTTGCCTTTATAAAAACCCGACCCATTACCCTGCGTTTTATAGAGCTAATGCGCACCGGCAACAATCAACAGTTTTTCAATCAGCGGCATGTGAGTGGCGAAAGCATTCAGCAAAGCCTGCTTAATAGTGGATGGGCAGAGCGCTTCCGCGGCCAACAGGCCGGCCCCGCCAAAGAATTTATTCACCCGGATTATCAAGGTTCACTTGGGTTAATCATGCCCTATAGCAAACACTTTTGTGATGATTGCAATCGCTTGCGCGTATCCAGCAAGGGGCAATTATTTTTATGTTTGTTTGCAGATCAACATCAACATCTCAGAGAGCATTTGCAGAGCGATAATATTCAGCCTGCGATTGAATTTTTGCAGCAATCCATTACACAAAAAAACATCGGCCACAACTTGGCAGAACAAGTAACAGGATCTACTCGCCATTTGGCGATGATAGGGGGTTAGTTTCTAGAAAGTTGGGTAATATCTAGATACTCGGTTAATTTAAAATAGGCGGTTAATGACTAATTGCCGGTTAATTATTTTGGAGTTTTTATGTCACACAACACAACGCAAGAATTATTGCCACTGGCTATTGCGGTGTTAACGGTTTCAGATACGCGCGGCCTTGAAATGGATACCTCTGGCCAATCGTTAGTAGATCGCTTAACAGATGCAGGGCATCAGCTAGTGCAGCGTGCAATTATTAAAGACGATATTTATAAAATTCGTGCTGTGTGTTCTGGTTGGATCGCAGATGACGCGGTGCAAGTAATTTTAATTACCGGCGGCACTGGGTTTACTGATAGAGATTCAACCCCTGAGGCCATGTTGCCGTTATTTGACAAACAGGTTGAAGGTTTTGGTGAATTGTTTCGCCACCTTTCACTGCGTCACATTGGCACCTCTACGATTCAGTCGCGTGCGCTTGCGGGCTTGGCGAATCACACCCTAATTTTTTGTTTGCCCGGTTCAACCAATGCGTGCAAAACCGCGTGGGATGAAATTATTAAATACCAAATAGATTCGCGCCAAGGTCCGTGTAATTTTGTGCCCCATTTGAAAAAAGCTGGTCGCGCTGCCTGCGCGTCACGGGGTTAAGTATGAGCTAAGAGTTTACGCATTTGGATGCAACTGGTGCGGTTAGGGTGTGGATGTTGGCAGTAAAGAGCTCACTAAGCGAACCGCAAAAGTGATTGCACGCATAAAACATCCTGACGTTGTACAGCTCATGCCGGATTCAAGTTTAGCAAAGGTGATGGTCCATTATTTATTCCTGAATTTGTTGGTTAATCATCCACACGGCTGCTTCAACACGCGAGCGTAAATGCAATTTTTTGAGTAGATGTTTAACGTGAACTTTTACGGTGCCGTCGGAAATATCCAATTCGCGCGCAATCAATTTATTGCTTAAACCCTTGGCAATTAATTTTAAAATTCCTAACTCACGTTGGGTCAGGGCATCTATTTCACCTGAGCTTTTATTGTTAGGGCTGCGAATTGCAGTGGCAAGAATTTGAGTAACGGCTTCACTTAACACCATCTTGCCATTGAGTGCGCGTTTAATTTGCTCTAAGAGTTCTTCGGGTTCCATATCTTTTAACAAATAACCATCGGCACCTAATGAGATAGCTTGCAATACATCTTCATCCGCATCCGATACTGTTAGCATCACAATACGAGAGGTAACGCCTTGATCGCGCAAATGGCGCAAGGTTTCCAGGCCGTTCATACCCTGCATATTTAAATCGAGCAAAATTAAATCTGGATCTAGCTCTACGCCTTGAGTAATCGCATCGGCTCCATTGCTCGCTTCCGCAATCACTTCCAGCTCATCATCCATAGAAATCAGTTGGCGCAACCCTTTGCGAAGCAGTGGGTGGTCGTCAACTAACATAATGCTCGCCGCGGTACTAGACATAGGATTGCTCCAATCTTTATAGAGGTGTGAAAAATAGACGTGTGAAAGCATCTTACCTTGTTCGGCAGCTTAAAGCCTAGGTGCCGTCTCGGCCGCTTAAACCTATGTCGCGCCATTTTTACGTAAAGCAAAGAGTATTAGCGTGTTTTGAAAATAGAATCCCTCTTTGTGGGTATGTCAACTAACTACAGTGCTTTGGCTGGCTAATCCTGAAGATGAATGGTGCGCTTTAGATTTACCTTGCATAGTGAGATTGAACTCATTCTGCTTAGGGGAATCGTCATGGCGGATCTAAAAAAATGGGAGCCGGAAAATACAGGCTTCTGGGAAAAAGAAGGTAAGGCTATCGCCAACCGAAATTTGTGGATATCGATTCCTAGTTTATTGTGTGGTTTTGCGGTGTGGATGCAGTGGAGCATTATCACTGTACAAATGTTGAATTTAGGTTTTCCCTACCAAGCCAGTGATTTATTTTCGCTCACGGCTATTGCGGGCTTAACAGGCGCAACGCTGCGTATTCCTTCCAGCTTTTTAATTCGGTTATGCGGTGGGCGTTACACATTATTTTTAACAACATCGTTATTAATTTTACCGGCGCTGGGCACAGGTTTAGCGCTGCAAGACCCTTCATCACCCCTGTGGGTGTTCCAATTAATGGCGTTGCTCTCGGGTATTGGCGGCGGAAATTTTGCTGCATCTATGTCTAATATCAGTTTCTTTTTTCCGCGCAAGCAGCAAGGTTTAGCCTTGGGTTTGAATGCAGGTTTGGGAAATTTTGGTGTGACCACTATGCAAATTTTGGTTCCACTGTTTATGACTTTTGCAGCCTTCGGTAGCTTGGGTGGTGATCCCTTGGTGTTAAAAGCTGCGAGCGGAACTTTAATTGGTTCTATTCCGGCGGGCACAGAAACATGGATTCAAAATGCAGGGTTTTTGTGGTTGTTGTTATTAGTGCCTTTAGCCGTTGCTATTTGGTTTGGCATGAACAATATCAACACTGATGATGTCACACCAAAGCTGACCGGCCCGCTGCGCTCATTCAGTATTATTATTGCCATGATGTTAATCGGCTTTGTCACTTCCGCGATTGGCTTGTGGTTGATTTTGCCTGCAAAAGTAAACGGTTCTGGCTTTGGAATTCCAAAAGAGCTGGTTTTAGTATTGGTGTTATTTGCTACGGTAATGTTATTAAAAATGCTACCCGGTGCAATACGCACAAGTTTAGATCGCCAATACAAAATATTTCACAACAAGCACACGTGGGTAATGAGTGTGCTTTATGTAATGACGTTTGGATCTTTCATTGGCTTTTCTGCGGCATTTCCTTTATCGATTCAAGTTATTTTTGGTTACAGCCACATCAGTGTTGGTGGCGTTATGACGCATACCACTGCAAACCCTGGCGGCCCAAGCGCATTGACCTACGCGTGGATTGCCCCCTTTATTGGTGCGCTCATTCGCCCTGTAGGCGGTTGGATCTCCGATAAATTTGGCGGCGCATTAGTAACCCAAGTCTGTGCAATTGCCTTAGTGGTTTTATCTTTAGCAGCGGCTTACTACATGCGCCTCGCCTATCAATCAGCGCATCCTGAAAAATATTTTGTACCCTTTTTCTTATTATTTTTAGGTATGTTTGCGGCGAGTGGTTTGGGTAATGGCTCCACTTTCCGTACCATCGCAGCGGTATTCCCCAAAGAGCAAGCTGGCCCCGTATTGGGGTGGACTTCAGCGGTAGCTGGCTACGGCGCTTTTTATATTCCACAAGTGTTTGGTGAGCAAATAAAAGCGGCAACACCAGAATATGCCATGGTGGGCTTTGCAGTTTTCTACGGAGCGTGTGTACTTTTAAATTGGTGGTTCTATTTGCGCAAACAAGGTGAGTTTTATAATCCTTAATTATTGATTTTAATCATAAAGCCAAGCGTCCATTTTTAGAATAATAGGTGAAAGTCAATTTTGGAGGTTTCAGCTATGGCGATTTTTTCACAAGCACTGCAATGGGACACAGACTTATTGAGTAAATATGATTTGGCGGGCCCACGCTATACCTCATACCCGACTGCACCACAATTTCATAATAATTTTTCTGATCAGGATTTTTATGATGCCGTGGCGCGGAGCAATCACGGCGCCAAACCTTTATCACTTTATATCCATATCCCGTTTTGTGAGGCGCTGTGTTTTTATTGTGGATGTAATAAAGTCGTCACACCTAACAAAACCCGCGCCGCGCCTTATCTACAATACCTTGCCCAGGAAATAGCGGCGTGCTCGGTCTTATTTGATGATCATCGAGTTGTTACGCAATTGCATTGGGGCGGCGGTACGCCGACGTTCATTAGCGACGATGAAATGTCGGAGCTTATGAAAGTGACTCGGGAATATTTCAAATTATGCGATGACGACACGGGTGAATACTCGGTTGAAGTCCATCCAGGAAAAGTCTCCAGTAAAACCATGGGACATTTACGCAACTTGGGGTTTAATCGTGTCAGTATGGGCGTGCAAGATTTTGATGCTGACGTGCAGCGTGCGGTTAATCGCTATAACAGCCGACAAGAAGTTGATTGCTTGATGCAAGACCTTCGCCAGCAGAATTATCATTCGATTAGCATGGATTTAATTTACGGCTTGCCCAAGCAGACTTTAAAAAGTGTGGGCGAAACATTAGAGCAAGTTATAGATCTTTCCCCAGACCGTTTGTCGCTGTTTAATTATGCGCACATGCCGCAATTGTTTAAGAGTCAGGAGCTTATTAACTCTGCGGATTTACCCTCACCGATGCAAAAGCTTGAACTATTGCAAATGGCAATTGAGCGGTTACAAAGCGCTGGCTATGTCTACATAGGTATGGATCATTTTGCCAAGCCGAATGATTCGCTGGTGATTGCCCAACAACAGGGTAAATTGCAGCGTAATTTTCAAGGATATTCTACCCATGGTGATTGTGATTTATTGGCGTTTGGTGTGTCGGCGATTAGCGCATTTGGTGATGTATATATCCAGAACGCCAAAAACCTAAATGACTATCAGACGTGCATTAGTCACCAGCAGCATGCCCGCATTCGCGGTTTACAGTTGAGCAGAGATGATCTCATTCGCAAAGAGGTTATCAATCAATTAATTTGTCATTTTGAATTAAACTTCAATCGTTTGAATGGACGCTTTGGAATTTATGGGCAGGACTATTTTGCAGACGAGTTACAAGAATTAAAGCCAATGGTGAATGACGGTTTGCTGGAAGTAGGGGAGAATAAAATACAAGTACTAGATGCCGGGCGTTTGCTGATTCGTCGTGTTTGTATGGTGTTTGATACTTATTTAAAGAACACAGGGCAAATTCGATACTCAAAAGTGATCTAATTTTATTGTGTTGAAGGACGCGGCTTCAATTCACTATGGATGTTTTTCATACATAGGCTGTTAGTGCTAAAGTTCTGCATCGGTCCCAATCACACCATCGCGTGCAACGGGTAAAGCAAGCGCAAAATTTGATGTAAGACCCACCTCGGTGCACAATCTCCGAGCCTGTCACCAGCCCTGAAGTGTCACCCTACCGGGGACAGACTTAATAGAAAAAGGTTAGAAAAACAATAACTTATAGGTATGTACCCAGTGTCTTCAGTGTATTTGGAGGCGCGACAACCCCAGCATAAAAATGATTAATCCCACGCGCCTACAGTTGTTATCTTGCAGCATATAAGTAACCTTGCTTTGCCCACCTTAATACCGTTCAGATCACATTTTTTTATATAAAGCTAGCAAACAGTTAAAGCTGGACTATTATCAAAATATGTATTTTCCATTGAGTGAGGCGGAATCGTGAATTTACAAGATCTAATAAATAATGCGCAAAAGTTACCCAATATACCCAAAGTAATTCAAGAGCTCATTGAAAGTTTTGGTGATGATAATGTCAGTAATGATGCTATTGCAAAAAAGATTAGTTCTGATCAAGTGTTAACGATTAAAGTTTTACGAGCCGCAAACTCAGCTCATTATGGAGGCAATCGAAAAATAGGTTCGGTGAATGATGCAGTATTTTTGCTCGGGTTTAATGCAGTACGCACACTGGTGCTAGCGTCAGGGTTGACGGGTGCGTTTAAAGCGCCAGAAGGATTTGATCTGCCGAAATTTTGGCAAGAGAGTTTTTCCGTTGCTGCGACTTGTAAGTGGATTGCTCGTTTTTCACGTGATGATGCAGAAACTGCGTTCACCTGTGGAATGATTCACAATATTGGTGAGCTGCTCATCAACATATTATTACCGAATGAATGCGCGGAGATTAAAAAAGTAGTTGATAAAGGCGCAAATCAAAGTGATATACAAAAAAATGTATTAGGCTTTAATTTTTCTGAAGCTGGTGCGGAGTTGGCAAGCCGTTGGAAATTTCCTGATGCCATAGTAAAAGGTATTCGTTATCAATTGCATCCTACTACTGAAGAAATATTTCCACGTTTGGCAGGTGTGATTAGCATTGCATTTTATATTAATGCAATGAATAAACAGAAGGCGGATAACGAAACAATTTTAGCTAACTTTCCAACTGAGATAGTCACTCTCCTAGGCATTAATTTAGTTAAATTAATGGATAAAATAGAGGAAACTAAAGAGCTAGGTTCTCCTATAGATGAATTGTTAATGTAGTTATGCTCTTGCAAAATAAAAAACCCGCAACTAGCGGGTTTTTTATTTTGCAAGACAATGCTGTAGTGCTGTTGAAAATGCTTGTTCGATTTCTTGCGGATCACTTTTACGTTTGATATCGTCAAAAAATAATATGGCTTGTGGGTACTGGCGACTCAAATACATTAACCATTGTTTGACGCGATTACCGCAATTTTTTTCATGATAAAGCGGCGCTGTTGTTTTGTAATACATAAATAATATTTTGCAAATTTCTGACCATAACAGTGGCCTATATTCTTCGCCGGTGATATGTGCTTTTATTTGTCGTGCTAAATCCGGGCATGCAAGCAAACCTCTGCCCAGCATAACGTCATCACATTGTGATTCATCGCGGCAGCGCAGGTAATCATCAACTGTCCATATTTCTCCATTAGCAATCACTGGGATTTTTAACTGGGCCTTAATATCCGCGATGTAATGCCAGTAGGCTGGTGGTTTGTAACCATCCGCTTTGGAGCGTGCATGTACGGTCAGCTCGTTAGCGCCTGCAGATTCGACGGCATTAGCATTGTCTAAATAGCTGCTGCGATCTTCATAACCTAAGCGAATTTTCGCTGAGACAGTGATCTCTTTAGGCACTGCATCGCGAACTGCTTTAATGATGGCGTAAACACGCTCTGGTTGACGCAGTAGGCAAGCACCTCCTTCGTGCGAATTTACCGTTTTTGCAGGACAGCCAAAGTTAAGGTCTATGGCTTTTGCACCATAGTTGACTAGCTCCGCCGCGTTAATAGCCATGGGTTCTGGTTTGCTACCCAGAAGTTGGACTTTTACTAAAGTTCCGTTGGGGGTTTGGCAGTTTGTTTCTAACTCTTGAGCATATTTGAAGAAAACACGGTAGGGGAGCTTTTGGTCGGTGACGCGAATGAATTCGGTGACACAGCCATCAAGGCCGCCTATTCGCGTTAAAATATCGCGAACATGATGTTCAACAACTCCCTCCATAGGGGCTAACATAATTCTCATAAGCTCACATAATTCTCGTAAAAGGGTATGGTGGTCCATCGAGCTCGGCAGTTTACGCAAGCTCTGTGGAGATTGCAGGTTGTTTTGATTGATTAAGCTGCATAATCTGCGTAGATTGCGCCGCTTTTAGCCTATTTGTACGTTATTGAGGATCTACTATGACATCTATCCCTTTCCAAGAGCTAATTGCTGATCCCCAGTTGCGCAAAGCGATAGAGTCCCAAGGTTACGAACAGCCAACACCGGTACAGTTGAAAGCGATCCCGCAAATTTTAGCAGGCAAAAGTTTATTGGTAAGTTCTAAAACTGGCAGTGGTAAAACGGCTGCGTTCTTATTGCCAAGCTTGCAAAAGATTCTCGCTACTGCGCCGGTTAATCCTATTAGCACTCGCATTTTGATATTAACGCCCACGCGTGAATTGGCTCGTCAAATTGTAAAAAACGCTGAACAATTATTGCGTTTTACTTCGCTAAAGGTTGCAATGATTTGTGGTGGTGAAGAGCTCAAATATCAAAAAGCCGTATTGCGGAAAAATCCTGAAGTGATAGTCGCCACACCGGGTCGGATGGCGGAGCATATTGCACATAAGTCTACTGACTTTTCGGGCTTGGAGTTTTTGGTGTTAGATGAAGCTGATCGTATGCTGGAAATGGGTTTGAATGAAGATGTTTTGAAAATTGCAGAAACCTGCCGTGCGGAGCGCCAGACGTTATTATTTTCTGCAACTATGGAACAAAAAGGATTGCGTCATCTTATTAAAGAAGTGATGTTGGGGGATGCGGAGCAAATTGATGTTGCAGAAGCTGCTAATGCCATTACTCAAAAAATGGTATTAGCAGACGATGTTAAACACAAAGAAAAGTTATTGATTGCGCTTTTGGCTAAAACTTCTTTTGAAAAAGTGGTGGTGTTTACTAATACGAAAATTAAAGCCGCGCAGTTAGATGGTGTGTTGCGTTATAACAAGTATCGAGTCAGTGCGCTGCATGGCGATATTGGGCAGGATCAACGCAAAATTTCACTCGATTTATTTCGTCAGGGTAAAACGCAAATATTAGTGGCAACTGATGTGGCAGCGCGGGGGTTGGATATTGCAGGGGTTGATTTAATTGTCAACTTTGATATGGCTCATTCCGGCGATGAATATGTACATCGCATTGGCCGTACAGGGCGTGCAGACAGTGAGGGCACTGCAATATCGTTTGTGTCGGCCAATGACTGGAATCTCACCAAAAGTATTGAGCGTTATTTAAATGTAGAGTTTGAACAAATTTCATTTGCTGGTGTTATAGCTAAATATCAAGGTCCACATAAAATCAAATCTTCTGGCAAGGCTGCAGGTTCTAAAAAGAAAACAGATGCTGGAGATAAAAAATCAGCAGCTGAAAAAGAGCCAAAAATTAAAATTCGCGATAGAGACAAAAAAAATATTGGTAAGCGGCGTACTGCAACTGCTCCAATAGTACCTGCTATCGACTTTGGGGATGGATTTTCAACATTTAGACAGAAGCCGCAATAGCGGCTTTTTTATAATAAAGAATACATAAAAACATTGACCCTATTCTAATTTAGGCCTAGTATTTCTGTAAGGTAGTAGAAAAGCGTGACAATTAAGCTATAAATGATTGTGAACTTAACACGCTTTTAGTTGTCTATTACTCGAGGCGCTTTACTTAAGCGGAATTGTTGGTGCTGTGTTTAATGTTTACTATTAATAAATGTTTACTACTAATGAGAGGTGATTCAAGTAAAGTAAGAAACTGAACCATTAAGACTGAACCATGAAAGTTGCGTAACAGTGTTCTATTTACAATAGATAACAGCATCATAGACATAAAAGCCTATTTTTGTTGTTAACTTTGAACCTTAACGGCGGTGACCATTTATGGCAAGAAGAACTCAGGCAAGACGTAGTAATTCGCATAGTAACTCGCATAATAGTTTTTCCGATGAAGGCAGTTTCAAAAATTCGCATCACAAATCATCGCGAAAGCATGCGCGAATAGACAGCAACATAGTTGATTTAAAATCTCGGTCGCAACAGATCGAAACAGCTTACTCCCCCCCCCGTTCTGCCAAACCCCTCAGTGCAAAAAATAAAGCCCAGCAAGATTATATCAATGCAATTAATAACCATGCATTAACTTTTGGTATTGGCCCAGCCGGTACCGGTAAAAGTTATTGCGCCGGTGCGTTAGCTGCAGAGGCTTTAGAATCTGGCAGAATTGAGCGGATTATTCTCACGCGGCCTGCTGTTGAATCGGGTGAAAACCTGGGTTTTCTACCGGGTGATCTGGATACTAAATTCTCGGTGTATATCGATGCTTTTCGCGATATATTGAACGAGCGTTTAGGAGCGGGAACGGTTGATTATTGTTTGCGACATGGCCGTATTGTTGCTGCTCCGTTAGCCTTTATGCGTGGTAAAACCTTTAATAGTAAAACGTTTGTTATTTTAGATGAGGCTCAAAATACTAGCGTTGCGCAGATGAAAATGTTTCTTACTCGGATTGGTGAGGATTGTAAGGTAGTCATCAATGGTGATATCAACCAGAGTGATATCCGAGGCCCTAACGGTTTGGCTGATGCGGTTGCGCGGTTAGGTGATTTACCTAATGTATATATGCATGAGTTTGAACGTAAAGATATTGTGCGTTCTGGTTTAGTGCGCGATATTATTGATCGCTACGAAGTGCCTGAATAAAGTCCTTAAAATCGCGGATACCTTGTGTTAACTTTACAACAAGGTGTCCGTTTTTCCTTCACATATTAATACTCTTCTTGCTATTTTATCTTGCTAATTTTTGTTGAGGTCGGCATTCTTCTGCCACTTACCAACCTCATTATAATAATCATATCAATGAAATTTCTAGCTTGTCCTATATGCACTAAATCTTTATCAATAACTCCTCAAGGGCTTGGCTGTATCAATGGTCATCAATTTGATCGGGCCAAAGAAGGTTATTTTAATTTATTGCCTGTGCAGTATAAAAATTCTCGTGAACCCGGTGATGCGAAACTACAATTAATCGCGCGTCGTGCTTTTTTAACGGCAGGTTTTTTTTCACCATTGGCTCAGGCGTTAAAGCAGCTAATTCCAGCAGAGACTACATCTTTGTTGGATATTGGTTGTGGCGAAGGCTATTTTACGCGATCAACGAGTGAGCATTGTTGTGCTGCGGAAGTGTATGGTATTGATATTGCGAAAGCGGGTGTTCGTTTAGCAGCCAAACAAGCCCCGGACAATCTCACCTACGTCGTTGCCTCGAGTTACGCCTTACCTATTGCAACGGGCAGTATGGAGGTTATAACAAGAATTTATGCACCCAGTAAGGATGAAGAATTGCAACGTGTAATATCTCCGCAAGGCAAACTCATTATTGTTACTCCGGGTGAAAATCATTTGCTCTCATTGCGCCAACGAATATATAAGTATTTAAGACCACATCCCCAACCTCTGACACCTGTCGGCTTTAAAAAAATTTCCCAACAACAATTAAGTTTTGGTTTAGACATGCCACCAGGTGAATATGCGAATGCTTTGTTGCAAATGACTCCTTTTGCTTGGCAAGTAAAGCCGGAAACACTTGCGGAACTAGTGGCGGGTGGCTTACAGGATACGGCTGATTTCCAGTTAAGCATTTACCAGCTTGATCGCTAAAATAGGTTCAATGTTCTCGTTACTATAAAAATAATCGTTGATATGTTTATTAAGGAAGTTTTAAGTATGGCAACCAATAAATCAGAATGGTCTTTAGTTGTGCAGCGTTTAACTGAAACGCGTGCAGAAATTTGGATTGGCAATTTGTTTCCCGGTAATAAATTACCTTTTCAGGCAAAGTTGGAAATGGTAATGCTTGGCAATGAGTCAGGGGTTGCGATTGCTTCGCAGATATTATCGGTAAACGATTGGCGCAGGCCCTTTAGGCGTTTGTCGGACAGATTTTTTAAGTTGTGTACATTTGAAAATTTAAGTAAAAATAAAAATTATAAAATAATATTTTCAGCACAACTTGAAAATGTGTCGTCACCCTGGGAAATGTTACTGCAAGCTACGTTTTCGACTTTACCTGGCTCGCTACCCACGCAAGGTGAGAAGCCGTTTACGATTGCATTAGGCAGTTGTTTTTCTAATAGTGATGATGACGGTCGTGTTGCTGCTGCTTATGCAGCACTTTATGATTCTGGAGATGAAAAATTTCGCCCGGATGTTACTTTTTTAGTGGGCGATCAGGTTTATTTAGATATTGGATTCGCTTCACTGGTGCCATTTAGTAATTTTATTCGTAACCGTGCGGCAAATCATTATGCTAAAAATTGGCAAGCATTATCGGATATATTTACTCGCGGCGGTACGTGGATGCTGCCGGATGATCATGAATATTGGAATGATTATCCCTTTAATGATGTAAATATTTTAGCGTTGAAAGCATTAAAGATTTCATCGGTGCGCGATACTTGGGAAAAAGTAGCAACAGACGGTGTGAATAATATTCAGTCAACGCGAATGTTAGAAATAATAAATATTGGTGAAGACTTATCTATTTGTTTAGCCAATTTTCGTTCGCAGCGTACGACCCAACAATTTATGCCGGATAAAGAGTTTGCTGAGTTGTTAACCTGGGCGAAAAATTTACGTTGTCCGGGTGTTCTGGTGGCATCACAAATGTTGCTGGATGCTCCGAGTGAAGGCGAGCGCAATTTGCCACGTTTTGACAAACAATATGCACAATTAATTGAGGCTCTCGCTGCTAGCGGAAATGACATATTAATGTTATCGGGCGATGTTCATTTTGGGCGTATTGCAACTGTGAAATTAGGTACCAAAGGCGCAATGTTGACCGAAGTAGTGTCCTCTCCAATGTCAAATTTAAAGGGTTTGCTCAATGGTTTTGCTAGCGGTGTAGCGGGTAATCATCCGGAATCTTTTCCTGGCGGGGTACAGACAAACGCTGTTTCTGAGTCATTGGTAAAAGTTAGTTATGATGATGCCTATAAAGTTTCTCATCAAAAAGGTGCTCGCTTCAGTGCGCATCCTAAAGATCGTTCAGATGAGCATTTTATGACGATAGGTTTTAACCTTGCGGCTAACGGAGAAATAGAGTTGACAGTGCAAGCATGGTATGTGAGGAATTGTGATTCAGTAAGTGGTTTACCAAGCCCCGGATTTAAGTCTGTTTTTTCTACCCGGTTGAAACGTTATTCAGCTACACGTCATTAAATTACAGCCGTTATGAGTGAAAGGTTTTGTGGCCCAAATATTGGTTTATTGTGTCTCTTGGTTGGCTGGCGTAACATGCATGCGTTTTCGTAATAATGCTTCAATGCCCAGTTTTCAATAAATATAATATACGATTTTAGATTGCATGCTTTTGGCTTTGTTTTATGAGTTTTCATATTACTATAATTAAATTCAGGAATTATCAGATGGCGAGTTTAGAAATGAAAGTCAATGTTGGCGCATCGATTGCAATGACATTGATAGGATGCTTAAGTTTACATATTCCCTTTTCTGCAGCGGACTCTGCAAGCAATGTATTATCAGCAAATATGTCAGCGAGCACCGTGCATCACGCTGCTGTTCAAGCTATTGAAACAAACCCCGATGTGCAAGCTAGCTGGCATGCGTTTAAGGCTGCTGGTTATCAAGTTAGTGAAGCGCGCGCAGGCTATTTACCGTCAATAGATCTTGCTGCTTCCGGCGGCGCAGCGTCGCGCGATTTTGATGGTCGTGAACGTTACACAACTACGCAAGGGCAGGTGTTTCTCACAGAAATGTTGTTTGATGGATTCAGAACTTCTGGTCAGGTAAATCATTTTGAGAGCGGGCGTTTAGTTCGTTATTATGAATTGCTCGATACTGTAGAAACCACTGCATTTGAAGCTGCGCGGGCATTTGAAGACGTAGCTCGTGAGCGTGCGCTAGTGGCCTTAGCTCGCGAAAATTACGTAAAGCATCAGGATGTGTTTTCTCAAATTGATAAGCGCGTTGTGTCCGGTGTTGGTCGCAAGGTAGACCTCGAACAAGTTGCGGGGCGTTTAGCTTTAGCAGAAACTAATTTATTAACTGAAGCCTCAAACTTGCATGATGTTACTGCGCGGTATTTACGTGTAGTGGGTAATTTACCCGCCGCCGATTTACAGCCAACTCAATTATCTGAAACTATGTTGCCACAGAATATTCGTGAAACTTTACAATTAGCCTATAAAGGTAATCCCGGGTTCCATGCCGCCATCAAAAATATTGCTACCGCGCAAGCTAATGTAACCGTAGAGCGCTCAGGTTATTACCCTCAAGCAGAATTGCGAGCGCGCCAAAATATAAGCCGTAATAGTAACGGCTTTGACGAGCGATTTGATCCGAATCGTTATGGTAATGAAAGTGCAGTGGAGTTGGCGCTCACTTTTAATTTATACAAAGGTGGTGCCAATCGCGCAGCAATACGTCGTTCGCTTGAAGAAGTTAATGAAGCAAAAGATTTGCGTGATAAGGCCTGTGCAGATTTACGTCAATCGACACAAATTGCGTTTAATGATTCATGGCGATTAAAAGAGCAGTTGTTGTCAATGAATCAGCATCGTCTTTCAAGCGATAAGGTACGCATAGCTTACGGCGAACAATTCAAAATAGGCCAGCGTACGCTATTAGATTTACTCGATGCAGAAAATGAATATTTTCAAGCGAGTCGCGCTTATGTCAATGTGCAAAGTGATTTAAATATTGCCCACGCGCGAACTTTGGCTGGCATGGGTGGTTTATTGCCAGCGTTAAAAATCACGCGTGACTCATTAGTACCAATAAAAGATGCAGATGTAAAAGACACCATGAAAGTCGACCCTGGCAGCGCTTGCCCAATAGAAGTTGCTGAAGGGATGGGGCGGAAAGATTTAATTTCCGATGTGGTTAGTTTAAATGCTGATGCATTATTTGATGTCAATAGTTCGGTGCTTAGTGCAACAGCTACGCAAAAACTAGATGAATTGCTGAAAAAAATAAAAGCAACTCCGAATGTGGTAGAGCTCAAAGTTGAAGGCCATAGTGACAATACTGGTACGGATTCAATTAACATTCCACTATCTAAAGCGCGCGCTGATAAAGTACGTGATTTTTTAGTATTGAATGGATTGGAGAATATCAGTATCTACACGCACGGCTACGGTGCTACACGTCCCTTAGGTGATAATGCTGTTGAGGCTGGTCGTAAGGCCAATCGTCGCGTAGAAGTGACTGTTACGTATCACCGCTAAAATTCCTTCTTAAAAAGCACGGCGCTTGATGAAAGTTCTGTGCTTTTTTTGTGCCTGATATTTTACCAATGTTCTCCTTGAAAATGGCGAAACCTATGTTAGCCAACTATATTTGAGTTAGCCAACTATATTAATCGCAAGCGAGGTGTTTAATTACACATCTCAATGGGTTCATAGTCATTATCAGCAATAACACTTGCAGAATATCCCCTAAAATATTTCCTGAATAAAAGTACGTTTCTGATTGGAGCATTTCATGGTACCGCAGCACCCTAACATTGACGATTCTAAACACGCTGTGTTGGATGAAAAGCAGAGCTCATTGTTAAGCTGTTTGTTAATTATTGCTCAGACCCACGGCGTTACCGTCACTGCTGAAAGCTTATTAGCCGGTTTGCCTTTGCATCAACATCAGTTATCGCCATCATTATTTTCACGTGCTGCAAAACGTGCGGGCTTTACCAGTAAAATTGTTAGCCGCGATTTATTACATTTAAACGAAGCGCTTTTTCCTGCCATTTTGTTACTAGAAGATAATAATGCTTGTGTGTTGTTATCTCTCAACAGAGTTACTCAATCCGCAACAGTTGTATTTCCTGAGTTGAGTGATACTGCCGTAGTTATTGCGTTAAGTGATATGGTCGAACGTTATTCGGGCCGTGTAATTTATGCGCGTCCGGAACAACATTTTGATGCGCGTGCTACTAGCATTATCAAGGAGCGGAAAGGCCATTGGTTTTGGAACGTTATTGCTGAGCATCGTCCTTTGTATCGCGACGTATTGCTCACCGCACTTATTATTAATATTTTCGCACTGGCATCACCTTTGTTTGTGATGAATGTATACGACCGAGTAGTGCCTAATCATGCTACTGATACGCTATGGGTACTGGCGTTGGGGATTGTGCTAGTAATAACCGCTGATTTTGGTCTACGAATGATGCGCGCGTGGTTTGTTGATTTAGCGGCAAGCCGCACTGACATCACGTTATCCGCCACCATCATGGAACGTGTGTTAGGTTTAAAATTATCTGAACGACCTATGTCGGTGGGTTCATTTGCGGCAAGTTTGCAATCGTTTGAATCCATTCGCAGTTTTATTGGTTCCGCAACGGTATTGGCATTTATTGATTTACCTTTTGTTTTATTATTTACAGTGGTCATCTTATTAATTTCGTGGCCCTTAATATTTCCTATTTTAATCGGCATTATTTTAATTTTTATTTACGCTGCAGCTGTACAGCATAAAATGCACAATCTTTCAGAAAGCAGTATGGAAGCAAGCGCGCAACGTAACGCTATTTTAGTGGAAAGTTTGCAGGGGCTTGAAACTTTAAAGACTCTTGGTGCAGAAGGGCGCATGCAATCATTGTGGGAAAAAGCGACGCTGATATTATCGCGTACCTCGGTAAAAATGCGCATGCTTTCCGGATCAGTCGGAGCGGGAACGTCATGGATCCAGCAAGTCGTTTCAGTGGCAATAATTATTGTGGGTGTTTATCAAATTATTGATGGCCATTTAACGCAGGGCGGGTTAATTGCATCTTATATGTTAGCGGCACGAGTCATGGGGCCAATTAGCCAAACTGCTGCACTGTTAATGCAATATCATCACGCGGCTACAGCATTAGCTAATTTAGATATTATTATGAATAAGCCCATTGAGCGGCCATCGGATACTCATTGGATTAGTCATAAGCGTTTACAAGGAGGTATTGAATTTAAACAAGTCGGTTTTAAATACCCAAATGACGAACGCGAAGTATTGCGCAATGTTTCGTTTAAAATTAACCCTGGGGAACATGTGGCGATTTTAGGTCGCAATGGTTCGGGTAAAACAACAATAGAAAAAATGATCGCGGGTTTGTACGAGCCTGCGGCAGGAACAGTATTGATTGATGGCATTGATATACGTCAGCTTGACCCTGCTGAGTTGCGCCGCAATATCGGTTATGTATCACAAGATGTAAATTTATTTTTTGGAAATTTGCGTGAAAATATCGCGATGAGCGCGCCGCATTCGAGCGATGCAGCTTTGTTGGAAGTGGTGCGTTTAAGTGGGCTGACTGATTTTGTTAATCAACATCCTGCGGGTCTAGCAATGCCTGTTGGCGAGCATGGGCAGTTATTATCGGGTGGTCAGCGGCAAAGTGTAACCATTGCACGCGCATTATTAAATGATCCTTCGATTTTATTATTCGACGAGCCAACAGGCTCTATGGATCACTCCACCGAAGAAGAGTTTAAACGTAATATTATGCAGTTTGCGCAAGGTAAAACGCTGTTGGTCATTACCCATCGCACCTCGTTGTTAGAATTAGTAAATCGGATAATTGTTGTTGACGCCGGTAAAGTTGTTGCCGATGGCCCCAAGGAGCAAGTGGTCGAAGCTTTACGCCAAGGGCGTATTGGGAGAGCGTCGTAATGAAAAACTCGCGTTCGCAATATTATTTTTACAAGATTGGCAAATGGCTAGAAAAAATTGGGATTCCCGCCAGTGCGTTCATCGATAAAATATATCAACGTTGGTTAGCACCAATCAACGAACAAACCCACGATTGGCTCGGCGATGCTGATTGGGCGCAAGTGCAACAAGAACCTTTACGCGCTCGCGCATTGTTATATGGCATTACTGTTGTTTTATTAATTTTATTATTATGGGCAACTTTTGCGAAAGTGGATGAGGTGGCGCGTGGAGAAGGGCGGGTTATTCCATCGCAACAATTGCAAATTATTCAATCTTACGATGGTGGCGTGGTTGAAGAAATTTTAGTTCGCGAAGGACAGGTGGTTAGAAAAGGCGATTTATTATTAAAGATAGATTCCACACGTTCTGTATCTACGTTTCGCGAAAATCGCGCTGAGTTTTTATCATTGCAAGCGCGCTCTGTACGTTTGCTCGCGTTAACTACGCAAGCTCCTTTTTTATTATCTGATGATTTAATGAAAGCAGCTCCTGAGATAGCTGAGCATGAGCGTGCGCTCTATGAATCTAATCGTAAAGAATTAGCCGAGCAATTAAATATTTCTGCTAGCCAGCTGGAGCAGCGCGAATTGGAGTTGCGTGAGGTGCGTGCCAAACTTGTGCAGGTTACGCGAGCGTTGGAATTGGCGAATCAAGAATTAATTGTAACGAAACCTTTGCTCACCAGCGGCGCTGTGTCTGAAGTTGAAATTCTGCGGTTGGAAGGTGCGGTATCAAATGCGCAGGGCGAACGTCAGCAAACGTTGGCGCAAGAACAGCGTTTGCAATCAGCAGTTGAAGAATCAAAAGGTAAATTGCGCGAAGTTGAATTGATGGAAAGTAATAAGTGGCGCGCTGAGCTATCTGAAACGCTCGCTAAATTATCGAGCCTAACTGAAACTAGCACTGGTTTGGCGGACAAAATAAAATTTGCCGAGATTCGTGCTCCGGTCCATGGCACAGTGCAACGTTTGTATACTAATACGGTGGGTGGTGTAGTGCAGCCTGGACATGAAGTTGTTGAAATTATTCCTTTGGATGATGATTTACTCATTGAAGCTAAAGTGGCTCCCAAAGATATTGCATTTTTACATCCCGGACAAAAAGCGATTGTGAAATTTACTGCTTATGATTTTGCAGTGTATGGTGGCTTGACCGGTACACTTGAACATATTAGTGCGGACACCATGAAGGATGACAAAGAAAATGTATTTTATTTGGTGCGCGTAAAAACCGAACGCTCGGGTTTTGATACATCCCTACCGATTATGCCGGGAATGACTACGCAAGTGGATATTTTAACCGGAAAGAAAACTGTTCTATCCTATTTATTAAAACCAGTATTGCGGGCGAAACAAAATGCCCTCACCGAGCGATGATGCAGCATATTTTTTTAACTCAAGAAAATGTTGTATCGCCGCGTTGGCAGCACACATTTTCGCTCGCAAAAATTATGGAACACTCAAGTGACCTGCCGCATAATCTCAGCGGCATAATACTGTGGGCACTTTTAGAGCATGCGCAGTTATTAAAAAATATTACTACTTGGAATGAGGCCGGTGCGCGTGTTGTGGTGCTTACCAAAATAGAAAATCCCATCCACGCAAAACAAGTAATGGAATTAGGTGCCAGTGGGTATCTCCATTATTTAGCAGCAGAGCAGGTGCTAGCGCAAGTTAGCCAGGTGGTGCAGTTAGGTGGTTTGTGGTTGGGTGCAGATCTAATGCGTCAGCTAGTGTTTGCAACTGCAAATACGCTGCCTAAACCGCGAACATCCCATCAATTAGATGTACTTACGCTGCGTGAAAAATCTGTAGCACAAGCTGTTGCCGCGGGTAAAACCAATAAAGAAATCGCACGCGATTTAGATATCACCGAGCGCACTGTGAAAGCGCATTTGAGTGCGGTATTTGAAAAATTAAAAGTGCGTGATCGGTTGCAATTGGTGTTGGTTATGTCGGGGAAGTAGAAATCATTTAAGTAAATGCATATTATTAATGAGTGCCTAGCAAAGAATACTGATCAATTCAAAACTCGCCGTGAATTCATCCGTGTAGGCTCGAATCGGCATCCCTTCGCGATCCGGTCGCTTCGGGAAACTTCCTACATCCATGTAGGTCGTCCATGTCTCATACGGTTTTGAATCAAACTTTATTCTTTACCCGCGTCTCGTTAGTAAATTACTTGGAATTAAAACTTGCTGGTTATAAAGGAGGCACTTTCTAATAAACTGTTACGTTGGTAAATTTCTTCGAATTAATACAACACTGAAGGATTGAAAAATCGCATAAATATATCGGCTCTTATTTAATTTCTTTGTTTTCGGGCTCGTTCGGCCCATCATCTTTTCCTTGGCCGCTTTTTTTAGTTTTCTTTTCTATAAAAATTTCAGGTTCTTTAATTGCGTCAAGATTTACAAGTTTGTTAGTTACACCCTCAAAAATAGTTCCCCATAGTTGGGTGTTATGTCTTTTGCTTCGTAAATACTTTATATAAATGCTTCCAATCCAGCAAAGTATGAAAAATATTAAAGTAATTCCTAAAAGGGTAAGTTCGTAGTTGGTCATATTGAGTTTCTCCATGTTATGCTTCAGTATTAGGCCTGTATTTAAATTTTCAAGGCATGCATATTAGAATTTAGTGCCGTCAAAAAATTACGTACAAGCCTTCCAGCCTCGCCACTTCGTGGCTCGACAGTTTTTAAGTCGCGCTTTTAGCTAGGCGCTCCCATGGGTTTGCTGCGCAAAAGTATTCCGCAAAACTATAACAACTGGGCTGCCGATTACAGTAGCGTTATACTTCTAAGGACTTAGCAATGCACAAGTTACAATTATTGTTTTCGTTACTCTGTTTAATGTTTTTTACCGCTAATACATCGGCTATTGAAATAGGAAATAAAATGAAAGTTTCTGGAGAGTTCCAAGTCAAATTACAACCCATGGATTTTTACGCTAAAGGTGCTGACGGTATAAATTTTGGCCGCATGTCTATCGACAAAATATTTCTAGGTGCATTGGATGCAACAAGCAAAGGTGAAATGCTTAGCGCCATGACTACCACAAAGGGTTCAGCGGGTTATGTGGCACTTGAACAAGTCAGTGGGTCATTAGCTGGTAAAACAGGTAGCTTTGTGTTGCAACATTTCGGCACTATGAATCGCGGTAAAGATCATTTGGTGATTGAAGTTGTTCCTGACTCGGGCTCAGGAGAGTTAAGTGGTATTTCGGGGGAAATGCTTATCAAAGTAGAAAATGGTAAGCACTTATATGAATTTGAATATAAATTTTCTGAAAAATAGACTAACAAGCGACTGTGGTGTCAGCTAATAAAATTTAGGCACGGCACCACTCTTTTCCATCCTTATCACCGCATTCAAATATTAAAACTAACTTAAATCTCGTACCCCGTATTGTCCTTCAGTCCAATAGCTATATCCCTCCATATCGCTACACTGCATCTATATTCAGAAATCCCATTTTTTCATTTTCTACATTCCTCTTGGAGTTTTTATGGCCAACGCTATTGCCACTGTTGTATCACTCGAAGGTCAAGCTTGGGCAAAATCGCCTGATGGCATTTTGCGCGCTTTAAAAGTGGGCGATAGTGTGGCTCCTGATGAAGTAGTGGTTACGGCGACGGGTGCTCGTATCGTGCTCGACTTTGGTGATGGCCGTCCGGTGGCTATTGCGGGTGGGCAAGAAGTGTTAATGAGCCGCGATTTATGGACGGATTTGGCTACCGACAAGCAGGATGCGGCGGTGCAAGACGCTTCTGTACAAGAGGCACTTACCGTTTTAAATAGCGGTGGTGATTTGACTACAGAGTTGGAAGAAACCGCAGCAGGTGTTATGGGTGGTAGCGGTGGTGAGGGGCATAGTTTTGTGCAGCTAGCGCGTATCCTGGAAAGCACTTCTTCTGAAGCATTTAACTTTGCTGACACTAGCGAGGCGGACAGTGTTGCGTTAGTGACAAATACTTTCGTGGTGAATCATGCGCCTTCAGTGACCGCGCAAAGTTTTAGTGTCGATGAGGATGCCAATCTCACTGGGCAAATTGTTGCGACGGATCTTGAAAATGATGTGTTGAGTTACAGCGTTATCGGCCAGCCAGCCAATGGCACTATTACGCTGAATGCAGCTACTGGCGCTTTTGTTTATGCCCCCAACGCTAATTACAATGGTGTTGACAGTGTTGAGGTCAGCGTCACTGATACTCGTGGAAATGTGACCACCAGTAGCATTTCGTTAACGATGAACGCAGTTAACGATGTGCCGGTTTCTGGCGATCAGACGTTGACGACAATTGAAGATACCGCCCTTACTGGCCAAATAATGGCAACTGATATTGAGAGTGATACGCTCAGCTACAACCTTACAAGTGTCGCGACCAATGGAGCAGTCGTGTTAAATGCTCAGACAGGTGCGTTTGTGTATACCCCGAATGCGAATTTCAATGGCACTGACAGTTTTATCGTTACGGTTGCCGACGGGGAAGGCGGTTCAACAACTAGCACTGTTGCTGTAGGCGTAACCGCAGCGAACGATGTTCCGGTTGCTACGAATCAAATGCTGACTACTGAAGCAGCTGTAGCACTCACTGGTAAAGTTGTCGCGACAGATATAGAAGCTGATGTTCTTGGTTACAGCCTAACTACATCCGCTACTCATGGTGTAGTGATGGTTAACCCTGCAACGGGAGATTTTGTTTACACCCCTGATACTGGCTATGACGGCAATGATAGTTTTGTTGTTACCGTTGTGGATGGAAAGGGTGGGGCAACCACAAGTACCATCTCCGTAAATGTAACGCCAGTTATTTATCCGCCCATTATTAGCAGCGGTAATGGCAGCGTTATCGAAGATATTCAACCCACCGCCACCGGCACTCTCACCGCCACTGATCTGGATAATCCGTCACTGGAATTTGTGGCAACGACGCGAGTTGGGGGCAACGGTAGTTTGGTTTTGCTAGCCGATGGCAATTGGACTTATACATTGGACGCGCGTTCGAACGCGTTGGCCGGGGGTGACGTTAGTGCTGAGACTTTTGTGGTTAAGTTAACGGATGGATCTAGCACTCGAATTAGTATCGATGTTACGGGCGTGAATGATGCCCCGGAGACTAACGACCTGACTTTTGTTACGGATGAGGATGTTCAAGTGTTTGATCGGGTGCCCTCTTACGATGTAGATGGGGATACTCTGGATTTCAGCCTATCGAGCGCTGCTACTCATGGTGTAGTAACCGTTAATGCCAACTCTGGCAGCTTTGTTTATACACCTAACACCAATTATTACGGCAGCGATAGTTTTGTGGTCACAGTGACCGATAGTCATGGCGTTTCAATTGCCAGTACTATTTCTGTGAATATCTCAGCCGTTGACGATGCCCCGGTAGCAGTTAATGACAGCCTTGCTGCGACTGAAGATACGCCCGTCATTTACACCGCAGCGCAACTGTTGGGTAATGATTCTGATGTCGATTCCGGCAGCTTCAGCATCGCCAGTGTGACCAGTGGCGTTGGTGGTACGGCAGTTTTAAATGGCGACGGAACTGTTACCTTTACACCAAATGCTAATTTTAATGGCTCAGCGAATTTCACTTACACAGTCACCGATGGCAATTTGACTTCCAATATCGCGACGGTGAGTGTTGCCGTAGCTGCAGTAAATGATGCACCAGTTGCTGTGAATGACAGCCTCGCCGCAACTGAAGACACATCTGTTATTTACACCGCAGCGCAATTAGTTGGTAACGATACCGATGTTGATTTGAATGCTTTGAGTATAGCGAGCGTGACCAGCGGAACCGGCGGCACAGTAGTTTTGAACGGCGATGGCACTGTCACTTTCACACCAAATGCTAACTTCAGCGGTGCAGCAGATTTCACTTACACCATCACCGACGGCAGTTTGGCTTCCAACTCTGCGACCGTAAGTGTTGCCGTTGCTGCAGTAAACGATTCACCTGTTGCCGTTAATGACAGCCTTTCTGCGACTGAAGATACACCTGTCACTTATACCGCAGCCCAATTACTTGGCAACGATACTGAAATTGATTTAAATACCTTAAGCATCGCGAGCGTGATCAGCGGCACCGGCGGCACAGCATTTTTGAACGCCGATGGCACTGTCACTTTTACACCAAACGCTAACTTCAATGGTGCAGCGAATTTCACTTACACAGTCACCGACGGCAGTTTGGCTTCCAATATTGCGACGGTGAGTGTTGCTGTAGCTGCAGTAAATGATGCACCAGTAGCCGTGAATGACATCCTTGCTGCAACTGAAGATACACCTGTCATTTACACTGCAGCACAATTACTTGGCAACGACACTGATGTTGACCTAAATACTTTAAGCATCGCCAGCGTAACCAGCGGTGCGGGTGGTACAGCAGTTTTGAACGGCGACGGCACGGTCACCTTCATTCCAAATGCAAACTTTAATGGCGCGGCGAACTTCACTTACACCATCACCGATGGCAATTTGACTTCCAATATTGCGACGGTGAGTGTTGCTGTAGCTGCAGTAAATGATGCACC
>JANPKH010000391.1:0-1902 GCA_031425935.1 Gammaproteobacteria bacterium | reverse complement strand
GAAAATCTGTTTTCTTTTTATTAGATGAAATTTTAAAAGGAACCAACAGCAAAGATAAACATGCAGGTTCGGAAGCTCTGATCAAAAAGATCTTAAGATTTAACGGAGTTGGAATTGTAGCAACCCACGATGTGGAATTATCAAAACTCTCTGAACAGTTTCCTGATCAAGTAAGAAACTTATGTTTCGAGATCACCATCAAAGACAACAAACTTAACTTCGATTATAAATTAAGTCAAGGTGTTTGTTCTACATTGAACGCTTCGTTTTTGATGAAGACGATGGGGATTGTGGATTAGGGATTTACTCCTTCACAACCTTTTTCATCCCAATCACTTCACCATCACTAATGACTTTCACAAAGTATAAACCACTCGCTTGATTTTTAAAATCAATTGCGTTTTGTTGGTTGACGATTTTTTGTGAGAAGATTAATTCACCAATGGTATTGTAGATTTCGACACTTCCATTTTTTATTTGTTCGGAAATAGAAATGTTGAATGAACCATTTGTTGGGTTTGGATAAATAGAAATTTGTGTTTCGTTATTTATTTCATTTACACCAATTGTAGAGTTGATAAGAATAGTATCTGGTTGAGTATTAAATAAAATTAGATTGCCAGTCGAATCATTCGCACTATAGCCTGAAATAGAAAAATACATAGGAGTATTTATAGGAATTGAACTTTTTAATTGAAATTTAAAATCTGCAATTTTTCCAAAACCAGTAGCATTAAAATGGTCAATTCTTGTTTCAGCTCCATAAACAGTATTTGCCAACGCATCAATTTTTGAAATTTTAATTACGTCAGCTCCAGGTGTTCCTAACCAACTAACAGAATATGTCAAACTTTCTGTAGCTGCCTGCACAAGTGATGCATCATAATTAATATTAAAAGCAATGCCATATAAATTTATCACAGGTGTTGTTGAGTTTCCTGACCAAATTTCTACATCAACCATACTTCCTGAAGAATACGAGCTACCACTTGTTACAAAATATAAATCTGGTGCCGACAATCGCATCTGATTATTCATTGGTGCAAAAGCATGTGTTGAACCAAAATTTAAATTTACTGCTAGTGTATCGTTGTTGTCAATTATTCCATCACCATTACAATCTGCATGTTTAATATCTGCATCATTACTTTGCACAACACCCCAGTCTGTGGAGTTATATTCCTGCCAAGAATTGCTGATAGTTGCGCGAGGAGTTCCTATTAAACCATAAAACAAACCTATAGGCAACAAATCATAATTGTCTACAATGTTAGTATGATCTGCATCTCCTGGCCAAACTGCATTTCCACCTCCCATTTTGTGAACATAAATACTCCTTGCTAAAAAGCCAGGAAATGGCGGTGTCATAAAAAATGTTCCTGAACCTGTATTAAAATCGACAGTATCATGAAAACGGCCAGTCGTGTAGACATTCTCTGATTCATCGATAGCAATAGATAAACCAGAATCTTGATTTGGACCAGTGATTTGCTTAGCCCAAACAAAATCTCCTATTGCATTATATTTAGAAATAAATGCATCCTGAGCTCCGCCCATAGTAACTAAATTAAAAACTCCTATACTTGGATCAAAGTCAATTGTATCAGTAAATTCACCAGTAAGATAGATATTCATAGCTGTATCTATGGCAATATCGAATGGTGTGACACCATAATCTCCTCCAAAACCTCGTGCCCATACAAAATTTCCTGAGTTATCTAATTTAGAAATATAAGCCCCCTGCCCTGAAATTGATGGATTTAAAATAAAAATGCCTGTGCCAGGATCAAAATCACCTCCTCCAACACCAATTACTCCTGTGCTATATACATTGCCAGACAAATCTAAAACAATCGAGAAACCATATGTACCAGATTCACCAAACTGTTTAGCCCAAACAAA
>JANPKH010000390.1:0-6313 GCA_031425935.1 Gammaproteobacteria bacterium | reverse complement strand
GGAACTGTTTAAATTAAAAGGCAGTTTTGCTGAAGAGTTTAATTGTTGTAGTAAAGCGCTGATGGCCACCATGCCACCAATGCCAGACATTGGTAAGGACGACGATCTTATAAACCACGCCAATGCTATTTCCAAATGGTGTTGTAGTTGGCGAAAAAATCTTATCGAATATTTTTTAACGCACCCCAATACTTCCTGCGAAGTCATTGAGTTTCTGCAAAAAATAGACTGCCCAAGCTTAGCAAAACCTAATTCATTTGCGAGTGATGCTGCCATTTCCTTTTTAAGTTTATTTGCCGCATGGGCGGAAGGCTTAAAAGTATGTTTATGCCTCGCCTTATTACCGCCAGCACCCGATGCCAGTTGTGATTTACGCGTGCCTTTGGCAACGGTGCGCATTCGTACCCGCGATTGCAAAATATTAAGTATTTGCAATTGGACTACCGAGCGCAAAATGGTCATGACCTGGCCCGCCATGAGCCACTGGTTAAGTATATTGTCTATCGGCGATTTTTTTCGCAACTTACTGGATGTTATTTGCTGCACGTCCCTGCTCGGCATTTTTGAAAAAATAATCGATGAAATACCGGATGTGCCACCAACTCCAGGTACGTCAACCATTCCAGAAGGCCAGCTTCAGGCAGCACCAGGTAATTTCGTGATAGGTCAACAGACACCCAATCAGTTGAGCATTGATCCTAATCAGCAAAACAATTTTGAAAATGTAACTGTACACAAAGCTAGTATTGAAAAATCAGAGACGCAAAGTGACCAACAATTTAGCTTCAGCACAATGTTATCGAAATTCTCTGCTGGAATTTCCGGTGAATTAACACTGGGGAGCATTAACAGTAAGAGTGCAAACTTTGCCGACTTTATTGGCTCATCATTAGCACGTGGAACTAAACCTTTGGAAATAGGTGCATTGCTCAGGAGTGTCTCACCGCGATTTAAATTGCCAACCAATGGCCAATCATTAAGTGATATTGAAGCTAAAAATATTCCGCTACTGTTGTTGGGTGAAATGGTTGTCAAACCTTTTGCTATAAGCGCACTCGGTGAAAAAGAAGTGAAAGAACAAATTCGCAATCTCCGTAAAAAAACAAAAGCCGCGGAAAATTCTGATGAAGATATGGACTGCTGCGGTGAAATAGAAGCAATAAAACAGAAAATGGATGAGCAGGCAAAAATTATTGCCGCGCTTACACAACAATTTGGCGGAAAAAATTAGAGGTGACCTATGAGCAGCATTGCAACAGAACGTCCGCTATTTTTTGAAGGCCAATATCTTGGGGCTGATGATCTCACTGCCATTATCAATTATGTGCGCGCCAATTTCTCGCGCGAAAATATTGGTCATCATAGTTGGGGAATTGTCGCCGGATTAAATCTGGTAACTCAAGCCATTACGGATACGGCTGTAGATTATTACATTCAACCCGGTGTTGCCGTAGATGGCTTTGGGCGAATTATTGTGATCACTTCACCGGCACGCATCGCTACCGAACAATTTCTCAATATGAGCAGCGGCAATATTGATGTTTGGATTCGCTATGATCAGGGTGAGTTTTCAGCTACTCGCACCGGCTTTCAAATTTGCAATGCCACCGATACCTATGCGCGGATGAATGAAACTTTTGCTATTGAAGTTGGTAGCAAAACTTCCATTGCCAGCCGACAAAGCGGCATCATCGTCAATGAATTAATTGTCAATGATGCGCGCGATACGCTAATAAACCTCGATGCCGAAGCACCTATATTGGCGGATGCATCGGTTCCCTATCAACAGCTCCCGGTAGACGACGAAAATGCTTATTGGTTGATTCCAATCGGACAAGTGCGCTGGTCAGCAGCTGACAATAATTTTTTACCACTGGTTGATGCCGCCGAAGCAGATGCTGTTAAAAATGGCACAAGCACTAAAACCGCTGACGAAGTATTTGAAGCAGAAATAAGAAGCCGTTGCAAACGTATTTACAGCGGTGCAATTGCTGAATCACTCTACGCCAGCGATGGTTTAATTCGTTTGCGCAACCGTACGCTACTACCACAAGCGGGCAAGACCAATGACCAGATAGTCGCCACTACCGCGCCGCAAAATAGCGATTTTGCGTTTTGCGATAGTCAACTAAAAGCACGTGAATTAATTTGGTTGGAAGGTAATACACGCATCACTGGCGATTTTCGATTGTTTGATTCGCGCTTGGAATTTCGTGATGCTGCAGGCCGCGATTATGTTGAGCGCACAGTTAATGGCGCTGTTATTCCCGCCAGTTCACCACTACTTATCCAACGCAAAGATGTGAATGGAAAAGGTGGTAGTGATTTGCAAATTTTGCTCGGCGAAAATGAAGCGGGCATCAATCGCCTCACCGTTGGCAGTATTAGCTTTAAAGATGAAACTCTGTGCAGCGAAGGAAAAACGCCCGCGAATAAAATAGTTTTTCAGCACAATGGCCGTATGGGCATTGGTACAGTAGCGCCCGATATTAATTTGCTGGCACCCCTAACTATTCGCGGACTCAGCGACGAAATTACCGAAAATGCCGGCACTGCCGATGAAGAAATAATAGCCATAGAACGTCTCATTAATTTGGAAAATACCGAAGGAAATCTGATATGGGAAATGGATTTATGGAGCGATAAAAAAAGCCTTAGCCTCAATGAAACGACCACCGGCAAATCACGAGTTTATGTGCAAGCCGGTGGCAACATTGGTATAGGCACGACTGAACCGGGTGCGAAACTGGATATTGCCAGTGTTACTAGTCAGGATATTTGGCTAAGAGTTGGTAACGGCGGCGATGAAGGCCGCGTATGGATTGACTACGGACCTGCCAATGCACCGCGATTGATATTAAGTGATGATGACGATGCACCGCGCATCCAATTCCAACAAACCCAATCAACCGATCCCGCGCAGGATGAAAGCCCAGCGCTGGTCAGTTGGCTTGGCCATGCCGCTGGCGGTTCAGCCAATATTGCATTAATGGGTGGTTTTTTTGGCGTCAACACGCAATCACCTGTCGCGCCGCTTACGGTGCAAGGCAATTCTGGTTCAACGCGATTTTATTCCGGACAAAGCGGCGGGCATGTGTGGCTGGGTTTTTATAATGACGGTGCACCCGGTACCGCACGCGCCGGTTGGTTAGGTTATGGCAACGATGGCAATCTAAATTTCACCATCGCTAATGAAAAAAATACTGGCCATATTATTCTCGAACCGCATCGCAATGTCGGTATAGGCACTAACAATCCCAGCAGTAAATTGGAGGTTCGCGGCGATATTACCCTGGGTAGTACAGGGCAATATTATGCAGTTACCGCCGAGCAAAAATTACATACTATCGTGGGGCGAATTAACAGTGCCGGATCTATCATCCACGGCCTAGGATTCACTCTATTTCATATCAGCAGTGGACACTACCAAATTACTTTCAACCCGCCTTTTGCGATAGCGCCGATTGTCGTCGCCAATGCCATTGATCATAGCAGCGTAATAGTATCAGTACCAAGTACCACTACAAGTACTTGTATCCTTCACTGCCAGGACGTGAGCGGTGTTGTCGACGCGCCACTGGATTGCGGTTTTAATTTTATCGCCACCGGTGTGCGCTAGGCGCAAAAGGAATTACACAATGGCGAACGAATCTTCACTAACAATACAACAATTTACCGTGGATTTTACCCTTAGCCATTGGGGTACAGCAGCGCACAAAAAAAACCTGCGTCGCTTTCAAAACGCCATCAAGCCCGGCATGCAAACGGCGCTGACCACAGCGCTGCAAGCATTAGACAACAATAGCGAGCAATTGCTGTTTATAAAAAAAATCGATGTGGATTGCGTGCTGGATTTGCAAGCTGAACAAGGAAAATTATTTAATCATTGGGCGAATGCATTTAAAAATAAGCTGGCATTATTACTCAGAAAACAACAACCCAACCACATTGTGATATTTGAATCATCACAAGATTATTGCGCGCAATTTTTACGCGCATTGATCGCAGGTAATGCCTGGCAACAATGGTATTTTCGTTCCTTTGACGGATTAAAATCCCTACCTTTATCGGCAGCCATTCGCACGCTCTTAATCGATGAGCAACATCCGGCGATTGCGTCTGTTGCTCAGTTAAATTCAGCTGAAATAGCCCAGCTTTGCACGCTGCTTAACCAAACCGATTGCCGCAGTATTTTAACTACAATAAGCACGCGAACAACAACGGCAAAAGCATTTGATATCAATCAGATACCCGCCAATTTACTCAAAAATATTTTTTCGCTATTGGATCAGCAGATATTAGCGAGCCCAGCACAAACACAGCTTTATTTAATGTTTTGTGCAAGTTCAACAGAGAGTGCAAATTTATTTCACTTTCCCGAAGCCAGCATTGTGGCGTTGGTAGAATTAAAAACACTTGAGAATACGCTTAGCGAACAAAAATTTTTACAATTGCTGCAAGCATTGCATCAGCAAGATACACATACATTACGTGCCCTACTCAACACTACTCAATTTTCAGCTTTAGCCTGGCTTATTGCGCAGCCAGTAGCAGGCATTCACACTATCACCCAAGCGCTACAAAAATCATCACAACAAAAAATCCAGATAGTACCAACAACGGCTGCGCGCTTTACACGTTTTGGCAATGTGTTGTTTTTACTTTATCAATTAAACAATTTATCGCTACAACAATGGTGCAAGCATTGGCCCAGCTGCGAAGGCGCCCCTGCCGAGGCCGTGATTAAATTATTGAGCGTTTGCACCTGCCAGGGCATAGCAAAATTTGGTAGCGCGTTTAAAGATCCTGTCGTGCAAGATTTATGCGGCGTGCGTACCCATAATAAATATCCGCTAAGTATGGCGCAGGTATTGGAATGGCTTGATGTTATCAGTACCGAACAGACCGCACAGGTTAAGCAGCAATTTCAGGATTTTTTTTACACTGTTATTGCTGCACCACAGGGCATTAGCGAATCGGCGGAATGGATAATCGACACGCAACAAGCACAGTTCAAGATTCAGGGCGAGCGCAAAAAAGGCCTCTGGTCCAGTATTCAATATCGGGAAAGTATTGCACTGAACAAGCAAATTTCTGCACTTGATGAACTCGACCCCAATTCAGCCGACATGCATCTGGTGATAACAGATTTGAAATTTTTATGGCCCGCCCCCAACCGACAATTACCATTGCACAGCACCGGACTGATATGCCTGCTGGCACAATATGCACTGCGTAGTTTTGCTTGCCGCCTACCCGGCTTTGCGCATTCAAGCGCAAACTATTTATTAAATAATTTTCTTTCAATGACGCTAACACTTAGCGAAAAAGAGCAACATTTTTCTGCAAAAATTTCCCGTGTACCCATGAGCGTTATGCTCAACATGACCGGCATTACCCGCTCCACATTGCACCTGCCGGCATTTGATGCGCGACCCTTGCATTTGCATGAAGTGGATAGCTAACCATGAAGCATTGGATCAGGCAAAATTTTGCATCGGCATTAGCGCATCTGGATTTGCGAATTCATCGCGAAATTTTACGTTTGCGTGCAACTTACCAACTTTCGCTGGATGAATTTCGTGGGCTTTATATCTCCGACAACCACGTTGATTCGCTAATTAACAATCAATTACAGCAATATCAAGCCCGTCACCCGGAAACCGCCAGCTTGACACTTGCCGATATTGACCAATTGCAAATTCGTATCAATTCACTAAAAAGTTTTGTAACCGATAATTACGTAAAAGATAACGCCTGGAAAAAACTGCAAGAGAGCTTTTCGTTAGCCGCGATTGAACTGGATATTATTCTGATTGCCCTTGCACCAGAGTTGGATTCAAAATACGAAACACTTTATGCCTATTTAAATAACGATATAACACGCAAATATCCGACAATTGAATTAATTATGCGTTTGGCTCAACCCGCCAGCGAAAATGATTATCGGCAAGCACTGACTGAACACGCGAACCTCTGCGCAACAGGATTATTAAATTTGCGCGCACAAACTAACAGTTATCAACTGCATAGCGGAATTTTTTTAGCAAAAGAAGTCATTGATTTCCTACTTTATGATTCACCTTGCGCACCTGATGCTACACTTTTGCGAGCTTTAACCGCACCCTTTCAAGATTGGAATGGATTGCCCTTTCCTGCCGAAACTCTTTTTCAGCTACAGAACTACAGCCAACAACTTGATACAGTAAAAAATGAATATGGTGATGGAAAAATAAAATTGCTTCTACGCGCCAAAAAAAATTCTGCTGCACTTATGTTATTGACCAATGTTTTCTCCGGCGCGAATATCAAA
>JANPKH010000389.1:0-29870 GCA_031425935.1 Gammaproteobacteria bacterium | reverse complement strand
CTTGTTTGTCATTGATCCGCTGTCTTTGAAATACACCGTCATCATTCCCGACAGCAACAAACAAAACTGGCTTAAAAACAAACGTATATTTACCACCTATCTTGACGGTGAAGATATATGGCTAGGCACGGAAGAAGGTTTGGAAAAAGTCGATTGGAAAACAAAAACATTTACACTTTATAAAATAAACGCTGAAAAACCAGATTCGATTCCCGATAATCGCGTTAAAGATATTGTTGCAAGCGGCGAAGGCAAATTTTGGTTAGCGACAGCCAATGGTGTGGTTCTCTACAACCCCAAAACGCACCAGTCAAAACGCTACGTCAATATACCCAACGACCGATTTAGTTTGAGCGAGAATAATACAGCGAAGTTACTGCTAGACTCTCAAGGTGTTTTGTGGGTGGCTTCCGATGGTGGTGGCGTTTCTATTTTTGATAAGGAAAAAAATCATTTTATTCATCACCAATACGAGCCCGGCCGAACAACATCTCTTAATTCAAATCAGGTACGCACTATAGTTGAAGATAGAAATGGCGATATTTGGGTAGGAAATTATCCTGAGGGCATTAATTTTTTTGATCGCTCAAGCACAGCCATCACCACTTATACCAATGATAAATTAAATCCTGACAGTCTTAGCTATAACGCAGTACAACACATGCAAGAGGATAAGAATGGTAATTTATGGTTAGGTACTGACGGTGGTGGCTTAAACTTTTTCAATCGTGAGACGGGAAAATTTACCCACTTTTTACATGACCCTAACGATCCCTCGACGATAAACGCTGACGCGGTATTGGCAACTTTCATAGATTCTACTGGATTGATTTGGACCGGTACTTGGGGTGGGGGCCTGGCAAGCTTTAACCCAGCCGATAAGAAATTTACGCGTTACCCTTTTGATGCACAACGCAAGACCACTGAAAGAGTGAGCAGCTCAAGCAAACTTAATAGCGCTACTGTTTGGTCCATCAAAGAAGATAAAAATCACGATATATGGATAGCTACTCACACCGGTGGCATCAGTAAATATAGTCGCGAAAAAGGAATATTTACCCATTACACTCATGTCGAAGGAGACCCGGAATCCTTAAGCCACAATTTAACGTGGAGTACTTTCGAAGATTCAAAAGGTAACTTTTGGGTTGGCACTGTATCTGGTTTGAATCTTATGAACAGGGAAAAAGACACCTTCACTGCTTTTACTTCCGACCCTAAAGACCCTACGAGTCTTAGTAACAATTCTATTATTTCACTTTTTGAAGACAGTAAAAAAAGATTTTGGGTTGGTACGGATGCGGGGTTAAATTTGTTTAATCCAGGCACAAAAAGTTTCACACATTACAATAAAAAAAATGGTTTTATTGATGATGGGATCCGCAACATTTTGGAAGATTCCAATGGAATTTTATGGTTGAGCACCAATAACGGTTTTGCTTCGTTTGACCCCGAAACCAAAAAAATTAAAAATTACAATCGCATTAGTGGGCGGTTGGTGGGTGGATTCGCAACCGATGCTGGTCTTTTGAGTAGCCGGGGGGAAATAGTTTTAGGCGGTACTGAAGGGTTACGAATTTTTCAGCCAAAAGAACTTACACAAAATAAAAAAATTCCACCTATTGTGTTAACGGATTTTAAAATATTTTCTGACACGGTTATGGTTGGCGGTACCGATGGCGTTTTAAAAAGATCTATAAATCATATCGACAGTCTGGAATTGGATTATAAGAAATCCATGTTCGTGTTTAGCTTTGCGGCATTGAATTTTAGGGATTCCGAACAAAATAAATATTTATATAAATTAGAAGGTTTTGATAAAAATTGGCTTGACGCTGGGAGTCAACGTTTCGCGAAGTACACAAATCTACCCGCTGGGAAATATGTTTTTAAAGTGAAAGGTAGCAACAACGATGGTTTATGGAATGAAGAAGGAAAGTCTGTAACTGTTATTCAATTGCCACCGCCCTGGAAAACCTGGTGGGCTTATACGCTGTATATTTTAACGTTACTGAACCTGTTGGGTTGGTTTGTTTACAGTCAACGCAGAAGACGTCAACTCCTTGAGGAACAAAATAGGCTTTTGGAAGTTAAAGTAAGTGAGCGTGCCGCGGAGGTGAGAGAGAAAAGTAAAGATATTGAAGCAATGCTCATTAATATTCCTCAAGGCTTATTCACCGTGCAGAGCGACGGCACTATTCATTCGGAGTATTCACGATTTTTGGAAGTGATATTTGAGACAAACTCTATTGCGGGGCGTCATGTTAGTGAATTTTTATTTAATGGAGCTGTTTTAGGTGGTGATGTGTTGGACTCTGTGAAGGCGGCTCTTTTTACCATAATCGGTGAAGACGAGCTTAACTTCGAATTTAATGGATCGCTGTTGCTCAATGAGTACAGAACTGTCATCGGTCATAAGGAAAAGTATCTATCCCTGGATTGGAGTCCCATTATTAACGAAAATATCGTTCGCAAATTGATGGTGTCAGTACGCGATGTAACACAAATTAGAAAAATGGAAAATGTAGCGCGAGAACAAAAGCGTCAACTGGATATTGTTAGCCAATTACTTAACTTGTCAGCTGAAAAATATCTCGACTTTGAAGCATCAACAATACGCTATATTCAAGCGAGCCGTCAGGCTATTAAATCGTGCACAGAAAATGATAAAAATGTTATTGCTTTGTTGTTCAGAAATATGCACACCGTTAAAGGTAATTCCAGAACTTTTGGTTTTACCTATCTCAGTAATGCAGCACATGAAGTGGAATCCACCTATAGTGCTTTAAAGCATTCAGATGTTGGGAGCTGGAAGCCACTGATGCTATTAAATGATCTGGATCTGGTCGAAAAAGGCCTTGAGGAATATGGCCATGTGTATCGTACTGTTTTGGGTAGAAACGATCAATCGCGGGCAGATAGGCGCGGTGGATTCTGGATGAGCCATGATGCCCTTGGTAAAATTAAAAACTATATAAAAAATCGCAAGGTTGACGAGCTCGACACTTTTATGAGCCGCCTCAATGCTATGACGATTGAACAAACTCTGGCGGACATTATTACTTCGCTAGCTTCAATTGCAACGCAGCTGGATAAGCCGATTCCCGTTGTTAAAATCGCTCCTAACAAGTTATTTATTAAGGAATCAGCGCAAGAATTAATACGCAATATTTTTTCTCACATTTTACGTAACTGTGTCGACCACGGGCTAGAAAGTAAGGAGCAGCGAGTGACCGCGGGCAAAAGCGAATGCGGAACAATTTTTATCAATACAAAAATGAATCAGGACATCGTAAATATTTCAATCCGAGATGATGGTCGCGGTTTACATATCAAAGGGCTATTTGATAAAGGTGTGCAACTGAGTAAATGGAACGAGAGTGACAATCCTGACATTTTCGACCTAGCACAATTGATGTTTTGTTCCGGTGTATCCACCAAAGAAATAGTAACTGATATTTCTGGCCGCGGCGTGGGAATGGATGCAGTAAAGCAATTTTTAACGGAGCATGACGGCAGTATTTCCGTGGCATTTAATCAGTCTATTACCGCTGGTCAAGCCTTCGTACCTTTTGAATTGATTGTGACTTTACCTTCTCATTTATTCTTTGAAGTAGACCTATAAAATAACGTATTTAGGTGCCGTGATAACAATTTGGATTTTATACTAATTCCAAATCGTTATATTTGTTTTGGTTCTATCTTTTTTAAATATTATGTTGTATTTAGACAAAACATTTTGTCATTCCTACTATACTTAAAAATCAGCTATGGCTAGATACCCAGTTACTGTGCTTTTTACAGTGGCCCACAGTGGCGCTTACTTTAGGAAATTAGTTTCGGTCATTCAGGGTTTAATTATGAAATATATTTCCAAAGAAAATCCATTAATTAATCGTTTCCTCCCTAAAATTTCTATTTTGGCTTCGCTGTTGTTGCTCGTAGTTCTATCGAGTACAACTAGTTTTGCTGCCAGTATTCCCGAACAAATCAGCTTTCAACATGTTTTGGAAAACAAAGATATGTCCATGGGTGAAGTGAATGCAATCTTTCAAGACAGTGAAGGATTTATGTGGTTGGGCGGTGCAACAGCACTCATTCGTTATGACGGTTATGAATTTCGCCAAATTTATATTAGTTTGGACGATAATCCTGATGAAAAAGAGTCTGTGCATTTTACCGAGAATATCTTTGAAGATAGCCATCACAACATTTGGATTTCTTCCAGAGCCGGGTTATTGAAATATGATCCCAGCAAAGAGCGGCTAACCAAAATTAAGGATGATGATAACAACCCAATGAAAATATCCACCAGTGATATTTTGGATGTTGCTGAACTACCTACGGGTGAAATACTTGTCGGCTCGGCTGTAGGTTTATTTGTTGTAGACCCGGTTACATTCAAGTTCACAAGCATAACGGCGGATCCCCAAAAACAAAATTGGCTGCATAGTCCGCGCGTTAATTCCATTCAGTTAGACTCTGATGACATTTGGTTGGGCACTGAAATTGGCTTGGAAAAACTCAATTGGAAAACAAAAACATTTACGCTTTATAAGCTAACTCCTGACAATCCTGATTTAACTGTGGACAACCGCGTTGTCGATATCGTACCAGCTGGCGAAGGCAAATTTTGGCTGGCTACCTATAATGGTGTAGTCCATTATGACCCCATAACACAACAGACCAAGCGCTACGTTCACGATCGGAATGATCGTTTTAGTATAGGTAGCAATGATGTAATGAAATTGCTAATGGATTCCCAAGGTATTCTTTGGACAGCGTCTGATGGTGGTGGCGTATCAGTTTTTGATAAAGAAAAAAATCGCTTTATTAACCATAAGTTTGATGCAGGTCGTGCTGGCTCCCTCAGTACAGATAAAGCGCGCACTTTATTTGAAGATAAGAATGGGGATATTTGGGTGGGTAATTATCCTATAGGTATCAATTTTTTTGACCGCTCAAGCGCACCCATTGCTACTTATACCAACGATAAAACTGACCCGACCAGTGTTAGCCATAGCATGATCCAACACATCCAAGAGGATAAGGACGGCAATTTATGGATAGGCACTGACGGCGGTGGATTAAATTTTTTTGATCGTAAAAAAAATGAATTTACGAGTTATAAGCATGACCCTGAGGATCCCACGACAATTGGCGCTAATGCAGTATTATCAACTTATATAGATTCCACAGGAATAATTTGGACGGGTACCTGGGGTGGGGGATTGGCAAGTTTTAACCCGGCGGATAAAAAATTTACCCGTTACCCGTTTGATAGGAAGCGCAAATTTACCGAGAGAGTCAGTACGTCAACCCGACTTAATAGTGAATCCGTATGGAATATTCGCGAAGATAAAAATCATGACATATGGATTTGTACTCACAGTGGCGGCATTAGCAAATACAACCGCGAAACAAAAATATTTACTCACTACGTTCATCTTGACAGTGACCCTGAGTCCTTGAGTAGTGACATAGCTTGGAATACGTTTGAAGATTTCAAGGGCAATTTTTGGGTTGGCACCGTAGATGGCTTGAGTCTGATGAATCGCGAGAAGGCTAGCTTCACTAATTTTACCCACGACCCTAAAAATCCCAAAAGCCTTAGCAATCCATCTGTTCTTTCAATTTTTGAAGACAGTAAACAACGATTATGGATAGGTACGGGTATTGGCTTGAATTTATTTAATTCTGAGACAAAAGACTTTACGGTTTACAATAAAAAAAGTGGTTTTATTGACGATGGGATTCGCAATATTTTGGAAGATGCCAATGGCAATTTGTGGCTAAGTACCAATAATGGATTTGCTTCGTTTAATCCAGAGACCAAAAAAATAAAAAATTATACTCGCATCGGTGGGCGGTTAATCGGTGGGTTTCTACTTGATTCAGGGCTTCTCAGTAAAAGCGGCGAAGTTATTTTGGGTGGCATTGAGGGAATGCGAATTTTTCATCCTGAAGAACTTAACGAAAACAAACAAGCACCACCCGTAGTGCTAACGGATTTTAAAATATTTTCTGATAGCATAAAAGTAGATGCGCCCGATGGAATGCTAACAAAGGCTATTAATCAAACCGATACCATCGTACTGGATTATAAGAAATCCATGTTTGTATTTAGTTTCTCGGCACTTAATTTCAGGGATTCTGAAAAAAATAGATACGCCTATAAATTAGAAGGTTTTGATAAAGATTGGCTGGATGCCGGCAATCAGAAATCAGCAAAATACACCAATTTAAATGCAGGAGAATATGTTTTTAAAGTGAAAGGCAGCAACAACGATGGTGTTTGGAACGAAGAGGGAAAATCAATCACCATAATTCAACTACCACCGCCCTGGAAAACCTGGTGGGCCTACACATTATATGCGCTGACAATAATCAGTTTACTGGGCTGGTTTGTTTTCATCCAGCGCAGGAAGCGCAAGCTGGTTGAAGAACAAAATAAATTGTTGGAGATCAAAGTCGCCGAACGCACTGCTGAAGTTAGGGAAAAGAACAAGGATATTCAGGCAATGCTTAGCAATATTCCTCAAGGTCTATTTACGGTACAAGAGGATGGTCATATACATCCAGAATATTCACAGTTTTTGGAAGTAATATTCGAGACCAATAATATTGCGGGCCGCAATGTTAATGAATTTTTATTTTCTGGAGCCTCCATGGGTAGTGACACCATGGACTCTATCAGGGTTGCCATTTTTACCATTATCGGCGAGGATGAAATCAATTATGAATTTAATAAATATTTGTTACCTAATGAATACGATATTCAGATTGGACACAAGAAAAAACATTTATCTCTGGATTGGAACCCCATCACCACTGAAAATATTGTTAACAAATTGATGGTATCTGTGCGCGATGTAACTCAAGTAAAACAAATGGAAAGCGCTGCACGAGAACAAAAACGTCAATCGGATATCGTCAATCAATTACTTAATTTATCAGCTGAAAAGTATCTCGGCTTTGAGGCATCAACAACTCGCTATATTCAAGCGAACCGCAAGGCAATTCAAACCTGTTCGGGGTATGAGAAAGAAGTTATTGCGCTATTGTTTAGAAATATGCACACCATAAAAGGTAATTGCAGGACCTTTGGCTTTACCTACCTTAGCAATACAATACATGAAGTGGAATCAACCTACAGCGGTTTAAAGTCGTCTGAGGAAAGAAGCTGGGAACCCTTGGTATTATTAAAAGATTTGGATGTCGTTGAGAAAGACTTGGCTGAATATGCCCATGTCTATCGCACCGTTTTAGGTAGAAGCGACAGTACGGGACCTGATAGGCGAGGTGGATCCTGGATAAGTAATGATATCGTGAACAAAATTAAAAGTTATTTAAAAAATCGCAAGGTAGATGAGCTGGAAAGTTATATAGATCGCCTTAATGCTATGACTATTGAGCAGAATCTAAAAGATATTATTGCATCACTTTCTTCCATTGCGGTACAGCTAGGCAAGAGTACGCCAATAGTTAAGATTACTGCTAACAAGATATTTATTAAGGAGTCAGCGCAGGAATTAATACGCAACATTTTTTCCCACATTTTACGCAACTGTATAGACCACGGTTTGGAAGGCAAGGACCAGCGAATTGGCGCGGGCAAAAGCGAGCGTGGAACAATCTTTATCGATACAAAAGTGGATCAGAATACTTTACAAATTTCTGTACGAGATGATGGTCGCGGATTAAATATAGAAGATTTATTTGATAAAGGTGTACAGCTCGGTAAATGGAATGAGAGTGATCATCCCGATATTGCAGAAATTGCACAATTGATTTTTTATTCCGGTGTTTCCACTAAAGCAGCGGTGACCGATATTTCCGGTCGTGGTGTAGGTATGGATGCTGTAAAACAATTTTTGGAGGAGCAAGGCGGCGGTGTATCCCTGGCACTTCATGAACTCGCTGAGGGTCAAGCATTTATGCCTTTTGAGTTAATTGTGACTTTACCATCACATTTATTCTTTGAAGCAGAAGCGCTGAGTGCGCACTAAAATCGCTCATTTCATACGCGTATGGGCTTCGGTCGCACGGCTTTTGGGCGTCATTTTGTATTGATTATAAATCGTTATAAGTCCTGCGACATTTAGCCTCTTTTATGTTGCATTTAGACGCTGCGTACCTGGTTTTGCTACTACACTTAAAAAGTCATAGATATGCATCTGGCACTGAAGTGGTCGTGCTAAGCCGTATCTTATTTTTATAAAAATTCGTTTAGCTCACCCGGATTCTATTTATGAAAATGTTTGCCAAAAATTTGCCATTATTTGGCTATTTTTCTCCTAAACTGCCGATTTTAATTTCGTTAGTAGTATGCAGCGTTTTATTCAGTGCATCGAGTTCAGCCTCTAGTATTCCCGAACAAATTAGCTTTCAAAATATCCTTGAAAATAAAGATATTGCCATGGGCGAAGGCGGAGCGTTATTTCAAGACAGCGAAGGATTTATGTGGTTTGGCGGGTCTAGTGCACTTATTCGTTACGACGGTTACGAATTTCGACAAATATACGCGAGTGCAGGCGGCGATAAGCCCGATGAAAAAGTAGGCGTAAAATTTGTTCAGCATATTTTTGAAGATAGCCGCCATACAATATGGGTTGCAACCAGAACGGGAATATTCCAATTCAACTCCAACAAAGAAAAGCTTAGCCAAGTTAGTGATAATGACAATCAGGAAATAAAAATTTCAACTAGCGATGTCACGCGCATTGTAGAGTTACCGAGCGGCGAAATTCTTGGTTGCTCCCTTTCTGGCCTCTTCGTCATTGATCCCCAATCCCTAAAATATACCGTTATAGTTCCTGATAACTCCAAGCAAAATTGGCTTAAAAGCAGACGAGTTAATACCGCATACTTGGATAAAAACGACATTTGGTTAGGTACAGAAGAAGGTTTAGAAAAAGTTGATTGGCAAACCAAAAATTTTACACTATATAAAATAAACGCAGAAAAACCTGATTCAATTCCTGACAATCGTGTTGCCGATATTATATCCGATAAAGAAGGTAAATTTTGGTTAGCGACCTCTAATGGGCTTGTTCATTTTGACCCAAACACTACGCAAGCTAAACGTTATACGAATGACCCTAGTGATCGTTATAGTTTAGCTAGCAATGATGTCTGGAAACTACTATTAGATTCTCAAGGCGCTTTATGGATAGCTTCTGATGGCGGCGGCGTATCTGTTTTCGATAAACAAAAAAATCGTTTTATTAATCACCAATACGAAGCTGGTCGAGCGGGATCTATTAATTCAAATCAGGTCCGCACTGTTTTTGAAGATAAAAGCGGGGATATTTGGGTCGGCAATTATCCAGTTGGTATTAATTTTTTTGATCGTTCCAGCGCGGCAATTATTTCTTATGCCCGGGATATTTCCAACCCTAATAGTCTCAGCCATAACGCCGTTTTAGCCGTTCAAGAAGATAAAAATGGCGACTTATGGATTGGCACCGATGGCGGCGGTTTAAATCTTTTTAATCGCGAAACTGGAAACTTTACCAGTTTCAAACATGACCCTAATGATCCGTCCACCATTAATGGCAACGCAGTATTAAGCACCTACATTGACTCGACCGGTTTGATTTGGGTAGGTGTTTGGGGCGGCGGTTTTGCAAGTTATAATCCAGCCGACAAAAAATTTACACGCTACCCTTTTGATCTACAGCGTAAAACTACGGAAAGGGTAAGCACTTCAGATAGGCTTAACAGTGCGCCCGTTTGGGCCATTCGTGAAGATAAAAATCATGACATGTGGCTTGCTACGCATTCCGGGGGAGTTAGTAAATACAATCGTGAAACAAAGGTTTTCACCCATTACACACACGTTGAAAATGATCCTGAATCATTAACCGGTAATTTGGCCTGGAATACGCTCGAGGATTCCAAGGGCAATATCTGGGTGGGCACGAGTTCAGGATTGAACCTTATGAATCGTGAAAAGGAATCCTTTATACGTTTTACTTCAGATCCTAAAAATCCTACTAGTTTGAGCAATCCATCCACCATTTCAATTTTTGAAGACAGCAAAAAAAGACTATGGGTTGGCACAGATGCAGGTTTAAATTTGTTTAATCCAGAGACAAAAAGTTTCACAGTTTATAATAAAAGTAGCGGTTTTATAGATGATACTATTCGCACTATCGTGGAAGATTTCGATGGAAATTTATGGATAAATACTAACAATGGTTTTGCTTCATTCAATCCCGAAACGAAAAGAATTAAAAATTACAATCGCATTAGCGGCCGGCTTCTTGGTGGTTTTGCAACTGATTCCGGTATTGTCAGTAGCCGTGGCGAAATTATTTTTGGTGGCATTAATGGCCTGCGTATTTTTAATCCAAAAGAGCTGACTGAAAATAAAAAGATACCTCCTATTGTCTTAACCGATTTTAAAATATTTTCCGATACGGTTGCTGTGGACGGCGACGACGGAATTCTGAAAGAGTCTATTAATCAGACTGATATCCTGACTCTTGATTATAAAAAATCGATGTTTGTATTTAACTTTTCCGCACTGAATTTCAGGGATTCTGCCAAAAATAATTATGCGTATAAATTAGAAGGTTTTGACAAAGATTGGCTGGATGCCGGAAGTCAGCGAGCGGCGAAATACACTAACCTGAATGCGGGGAAATATGTATTTAAAGTGAAAGGCAGTAACAATGATGGTGTGTGGAATGAAGAAGGAAAGTCCATCACCATTATCCAATTGCCACCGCCTTGGAAAACCTGGTGGGCTTACACAATTTATAGTTTATTGGTAATTGGCATTTTGGCGTTACTGATGTATCACCAACGCAGAAAACGTCAACTTATCGAGGAACAAAACCGCATATTGGAACTTAAAGTGACAGAGCGAACTGCAGAGGTTCGCGAAAAGAGTAAAAACATTCAAGCGATGCTCAGTAATATGCCGCAAGGTTTATTTACGGTGGAAGACCAAGGAAAAATTCATCAGGAATATTCACAGCACTTGGAATCTATTTTTGAAACCAGGAAAATTGCCGGGCGGGATGCCAGTGATTTTCTCTTCACTGGCGCTAACATTGGCAGTGATGCGTTAGACTCCGCCAAGGCTGCCATGTTTGCCATCATCGGTGAAGATGAAATTAATTTTGATTTCAATAGCCTTCTGCTGATCACTGAGTACGATATTGAGATTGGCAATAAGAAAAAATTTCTTTCTTTAGATTGGAACCCCATCATTGCTGATGATGTTGTTAGTAAATTAATGGTTTCTGTTCGCGATGTGACACAAATTAAACAAATGGAAAATGCGGCGCGTGAGCAAAAGCGTCAGCTTGAAATTATTAGTCAATTACTCAATCTTTCTGCAGAAAAATATTTAGGTTTTGAAGAATCTGCAACGAGATACATTAAGGTATGCCGTGATGCCATCGATGCAACTGAACAACGGGATGACAAGGTTGTTGCACTTTTATTTAGGAATATGCATACCATAAAGGGTAATAGTAGAACCTTGGGCTTTACACATTTAAGTAACGCAGCGCATGAAGTTGAATCGGCCTATAGTGCACTAAAATCTTCTCCAGAAGCTCTTTGGGAACCTTCAAAATTGCTCGGCGATTTAGATTTTGTGGAAAATGCTCTGGCAGAATATGCACATGTTTATCGTGCTGTTTTGGGAAGAGGAACGACTACAGGTTCAGAACGACACGATGGGTTTTGGATGAACAATACTATTATGGATAAAATTCAAACCTACGTTGACACTAAAGAGATCGATAAACTAAAAGTCTATATCAGCCGAATTAATGCCAACTCTATAGAGCAAAACTTAGTGGATGTTATTTCTTCGCTGTCTTGTATAGCTTCTCAATTAGACAAAAAAACGCCTGTAGTGATTATTGAACCAAATAATATACGAATTAAACTCAAGGCGCAGGAGCTAATGAAAGATATTTTTTCACATATTCTTCGTAATTGCGTTGATCACGGATTAGAAAGTACAGAAGAACGATTGCTTCTTGAAAAAAATGAACACGGTGCAATTGCAATTCGTCCCGAGATCAATGAAGGCGTGTTAAATATTTCGATTCAGGATGATGGTCGTGGCGTAAATATTGACTGTTTATTTAAGAAGGGAGTGCAACTCAAGCGATGGAAAGCGAGTGATACACCAAGTGCTTTAGAAATTGCGCAATTAATGTTTCATTCTGGAGTAACCACTAAAGATACTGTTACGGATATTTCGGGCCGGGGAGTTGGCCTTGACGCGGTCAAACAATTTTTAAATGAGCGAGGTGGAAAGGTATCCTTAAAACTTCACAGTGAACAAGCCATTATTGAGGGTCATATCCCATTTGAACTAATTGTGACTTTACCATCTGATCTCTTCTTTGAGTCTAGCGATGAAACAGAAGAGGCAGGTACGAGCAGGCCTCCTCTGTAACAAATACTTTTTAACGGTTTGCGCGACCGTCTTCTTTTATTAGTGAGTATGCGTATTTGAAATTGAATGCATTTTATTTGAATATTCTTTAAGGAGTAGTATGGTGCTTATGTCTGAATCAAATATGCCATACATGCCTTGCTGTTCTTGAGGTGGGTCACCCATATAATCGTCGCCCTCTTTCCACCAATAATTAGCGTTAGTGGTACGGCCAGCGCCATTCCATGCCCAAAAATTGTATCCGGCAATGGCATCACCGGCAGCGGCGCGCTTGTGCACTATATCAAACACTTCGCGATAAAATTTATCTCGGTAATGAGTTGTTGATTGAATGTCATAGGCACCGTTATCACGATCTAAACCAAATTCTTCCAGTACAATTGGCTTACCTATTTTTTTCGCTATGTCGATATGTACATTTAAATAATTTTTGCCTTTTGTTAAGGCATTATCCCAAGTTTCATCCGGCTTTTTCTGATCGTACCATCCCCAATTTCTAACCCACATATGATAAGTAAGATAATCAATATAGGGAGACGAATGCGCATCTACAAAAACGTTTTCGTCATTGACGGAACCCATTAGACCTTCACTACCACTACTTACCATGTGGTTTTTATCCAGGCTATGAATATATTTTGCAGTGTCGATTACCCACCTAATATAAATTGATTTTTCTTTGGCTGTTGCTTTGGAGTTGCCTGGGCGAGGCTCATTCGCTAGTTGCCATGACATAAGAGTGGGGTCATCACTGTAAGGTTTACCCGTCACAGTATTCACTCGCGTTACAATTTTTTTAATTGTTTTTCGGAATTCATTTTGTGCTTTTTTGTTTTGATAAAATGACGCAGATTTTTTCATGAAACTTTCATAATCATTGGTCACGTTAGGATCTTGCACAGGCTTGCCGTCTACCCAGCTCATGTACTGCGTCATACCGCCGGACCATTGCCAAAAGTTATTGAGATATAACACCACCGTCATGTCACGTTTGGCCACTTCGGCCATAAAAAAATCCAGGCCTGCTAACAGCTCTTCATCATATTGATCAAAACCATTAGTAGTGGATGGATGCACGGCGCTGTTCAGGTCACTTTTTTCTGATACGGCTAGTACCCGTAAATTATTGATGCCCAGGGCTTTTAAATTATCTAACTCCTTAGCAAGCCGCATACGGTTACCAATTTTCCCCGCTGAACCCAAATATCCTCCGTACCAAAGATTGGCGCCCACTACGTAATAGGTGCTGCCTTTCTGTGAAAAATGGGTTCCAGTAACAGAAATAAAATTTTGTTTGTTTGCTGCTTGAGTAGCAGATTTTTCATTGGCTATTGCAGTACTGGTTAAAACTGGTAACAAGATGACCATGCATACAATTTTTAAAAATTTCATTTTTAACCTCTCTAATATGTTATGAATATGTTTATGTTGTATTGATGACTAGTCTACATGTATTTTTCTTAGATAATGTCCGGCCTCTATCATTGCGCGACCATTATGATACGGGCATTTCCAAAATCCGACTTTGTAATTAAGATTTTTTTGCGACGTATATAATATTGACGACCAGTGCCACTCACCGTGTTCGTGGTCGATTTGATATTTCTTTATAGATTGCCACAGATTTTCCGCTACGGTTAAATATTTTTGTTCGTTGCTTGTAATATATGCGCACAGGAAACCAACTAAAGCTTCAGCTTGTACCCACCACACAATGTCGGCACTTACTTTGTCTGATGAAAAATCGTATGAATCCATTACTTGTCCATAGGGGTCCATCGCTTCTTGCATGGTGACATCAGCAATGTTTATTAGCGTTGGTGTTAAGGCTGCGGTGTATGTATCGTCCCCTAACGACTCCAATGCTTTAGCAATTAACCAGCTAGCCTCTATATCGTGCCCGTAAGTAACGCCAGGAGAAAAGTCATTCCAATCACCATCTAAAAACATTCGCAAGTGAAAGGTTTTTTTATCAATCATATATTTATCAAACAACTCAATGCTGTGGCGCAATGCAGCTTTAATTTCTAGCGTTGGGTAAATGTGGTAAAGGCTGGTGTAAGCTTCCAGTACATGCAAATGTGTATTTTGTGATTTAGGAAAATTCAGATCTCTATCACTAAGGCGAAAATCTTCCACCTTACCCCATGAGCGGGTGAATGCCTCAAGATAACCCTCGCGTTCGCGATCGACAGTTTTTGCTTCAAGCAACTCAAAACAATTTAGCGCTAACGCGAGCGCTTGTTCATTTTTTGTTAGCTTGTAATACGCGCTGAGGGCATAAATTGCAAATGCCTGCGCATAGGTTTGTTTTTTTGAATTAATGGGGTTGCCGAAAGAATCTAGTTCCCAGTAAACGCCGCCATATTCCTTATCGAAAAAGTATTGTAATAAATAATCATAGGCACGTTTTGCACAATTACGATATACAGGATTATTTATTTCCAAGGCAACTTCGCTAAAAAACCATAAGATCCGGGCATTTAAAATAACTCCTTTGCTGGCATCTTTTACTGGTATGTTGTCTGCACTTATTTCGCCAAAGAAACCACCTAGTTCGTGATCAATCGCATTCGCAACCCACCAATCTGCAATTGCAATTAACTCCTGCTTAAATTCTTGTTGCAGGGCGGGCAAACGCTCAGCGAGACTTGCAGTATTCATCGATGTAATCAATGGTGCAGTGAACATAACGCTCGACATAATACTTAAACCAAATTTTTCAAAATATTAAGATTTGCACTGATTAGTGTATTGCGCGCCGCAACGGAAGCTGCCGAACGCAACTTATCCTCGGGTGTATTTTTACAGTAATCAATTAATTTTTCGATAGTTGTGGTGGCAACATGCATGCGAGTATCGGACGAAGCGTAATAAATAAACACTTCATTTTTTTCGTTTGCAATCCAGCCATTTGAAAAAATTACGTTTGAAACGTCGCCCACGCGCTCATCGTCATGCGGTGCAAAAAAGTGACCGCCGGGGCTATAAGTAACAACCCAGGGCCGCTCTAATTCGGTTAAAAACATGTAGAGCACATAACGTAAACCTGCAGCAGTATTACGTACACCGTGCGCAAGGTTAAGCCAGCCTTCAGCCGTTTTAATGGGTGCAGGGCCTTGGCCATTTTTAACTTCCTTAATGGTGTGATAAATCTTTCCATCAACAATAACTTCTGTTTTTACTTCGGCGCGGGTTATATCATCCACCAAACCCCAACCAATTCCGCCGCCACCGCCAACGCTAATAAATCCATCCTGTGGGCGTGTAAATAAACCGTATTTTCCATTTATAAATTCAGGATGTAATACAACATTGCGTTGTTGGCCGGAGTAGGTAATTAGATCCGGTAAGCGCTCCCAGGTTATTAAATCTTTTGTGCGTGCAATGCCGCATTGCGCTTCTGCGGCTGAGGTGTCTTCTAAGCGCGTTAGATCTTTTCGCTCGGTACAAAACAAGCCGTAAATATAGCCGTCTGCATGTGCAGTTAAACGCATGTCATACACGTTAGTATCGGGACGCTCAGTTTCAGGTAATGTAATTGGGTAATCCCAAAAACGAAAATTATCGATACCGTTCGCACTTTCAGCAATGGCGAAAAATGATTTTCGATCAACGCCCTCTACGCGTACCACCAAAATATATTTACCTTGCCAATACAATGCCCCCGAATTAAATGTCGCATTGACTCCCTGCCGCTCCATTAAAAATGGATTAGTAGTTTCGTTTAAATCGTAACGCCAAAAGATGGGTGCATGCTCAGCGGTAAGAATGGGATTTTTATAACAGATATAAATTCCATTACTATTTTGTTTGGGCGAATTTTCTTTTGTGACTAAACTCTCGTACTGCTCAAGTAAGCCTTGAACCGATTGCTTAAATTGACTCATGTAAAATTATCCTGGTAAAAAATGTGGTTAGGCGTTTTTTATTAAATGTTCGTCATTTGTGCCGAGCAATAGATGTGGCGGTATGTCATTTGGATAATCTTGCAAATGGACATACCAATTCTTCCATAAGAAAAGTGTAGACATTGCGGCCACGGCTAACGCAATTGCAAACTCATGCCAATATTGAATCACCATAAAAATAGGTGCCGCCATTAAGCTGGTTTGCCAACATATACCGACAACAACGTTCACCATATCGCGGTAGAAATTTCTATTAGGTTGGATTGCTGGATATTCAAGACGCGCAGCTTTTTGTACTGGGCCCCAATAGCCCCAAGGGCGAACTTTTAAATAGAATTTTTTTAATACTTCTAAATCTGTTGCCGGTGTGAGCATGGCACTGATGACGCAAGTGCATAGGCAAAGCGCAAATAAATAGGGGAATGCTTGCAATGCATTTATGTCGGTTTGTGATAATGCCAGCGCGCTAATAATTCCAACTAGCATGCCCCAAAAATAGCCATAAGAATTAAATCGCCACCAATACCATTTAAGAACATTGGATGCGGTGTAGCCACCAAACAAGCCGCTAACGACCCATTGCAAAACGCTATTGATGCTGGGAATAAAGAAGCCGAGCGACACTCCCAAAATGACAAAAATAACAGATACAAAATAACTCAAGTGCACGTATTTTTTTGCCGGTGCATTTGGGTTGATGTAGCGTTTGTAAATATCATTCACCACATACGCTGGTGCAGCGTTAACGGTAGCAGCAAAGTTGGACATGAATGCCGCTAACAGCCCGGCGATGAGCAAACCTAGCAAACCAGTAGGAATATAATTTTTTAAAACAAATGGCAGAATTTGTTCGAAGTCGACGTCGGCGCCCATGCCCCGCAAATCATTCATGTAAAACGCTAAGGCCAATATTGTTAAGCCGGTTATTAACATGTAGCGCGGAAACATTAGCACCACCGTCACAAACCCACTCATTTTGGCGGCGTCGCGTGGTGACTGAGTGGAAAGCACTCTTTGCATATCATAGTTTGGTGCAGGGCCCGCAAAGCTGAGTAAAACGCCTTTGTAGAGCATCAACATAAAGAAGGCGCCAAACATGGAATAGCCATCCGCAGCAATTTTTGCATTTGCTGCATCTAGCCGGCCCGACCAATCAATATCCAATTGCCATCCGAATGTAATGTCGCTCCAGTTATCCGGCACAGCTGCTGCAAGCATCTCGGGCGATACCTGATGCATGGCTATAATCCCGACCCCAATGCTGGCAATAGTAGTCACAATAAATTGGAAGACTTCAGTAAATACGACTGAAAACATACCGCCTTTAATAATGTATAAAGTAGTGATTGCCGTCATCAACAGGCCATAGTAGGCATCGTTAGTGTGGGCGTCTGCAGACAGTTTCCATGGAAAAAATACTGAGGCAAATTTACCGATTGCAATGAACCCATAAGCCGTAAAAGAAATCACACTGATCAAGGCAAAAAACACCACTATGACGTTGGAAAGACGCGCCCCCATTCCATCTCCAAAGCGGAACGTAATCCATTCAGCGCCGGTCATCACGCCAGAACGGCGCAACCAGGTTGCCAAAAACACCATGAGAAAAATTTGATTGAAGGTTGGCCAAAGCCAAGGGATAAAAACGCTTTTTAAGCCATAAATAAACAATAAATAAACCAGCCACATGGTGCCGGCTATATCAAACATCCCTGACGCATTAGAGAGGCCGAGCATGTACCATTTAAGCTTGTTGCCGCCGAGAAAATAGCTATTCATATCCTTAGAGGCGCGGGCTGAAACCCAAAAGCCAACGCAAATTGTTGAACAAATAAAAGTGAGGACAATAACGATATCGAGTAAAGGGAGGTTCATTTGGTTTTCCATTTATTATTCTGCTCCCCATGATGGGGAATAAAACAGCCATTACGCCGTGAGAATTTTTATTAAAGCGCCACTCTTGTTATAGGCTAATTCTCTCGGTATCACTAATGTAATCGGTTACAGTGAAATTTGCTAGCCAATTTTAATGTCACAATTCAAATAATTTACCTATACAGGCGCGGTTGGGCCGATATAATCGGCCACGGCGTTAATGTACGTTTTCGCCCGTAACCCACTTACAATCAACTTCAGTCATTAAGAGAAACCTATGTCTAGTATTCGTGAAGTTGCCCGCGTCGCCGGAGTTTCAGTGGCCACCGTATCGCGCGCGCTAAGCATGCCTGAAAAGGTTTCTAGCCAGAGCCTGGCTAAGGTTCACGCTGCTGTCGCCAAGATGGATTACAAGCCGAATATGCTTGCGCGAAACTTCCGCTCTGCCCGCTCTTACGCTGTGGTGGTTTTAGTTCCAGATATCTCCAACCCGTTTTACGGCTTATTTATTCGCGCACTCGAGGATCGCGCCCAGCAAAAAGGTTACGCCGTACTTTTAGGTGACACTCGCGGTACAGTGGAGCGCGAGCAAGAATATATTCGCCGTGTCGAAACACGTTTAGCTGACGGCATTATTCAGTTGCGTCCCAGCTCCGAAAAAACTAAAAGTAATATCTCGGCCGATATTCCCTGCGTCTATGCTTGCGGCTGCGAATACAATGCTGGCCCCGCTATTCATATCGATAACCGAGGTTCGGCGAGAACCATGGTGGACTATTTATTGTCGCTCGGGCATCGTCGTATTGGTGTCATCTCCGGGTTAAAAGATAATCCGCACACGATTGATAGATTAGAAGGTTACAAAGAAAGTTTGCGCAATGCAGGAATCGAGTTTTCAAAAGAATTAGTGGCTGAAGGTGACTTCACCATGTGGTCTGGGCTTAATGCAGCATTTCAGTTCTGCAATATGAAGGAGCGCCCTACTGCTATTTTTTGCTTGAATGATGAAATGGCAATTGGTGCCATGCAAACATTAAAGGCGCAAGGCATACGTATTCCTGAAGATATGTCGGTAACGGGATTTGACGATATCGCTTACGCTAAGTATAGCGATCCCAGCCTCACTACCATTTCGCAGCCCGCAGAAGAAATGGGAAAAATGGCGATGGATATGTTGCTGCGTATTATTGAAGGTGAATCGCTTAGCCAAACTGATTGTGTGTTGCCAACCGAATTTATTATTCGCAAAAGTACTGCGCCGGCGAAATTAATGTAATTTTTTTCGCTACTGAGTAACACCCGCTTCCTTAAACATCTTATCTAAATACCCAATGTTTTCTGATTCGTGACGCAACTCAGTTTCAGGAATACCTTTGCTATGTGCAATCGCCGCTACGCGGCCTTGCTTATAAAAAATAGTTTTTGGAAGCTGTCTCGCAATCGTATCCTGATACGCTCTTTGCGGGCTAATGATTTTCCAGCCTTGCTTCCTCAGCTCTGCAACTAAATCGCCGACAAATAAAGCGGCTGCATCGTTTTCGTGCAGTAGCAATACGTGACGCGGCGAACGCTTTAAGGTTTTTTTGGCAAGCGCGTCATAAAATTCAATGCTGTTGATCATAGTCCGTACATAAAAATCGCGTGCGTTATCGTAGTGAATAATTCTTTTTTCATCGGCTGCTTTGGTAATGAGTGCACTGATATACCAATCAAAATTATCAATGGTGATATAGCCATCCTGATAACCTAATTGTTTTAATTCCGAGCGGAGATAATGAATGGATTTTATATCTTTTCCGTAATGCAAAAATGGAAAGCGGTGGTAAGGTAAGAAATTGGGCAGCTCTTTAATCAATATATGCGCACGATAAGTATCAGCTAGATAATCATCTGTACTAATGTCATTTGCGGAGCGATGGCTAAAGCTATGATTAGCTAAATGAAAGCCTGCATTAGCATACTGAGCTAGTCTTTGCTGGGTATCGACATTAATAGCGTTGGCTTTAATAAAAAACATCGCATCGGGAACTTTCGCCGACTTTAATGCTGCAATCAATTTTTCAGTACGCTCATTACCCGTCATTAGTATGGTGTCCGCTGTTGGAACATCATCAAACGTTAGAGCTATTTCACGAGCAAAACTAGATGATATCCAAACTGACGAGATGGCAACGCATGCCACAAATATTTTTTTTAAAAACATAAAGGAATTTCCATGCCGGTATTGGAGATGGTAATACCTGATATGTTGGAGAAAGTTCTCAAGTAGTTATAGCGAAACACAGAGAAAATTTTGCCAATATAAGGTACCTATTCAATTTCTTTTATAAGAAGATTTCTAATATATTCAACAGAATCTTTATCATTGCCAGCAACGGCAACCCATAATTTACTCTTTTCACCGATTGCAATGCATTTAATGACAATGCGGTTACTCTTAATATTTCCATAAAGACCGTATTCATTTTCTGTTTGATTTTCAACCTTAAGTTTTTGCAATATAAAAGAACTTTGAATTTCACATGCCTTTGCTGATTTATCTAAATCTTTAAACCAAGACCATAACTCAGGCGGTGTTGATTGACTGCTTGAATAACTTAGTGATGATATGAAGCATGCAAATACAAATATTACTTTTTTCATAAAAACTCTCTTTTAATTTAGCTGCATATAATTTGGCGGTTTTGATAGCATAGCTAGTGCTCTAGACCCACAAAAGTATGACATTGAAATTGTATATCTTGGTCAGGTAAAAGCTAAAATTTTAGAGGCAGAATCTAAAGGTGTTAAATCTATTCCCGCACTATCTTTAAACGGTAGCATCTTTCACATTAAATTTGGCGCAACTATTGACGCGTTAAAATAACTTAACTGTTAGAGCGTTCAATTTTTTGAGCGCTCTGACCAGCGCTTAGTTTGTGGGTAGAGCTCGGGCCCGCAGACTTTGCAATGGGTTCACATGTTCCATAAGTTTTGTTCGCAGGTCTATTTCATAGCACATTCGTGTCTAAGGCCGGATAGTGCGATACTGTATAATTAAACTCAGAATTTCATGAGTGCTAATTGCGGCAGTGATGGATTCGTTCATCGAACGTCGTTGTGGTAGATGAATATTAAATTTACGCAGTAAAATCTCTTCTACTTGCGAGTCTGAATTAGGGTCAATTATTTGACCTGCATAAATACATATTCTTTGTAAAATAAATTCCTTGCTTGCCATTTATATAACTCTCTCAGTCAGCCTATAACAACAAAAATAATCAGCGCAGTGATTAAAATTAATCTCATCAACGCAAATAGTGTTTTTGTTTTCTATTTTTCTATACCCACAATTTTTTGCACCACCAAACTACCAATCATGTCGCCCTCAACATTTACGATGGTGCGAAATGTATCGAGCACGCGGTCTATTGGCAATAGAATAGCAATGGCCTCAACCGGCAGGCCCACAGATTGCAACACCATTATCATAGTGACCATGCCTGCACTTGGAATTCCCGGTGCACCAATAGCGGCGATCATTGCGGTGCAAAAGAGAATGAGTTGTTGGGCCAGGGTTAATTCAATACCGACTAAATTTGCGATAAATAAAGCGGCTGCGGCCTCATAAAGCGCTGTGCCGTCCATATTAATTGTCGCGCCGAGCGGTACTACAAAGCCGGCAATATCTTTTTGCACATGTAAATTCTGCTCTACGCAGCGCAAGGTTACTGGCAAAGTGGCTGAGCTGGAGCTGGTAGCAAATGCAGTTATTAATGCTTCACGTGAGCCGCGCCAAAACCATAGAGGAGTTTTTTTTGTCACCGCATATAAAATGGTAGGCAAAATAATAACGCCATGAATTAAGGTAAGTGCAATGACAATGACTACAAATTTAGCCAAGGTAGTCAATAGCTCCATATTTTGGGTGGCAACTAACTTTATCAATAACGCAAGAATTCCGAATGGTGCCAAGTACATCACCCACCCGATCATGCGCATCATTAAATCTAAAAATTCCTCGAATAGATTTAAAATATTGCGATAGCGTTCACCACCCATCACCAAGGCTACGCCGAGGAACAAGGCAAAAATAACGACTGCAAATACATCACCTTTTGCTAAAGCAGCAAAAGGATTTTGAAATAGGCTATGTAAAAATTGTGTGAAAAAGTCAGAAGCTGGCAATTGCTTATATTGAAAGTTTTCCATGGCGCCCTGGAACATTGAAAGATGTAGGCCTTCGCCGGGGCGCAACAGGTTCATTACAACAAGTGCTAGAAGTATTGCAATACTCATAGTGCTTGCAAAAAATACAAGTGTTGTTATCCACACTCTGTTGATTTGTGCATGAGCTTGCAAATTAGCAACACCCACGACAATGGTAGAAAACACCAAGGGTATTAATACCATTTTGAGCAAATCTACAAATAGATTTGCTACCAGGGTGCTGGTGTATATAACCCATTCATGCATTGGCGATGTATCGCTAATTTGGGTGAGCAACCCGCCAATGAGTAAACCAAGGAACGCCCCGATAAAAATTTGTTGGTTAAGGGTTGGCATAATATTTCCTGACTTGTCGACATCCTCGCGTAGCGGGATCCAGTTTTTTAGTTAATGTAGCCCATGCGATAATGCCTATCTTCTACTACTCGATAATCATTTCTGAATAAATTTAATTCATGTGCCGCACGATCAATACGAATTTCTAAATCGGTAATTTGAAAGTGCAAATCATCAATACGATGCAGTTTATATTGCCGTTCGTTATGGTCATTGCGGCGTTCCGAAATATCATATTGTAATGCTTGAATTTCGTTGTACAGAGATTCGATGCGTGCTTCGTTGCTGGAAATATCACTTGTTAAATTATTCATCTTGCGCTGAATTGAATAAAGTTCCTGGCCATCGCGATAGGCGCGTAAGAATTTTATTTCCAGGTCTTGCGGGCAAATGCCATTATAGGATGAGCCATCGCGGCCACTACTATAACCTTTTTCAGGGAGACAATATAAGCGTGCCCCTTTTTTGTGGCCATCCTCATAATCTTTTATATCGGGAGTTATTTTTGCTCGTGCACATGCTTTACTATGATCAGCAATGCGGTTGAGCGCGTAGCCTTGGCTGCCATCGTCTAAACCTTTGATGTGCCAATCGGCGTGTATGCATTCATCCTTACTCATGGTGGCACAGCCCGATAGTAGAGCCGAGCCTAGCAATAAAGTGGATAGCGTGCACAACATTAATATTTTATTGTTCATTTTTATTTTCTTCCCCTAACACTTTAAACCAGCGTTGTAATTTATAACCTTGCTCATCTAACAATAACAATTTATGCATTCCTGCTTCCAGCGCGACACTTTGTTCATGGAATACCTTCGTTTCACCTAAATATTTATCATCCAAATGCCAAAATAAGGTAGCTTTATTATTGCGATGTACTGCGCGTAATAACGCACGTGTACGCAACCCATTTAAATCCACTGGCAAATAAATACGACTGGTTTCGTGAGGGTAGAGTAAATCCATGGGCTGATCATCGTCAACTTCAGCGAGTTGTGCAATACAGTCTGAACGCCATTGTGGTAGCGATTGGTAATTGCTGTGATGTTGGCGCCAAAAATATTCTTGTGCTGCGGGCAATACAAACCAATCCACAGCGCGCATATTATTTACCGCTTCGCAGCCACTATGAACACGTAGATTTTTTTCGCCGTGTAAATGAATATGCTTATGAAATGGCGTAACTTTTTCAAAGTGGCTATCTTCGGGAATTTCACTTTCTACTGCATTACATTGGCCGCCCGCAAGGTAGCCATCGTCATTACACACACACACTTTTTTTAAAGCATGTTCGGGTTTTTGCAACCAAGCACTTGGCCCTAACAAATCAAATACATCGAACATCACTGGTGCAGCGCTGGTAGCGCCCGTTAAAGCCGGTGCTGGCTCGCCGCCGGCATTACCAGCACAAACACCAACTGTGTAGTGACTGTTACTGCCGATTGCCCAGGCGTCGCGCAAGCCATAACTAGTACCGGTTTTCCAGGCAATGGTTTGACTGTTTTGATATTCGCGCCAAAGTGATTCATTTCCGGGGCGCGCTACTTCAATCATAGCTTGCAGCGCAAGCCAGGCGGCACCTTGGCGAATAACAGGAATATTTTTTCGCTCGGTTTGTAACTCTGATTGTAGTAATGCAATATTCTTTGGCAGTTTAGTGAAATTCCCTTCGCGGGCAGTAGCAATCATGCGCGCATAAATTCCGCTAATTTCCCAAAGGGTGCCTTCAGCACCGCCAAGAATTAGTGTAAGGCCATAATCATCAGCAGGGCGAAATAGAGTGGTCATCCCTAAACTTTTTAGCTGCTCTTGAAATCGACTCACACCAAATTGGCGCAGCATGTGCACTGCGGGAATATTCAAAGATTGGGCTAGTGCTTGTTGTGCTGGTACCGCACCACGAAATTGGCGGTCAAAATTTTGTGGCGTAAAACTGCCAAATTGCGTGGGAATATCGGGCACTAAAGTGGTGGGTAAAATTTCACTTTCTTGCAACATGGCGGCATACAACAGGGGTTTTAAAATGCTGCCCGTCGAGCGTGGGCGATTAATAATATCCACATCGGGCGAGTATTGTGCGGCATCTTGCCAAGCCTGGTTGCCTACATAGGCAAGAGTTTGTAGTGTTTTGTGATCAATTAAAATAATCGCGATATTATTGATTCCATCGCTCGCGAGGCGCGTGCTGTGCCGTTCGGCGATTTCATTTATACGTTTTTGAAAATTTCGATTAATAGTTGAATAATGTAGAGGCTGCTCCGGGTGTTCTTTTATTAAACGCGTTAACAAGTGTGTTGCTAGTTGTGGAAGCGGTTGAGGTTTTTCTGGCAGGGGCTCTAACAATGCCAGTTGCAAATCCAAATCAGTGATGATTTTTTTTGCGTGTAATTTATTCAATAATCGATCGCGTTTTTTCTTCAATAATTCGCGTTGTAAACCCAAGTGCATCATGGATGGGCTGTTGGGTAATACCGCGAGTACTGCCGATTCCGCCCAAGATAACTGCTCTGGTGCACGGCCAAAATAACGCCAGGATGCAGCATGCAAACCAATAATATTTCCACCGAAGGGGGCGTGATTAGTGTAGTCGCGCAAAATTTCTGCTTTGCTAAAACGCCATTCCAATTGTAAAGCAATGAACGCCTCTACTATTTTGCTGAGTATGTTGCGCGGCGGCGCTTCACTCACCGCCTCCTGGCGAAGCAAGCGCGCCAGTTGTAATGTAATGGTGCTGCCGCCACTCACGATGCGCCCGCGGCGAATATTGCTGAGCAGGGCACGGCTAATAGCTACTGGGTCAATGCCGAAATGGTAGTAAAAATTTTTATCTTCAAAGGTTAAAACGGCTTGAGTATATTTTTCTGGTAAGGTTTCAACGGGCGCAAAACGCCACTGGTGATCACTTGCTATTTGTGCGCCTAATAAAGCAACGTCGCTAGATAGCAATACACGCGAATATTGATTTTGCTGCAGTGAGGCTGGTAACGGAAAAAATTGCAGCCATGCAAAAAAAGCTGCCAGTAAAGACAAAGATGCGACGACTATTTTTCTTGATAATTTTATAATATCTATAATCCATAAAAAATTTTAATAGTATGCGTGATTAGCGAAGCAGAAATGACATGTATTCGAAATATCATATATGCAATATTTCGAATGTTGTTTACTATACCCTATATTCTATAGTGCCCAATAGCACTCAGTACTGCTATTAAAAAGCCTTACAACAATATTTAAAGTTACTTTCTGAAGAGCGCACATGAAAAAAATTAAGATTGGTATTAATGGTTTTGGTCGCATAGGTCGCTTGGCATTACGTGCATCCTGGGACTGGCCTGAATTTGAATTCATACACATTAATGATCCTGCTGCCGATGCTGCAACTTATGCGCATTTGTTGAATTTCGATACAGTTCAGGGGCGTTGGCATCACGAAGCGGAAAGCTCCGACAATACGCTACTGATTAATGGAAAAGCTATCGCTGTTACCACCCACAAAGCTATTGCCGATACGGATTGGTCCGCCTGTGATGTGGTGATTGAATGCAGCGGTAAAATGAAAACTGTCGCAATCTTGCAAGCTTACTTACATCAAGGTGTAAAGCGTGTGGTAGTCAGTGCGCCCGTCAAAGAAGCTGGCGCATTGAATGTTGTAATGGGTGTAAACCAGCATTTGTTTAACCCCGCTGAGCACCGCATTGTTACCGCTGCATCTTGCACTACAAATTGTATCGCGCCAGTGGTAAAAGTTATTCACGAAAAAATTGGCATTCGCCATGGTTCCATCACAACTATTCACAACTTAACCAATACCCAAAGTATTCTTGATCAACCACACAAAGATTTGCGTCGCGCACGTTCATCTGGCTCAAATTTAATTCCTACTACCACCGGTTCTGCCACCGCAATTGCTGAAATTTTTCCAGAATTACGCGGCCGCTTGAATGGCCACGCGGTGCGTGTTCCATTAGCTAATGCATCACTTACGGATTGTGTGTTTGAAGTTGAGCGCACTACCAGCGTTGTCGAGGTCAATGCTTTGCTAAAAGCTGCCAGTGAAAATGAATTAAAAAATATCCTGGGTTATGAAGAAAGGCCTTTAGTGTCGGTAGATTATTGTGGTGATCCGCGATCATCAATTATCGATGCGCTTTCTACGATGGTCATCAACGGTACGCAAGTAAAAATTTACGCTTGGTATGACAACGAGTGGGGTTACTCCAATCGTACCGTTGAATTGGCGAAATTGGTTGGCTTGGCAGGTTAGCTGAAAACCATTATGATTAAAAAATTAACGAGTTTGCCTTCCGAGATTAAACAATATCTTGTTGTGACGGGAAACTATTGGGCGTTTACTCTCACCGACGGTGCATTGCGAATGCTCGTGGTGTTGCATTTCCATCAACTTGGTTATAGCCCGTTACGCATTGCTGCGTTGTTTTTGTTTTATGAATTTTTTGGTGTTGTTACTAACTTATTGGGCGGTTATCTGGGCGCGCGTATCGGCTTGAATCGTACGATGAATATTGGTTTAGCGCTGCAAGTATTGGCGTTGCTTATGCTGGCCGTACCTACCGCTATGCTCACAATGTTTTGGGTGATAGGTGCTCAAGCGCTATCTGGCATTGCCAAAGACTTGAATAAGCTCAGCGCGAAAAGCGCGATTAAATCGTTGGTGCCAAGCAATAATCAACATCAGTTATTTAAATGGATTGCTGTTTTAACTGGCTCAAAAAATGCGCTTAAAGGTTTAGGTTTTTTTCTCGGCGGAGCGTTGCTTGCAGTGTATGGATTTAAAAGCGCAGTTATTATTATGGCTGCAGTGCTTGGCTTCGTCTGGCTTGCAAGCATAGTGGCATTAAAAAAAGATTTAGGGAAAGCAAACAGCAAACCAAAATTTTCTGAGGTATTTTCTAAAAGCCGCACCATTAATATTCTTTCTGCTGCACGTTTATTTTTATTTTGTGCGCGTGATATATGGTTTGTGGTGGCATTACCGGTGTATTTAAGCAGTAAGTTAGGTTGGAGTTTCTGGTGGGTGGGCAGTTTTTTCGCAAGCTGGATTATTGGTTACGGCATACTGCAATCTGTAGCACCGACAATTCTCAGCAAGATAAACATTACTGGTGTGGCGAAGGGTAGTATTCCTGATGGTCGTGTAGCGCTTTGCTGGGCAGTATTGTTGGCTATTGTTACTGCCTCTATAGCTCTTGCATTGCACAGTGATGTGCCGGCAGCAGTAATATTAATTTCCGGTTTAGCAGTTTTTGCTGCAGTGTTTGCGCTTAATTCGTCGCTGCATAGTTTTTTAATTGTGAGTTATGCGAAAGAAGATGGTGCATCTCTAGATATTGGTTTTTATTATACAGCCAATGCAATGGGGCGATTACTAGGCACTCTGTTATCTGGTTTAATCTATCAAAGTGCTGGTCTCATTGCGTGCCTATGGGCGTCAACGCTATTTATAATTATTGCAGCAATTATTTCTACTGGATTGCCGCGATTGAATAAATCCTAGCGTTGATGATGATAAACAACATTCACTATTGCTAGAAATTTATTTTTATGTGCTTATTTAATTTTTCTTTTTGAGTTGATGTAGGCACAAATGGCGCCTGCTATTACACCAAATAAATGCGACTCAAATGACACTCTGGCATCGCGCGGCAACACACCATAGATAAGGCCGCCGTAAAATAGAATCACAAATAGCGCAATTACAATATTCAGAAACCGCCGCTCAAACCAGGCTGTGGCAATACACAAACTCCACAACCCGAAGACCCAGCCACTCGCACCTATGTGAGTTGAGCTGCGCCCGAAAAGCCAAACAAGTACTCCGGTAAGCACTATGATTACTATGCTGCTGTATATATAGCGTCTTAACGAATGGACAAGATACAAGCCACTAAATATGCATAAACCTACCAGGTTATTTGCCAGATGATAAATGCCACCATGTAAAAAAGGTGCGGTAAAAATTGCCCAGATGCTCGATAATTGTCGTGGTTGAATACCATATTGGTTTAAACGATACTGCAAGAATATATTTACCATATGCACCCCAATCAGTAAGGCACACAAGCTGAATAGAAATTTTATTTTTTTCGTCAGCATTCATTTTCTCAAGTTAAGCTAGTGGAATTTAAAAAGATATATTCTTGCTATTAAAGTTATTATTTTACGCTACAAGTTATATTGGCGGAAGGCGGGCTTGATTCGGGGGCAACACGAAGTATTGCCGCACCAAGAACAGTTACATACTATTGGTATTTGAAAATTTATTAACATTTGCCTTGGATGATGGACTACATTGCTGAGCTAACGGCAGAAATGGTGATTTCAAACAGATTTGATGTCGTGCTGTTAAGTTTAATTTTTGGATATTTTTACTGTAATAGTGATTGAATAGGGCTTCGAATTTTCCGTTATCGAGTAATTTTTTCAGCCCAAGATTAATTCGCCCAGCTATCTTCGGGTGCTTGGCACTGACGTAAAAATAAATAGGAAACTCGTAATAAATAAGTAAACTTTCTTCGATAGTCAGTGTTGGAATATTTTTGAGCTTTTCTTTATGAGTGGCAACAATTTCAAAGGCACTTAATGCCAGGCAATCAAACCGGTGAAAGCCCAGCATATTAACAAGCCCCTCGAATGTAGGCGCTTCAATAACGGGAACCTTACTTAATTTGTAAATTTCTGAATCGGGCCAACCCAAGCCCTGCCCCATAGTAATACCACTAAGTGAATTCGTTTTGATTGCTGTTTTAAACAGGTTGGCATCGGCGCCATTAATTAAGCAAATTCGTTTTCCCAGCAAGCCTTGTAAAATATCAAAAGGAATTCCTATAACATCGGCTTGGGATATGACTGTGCCAGGAGAGGCCCATAACAAATTGACTATCTCCCCGTCATTGACCAGCGCTGCCAAGCGGTGTGCGCCAGGATCATTAGGATAGGGTTCTATGCGATAGCCGCCGTACTCGGCGACTGTATGTTCAAGAATGAGGTTGATCAATTTATACTTAAAATCGTGACGATGATCTAAGTCACCACGGTTTATATATTTGATAACCATCGTAGTATCTGCCGCAACGACCAAAGGACTG
>JANPKH010000388.1:0-3468 GCA_031425935.1 Gammaproteobacteria bacterium | reverse complement strand
TATCCACGGCAGCATACCCAAACGGGTTACGGCCAACGAAACGATGAAGGTAGTAATCGACAAACCGAAAGTCAAATGCCATGGGGTAGCCAACAAAAATAATATTTCCCGGTAGTCGTTCTAACCAGCGGCAATAATTTTTCATGGCGAAAGTAGGAGGTTCTAAATTCTTTCGGCAGGCTTTCCAGGCTTTAGGTTGGGTTTTCCACCACTTCATTGTTTCTTCATTGGCGGTTGCTTCTGGCAATGTCTCAAGGTTGACACTAAACGTGTCAGCTAACGTCTTTTCATCAAAAAATGCGGCAGACCCTAAACTCAACATAGAATTGATACCTGGCACTTGTCCATCTGTCTCAATATCGGTACTTACGTAAATATCTGGTAGATTCATTAGACTATTTCCATTAGCAGTATATTTTATTATCTCTAGTTTGAAGCGTGACTTTTTGTTTCGTAGAACTTGTTATTTTACCATACCTGCCTACCTGGTGAAACATAGACACGAGCGAAGCGAGTACCGAGGTGAGCGCGAGCGAACCCTAATTGCCCCACTGAGCAGAAGTGCGCGCTTATACGTTGCTTTGCAACGTGCGCTTAAGGCATAATAATCGGCAGAGGTAGCGTAATCGAATAACACCGCCATCATTAAGGAAAAATCAAAGTCATTCATGGCCATCTATCATTTCAGTGGAACTGTCATTTCTCGAAGCCAAGGACGCAGCGCTATTGCGTGCGCTTCCTATCGTTCCGCTGAACGTCTTCACGATGAGCGTCAAGATAAAATTCACGACTACACACAAAAGCAAGATGTGGCACACACTGAAATACTTTTACCAGAACATGCGCCAACATGGATGACAAACCGTGAAAAACTCTGGAATAGTGTAGAAGCTAATGAGAAGCGCAAAGATGCCCAGTTAGCACGAGAGTTTAACTTTGCCTTGCCGCGTGAATTAACGCTTGAACAAAACATCACCCTAGCGCGTGAGTTTGTACAACAAGCATTCGTCAGTAAAGGCATGGTTGCTGATTTATGTATTCACAATGACAAAATGCCAGATGGCCAATTACAGCCGCACGCACATGTGATGTTAACTTTAAGGCAAGTGACATCGGATGGCTTTGGTCAGAAGGTACGTGAATGGAATGCCAAAGAAAATTTATTTGCATGGCGTGAAGCATGGGCAGAGGTAGCTAACAAGCACCTTTTTTTGCACGGCCATGATTTAAAAATCGATCATCGCACCTTAGCTGCTCAAGGTATCGATTTAGAACCACAGCACAAAATCGGTAGTGCGATTGCGCAAGAACGCCTTGCGCGTTTAGAAGATCATCAACGCATTGCGCGCGAAAATGGCGAGAAGTTATTAACCGATCCAACCATCGCATTGACGGCTATTACCTGTCAGCAATCTACGTTTACCCATCAAGACTTAGCACGTTTTGTTAATCGTCATACAGTAGATGCTGAACAGTTCCAGGCGGTTTACGACAAGATTAAAGCGAGTGATGAGTTAGTATTTTTAGGTAAAGATGAAAAGCAGCGTGACCGCTTTACAACGCAAGATATGTTGAGTATTGAAAGTGGCATGTTGGAACGGGCAGGGCGATTAAGTGAATCTCATCAACACCCTGTGAGAGAAAGCGCCCAAGTATATGCGGCTGCTCAACGCAGTTTGAGTGCTGAACAGCACACAGCCTTTATTCACCTGGTGAGTGATGGCGACCTAAAAAATGTGATTGGTTATGCAGGGACGGGGAAAAGTTATTTATTGGGTGCAGCCCGTGAAGCATGGGAGGCACAAGGCTACCGAGTACATGGTGCAGCCCTATCCGGCATAGCGGCTGAAAACCTAGAAGCGGGCAGCGGGATTGAATCCCGAACATTGGCCAGCCGCCAATATTATTGGGACAAAGGCGAACAACTTTTAACGAGCAAAGATATTTTAGTGGTAGACGAAGCGGGTATGATCGGCTCGCGACAATTGGCACGCATACTCGAAGAGGCAGAACGCAACAAAGCTAAAGTGGTGCTGGTTGGCGATCCTTACCAATTACAGGCTATCGAAGCAGGGGCGGCTTTCCGCGCCATTAGCGAAACTACACCGACGGTATCTTTAACGGATATTCGACGACAAACGATCCCTTGGCAGCGTGATGCCACGACTGAATTAGCCCAGGGGAAAACTAAAGAGGCTATTACTCGCTATAGTGAGCATGACCATGTGCACGGTTATGAAACCCATGCCGTGGCGAAGCAAGGGTTAGTTGAGCTATGGAACGATGCGCGCATCAGCCAGCCAGATAAAACACAAATTATGTTGACCTATACCCGCGTGGATGTGCGCGAGCTTAACGACATCGCGCGAAGTATGCGGCGTGAACAAGGGGAGTTAGGCGAAGATCACATACTCAAGACGGCACGCGGTGAACGAACCTTTGCCGAGAAGGATAGAATTTATTTCCTGCAAAATGATCGTGACCTAGCGGTAAAAAATGGGACACTTGGTACCATTGAACGCGTCCAGGGCAATATGTTGACGGTGCAGTTGGATAAAAGCCATGGTCAAAAAACTCCGCGCACTGTTACCTTCAGCATGGAGCGGTACGATACGATTGACCATGGCTATGCGGCGACTATTCATAAATCCCAAGGTGTTACGGTTGATCGTGCCTACCTTCTGGCCTCGAAATATATGGACAGTCATGCTACCTATGTGGGGTTAAGCCGACACCGTGAAAGTGCAGATGTGTTTTACGGCCGTGATGAGTTTGCCCATGAACGCGCACTAGCCAATGCTTTAGGTAAAGAGCGTAGCAAAGATGTCACCTTGGACTATGTGCAAACCCGCTTTACCGAGCAACGCGGGTTTGAACAGAAGCACGCTGTGCCAGAAAAAGCGTTAAGTGACACCTTACCGACTCTCGGAAAAACCGTTCTGCAGAATCCGGAAAAATATGAACGGTTATTACAAGAAGCAGCTAAAAAATATGATCTGCAAAATAATCGCAACCTGCATCCACGTGCGGATTTGAGCACTTTCAAATCCCAGTTTGAAGCTGCCAATCCAGCCCAGGCTAAAGCGTTACAAGATGCCATGCGCCCACGGCACGAGCGTTTAGCGTTAGAAGCGGAAAAACAGATTACCCTACTAGAAAAAGCGAGCAGAGAATCTCGTATGCCGCGCAGCAGCCGCGAGCAATTAGGAAAGTATGCGGCTAGTGTCGTCAAACAACCCGAGGTAATGGCGTATTTAAAACAGCGTAACCCTGAATTGACCGAGAGAGTACAAAGCTTGGCAAAAGCACATGAACGCAGTCACGCACTTGAGCGTGGCATTAGTCGATAAATAGTAATTAACAAAGAGGTATCGTCATGATTGAACATTCAAGTCCCACCGAGATGACCCAAGAAGATCAGCTTAAAGCAATCGTATATCAGTTTATTACTTTGTATGAGCGTTGTTC
>JANPKH010000387.1:0-11294 GCA_031425935.1 Gammaproteobacteria bacterium | reverse complement strand
CGGGAACATTATTGATAAGTTGTGTAGAGGAGGTTCCTGCAACCGGATGGAGATCGTGAATAAGTGCTTCTACTAACGGCCAAAGATCAAATTGGCGGCGTTCAAGTTTCATTCCAATCTCAGTTTCTAAATTCGTGTTTTCCTCAAGTATTTTAGTTGCCAAAACTGTTAAATAATTTATATTTCGGCCTAGCGTTTTCAACACTTGGGAAACCTGTGGCGTTTCAGTTCCGTTGCGGCTAAGCATCGCACTAAGTAGTTGGGTTGATAGTGCAATAGCACTTAGTGGTGTACGTAAATCGTGGGCAACAAACGCAAGATAGTCTTCTCTGCGGTGCTGAACCTCTAATGCTTTTTGAATGGCAAAAGCTTGTACCGCAGAGCCGATGGCTCCATCAAATACACGATTTAGAATATGGAAAGGTTTGCCTTGTAAGACCAACCCATTACGATCAGCTAAGTCGTGGATGCAACCGCGCAGAATATTGTACTCAGCAACTACTTCTTCGATATCAAACGAATCTTTAACGCGTTGTACCCCATGTGCGGGTGGGCTTTCCGCAATTAGTGCAAAAGCAATTGTTTCGTTTGAAGCACTTCGTAAAGCCGCTGCGAGCTCATTCAGGAATAGGGGAATATGATCATTAAGCGTAGGTTGGTCTAAATTTTGTGCTGAGGGAAGTTCACGAACTTGCACTCGCCACGCTGCAAGAATTGGCTCTTTTTGTTCAACCAGCTGTGCAAGCTCATTTAAAACATTTTTCACTATTTTTTACTCTGTGTTTGTACATATAAAGAGTATTGACTTAGGTTTATATTTTTAATGTTTGTTTTTTTGGTTAGTAATACTCAACTCTTAAAAAATCTTAAACAGAAAATTTAAATAAAAATTTATTAAATTTCATTTATTACGCCATTCATTGAGAATAGTCGCGCTTTGAGAACAGTCACGCAGCTTAACAAGCTGCGCTCCGCGCGTCACGAAGTTTTGGTCATGAGCGCGGGCAGGATCTATATCCGGATCCGTGGCAGATGGCCGCCCGGTATTAATCCGAAAAAAGAAAGGACGATTATGATAAGTAAAATGATAAAAAGAATACGAACAATTTGCGCTACTGGCGCAGGCAATGGCAACATACTGACGAGCCACCAAATTAGCCCAAATATGACTAAATAAGCAATGAGATTAATAATAATATCCATTTTTTCCTCTTTTTCTATGTTGGTAAATTGATTGTGTGTTTCATCTAAAACGATTTAGTTTTTTTGAATACTCTGAAGATTTTGACGCCGTCGTTGTGACCGGCGCCAGAAGGTTTTTACTTACTAATATGCTCTACTACTAAGGTACTATAATTACAGTACTGCCAGTTGAACCCGCCGAGCCGGTATCACCTGTAGCGCCGGTATCACCTGTCGCACCCGTATTACCAGTATCACCAGTATTTCCCTGGTTTCCTTGGTTTCCGGTATTGCCAGTATTACCAGTTTCTCCTGTGGCACCTTGCACTCCTTCATTACCAGTTGCGCCTCTGTTGCCAGTATTACCAGTATCGCCAGTCGCACCCGTTGCGCCAGCAGAGCCGGCCGGGCCAGGAACTGCGATGATTGTTGTGTCTTTAGGCCGCTCGCACGCTGTTAATGCAATGGAACCAATGAGTGTTAATAAAAGAATGGAATTTTTCATAAGATGCCCTTTTCAATAAGTTAAAAATTAACCGCAGTTTTTCAGGCAAAGTGCCTTGGACGGCGCAAAGAAATAAACAAGATTGGTTGCCAAGAATGTTAAAACCTTTATTTTCCGTACAATACAAATGCGAATGCAATAGCAAGGTAGGTAAAGGTTTACTGAATAAGCACAAACAATTCAAAGCAATCGTCCTTTGTTTAGCCTAAACGCAGCATAAAGTGAAAAATTGCACGGGGCGGTGCGCCAACGAACAAACAATTGGAAAATTGCAATGAGGTATAGGGGCGAAAGTGACTATATGATTCTACGTGCCGTGGTAGCTACCGGTTCTTCGGTGCAAGATAATTGGTATGGTTGCTTTTGTCGAATAAAAATAAACACTGAATCACTATGATTTTTATCAGAATTTCAGCAAAAATACGATAGCCCGAAGATTTTATTTGGCGCCATATACTAAGCAGCTTCAATATATATAGATTGCGGCAACTCCACTATCAATTCAAAAGGGATCATTGCACCACTGCCAATATTGGTCTCGTTGGCATTGGCGGCTAAAATTTGCAGAGAAATATTACCGTTTTGTGCTAATAAAAATTCTTTCACGGCATCCATTCCAACACCGCGCCCTGATATGGTGGTAATTTCTGTTTTCGTTGAAACGCCGGAAGCAAAAATTAAATTTGCTATGTCGCTGTAGCTGGGCATGTCTTCCGTTTTCCATTTACCTGTTTCTATTCCTTTCTGAAAAAGTTTGTCGATGTTAATGCCCTGTCCATCGTCTTTAATATGAATGTGCAGGCACTGCTGCTGTGTTACTGCGCGTATTGCTATAGTGCCACGGATGGGTTTTCCTGCTTGCCCACGGACTTCCGCAGTTTCGATGCCGTGGTCGATGCTGTTACGTAAAATATGCGCAAAAATATTTGTCATTAATTCAGTAGCACCAAATTTGATGCGTACCTGATTGTCCTCGATAATAACGTTGGGGATTTCTTTATTGAGTTGTATAGCGATCGATGGCAACGAGTTAATAATATCGGCTAAAATTTCGCTTATGGGGTTTGATAAAGCGCGATTTAACAGCGACTGGATTGGCAGCAATGGTTGAGTGTTATAGAGGATAGGATATTGTTGATGTGCGGCATCAACACTGTCCTGAATAATGGCAATAGTTTTACTGTCGGCCCAAAAACCATTCTGATCGCGTTGTTCACCGCCATTATCTTTACGGCCTAGCACGTTGTAATAGACATCTTCGTATTCTTGTAGCATGTCTTCTACACGCCCTAAATCACTTAACAACATATCGCGGTCCCAGTTTGTATCCGGTTGGGTTTTTAATGCGCTATAAACCGATTCCACGTCATGTACGACATCACTTAAGTATTCGAAGCCAAAGGTGCGGCAGTTGCCCTTGATAGTGTGCATATTGCGAAATAATAAAGCGATAATTGCATCGCTGGGTTTTTCGTTGTGTTCAAGTTGCGTGAGGTTTGCAGCCATTAAATGTTTCACCGATTCGGAAAAGGCCTGGTATTTTTTCACCGGTATATTTAAGAGTTGACCAATGATATCCAGTTCACGCTTTTTAATGCGGGCTTCATTTTCCATTTTCTTGAGTTGTGTTACATCTCTTACGGACACCATGAGTTTGGTCGTTATATTGCCCACCACAACAGGGTTCCAATCGAGCGATAAGAATTTTGCTTTCCCATCAACATTCGCTTCATATTCCTCAACTAACAAATGTGCATTGAAACTGTAGTTGATTTGATCTTCACCAATGATGCTGCTCATTGATTGTTTAATCTGATCAAACGTGTCGCAACCTAAAGTAGCCTTAGCGAATAATAATTCCAACGCATTGTGGCCAGCTATTTTTTTGGTTTCAAAAATTTCTTCTAAAAAGTGTGAGTATTCCGGGTGAATATTGCCATTGGCTTCAATGGCAAATAGTCCCTGGCGCATATTGCTGAGCAAGGTTTGAATGTCGTTATTTTTTTCGCGCAGTTCGGCAGTGCGTTCAAATACTTTTATTTCCAATAAACGATTTTGCTCTTCTACTAGATGACGTTTTATTCGTTGTGAGTGAATAAACAGGGCGATGATAGCAATGATCGTTAGCAGATATAAGGTATAGGCCCACCAGGTTTTCCAGGGTGGTGGCAACTGTACTACGGTGATGGTTGCTCCTTGGTCATTCCAAGTGCCATCATTGTTGCTGCCTTTGACACGGAACACATAAGTACCAGCATTCAGGTTGGTATATTTTGCGGAACGTTGATCGCCCACTTGTAGCCAGCTTTTATCAAATCCTTCCAGCGTGTATGCGTAGCTATTTTTATTGGAGTCGCGAAAGTTCAATGCGGTAAAACCAAACTGAAACATGGTTTTTTGGTAATCCAACACAATGGTGCTGGTGTGATTCAGCGATTGCGTTAACAGTCCATCCGCGTCGCCAACATTGACTGAATCTGCGTATATTTTGAAACCCGTGAACGCAATAGGGGGCACTATTTTATTTTCAGTCAGTTTTTTTGGATCTACCATACGCAGCCCTTCAACGCCGCCAAAAATAATTTCGCCTTTGCTGCTTACCACACCCGAACCCGTGTGAAAGCCACCCATCAGCTGCCCGCCATCACGATTATAATTTTTAACTTTTTTGGTTTCCGGGTCAAAAACGGAGATGCCATTGTTGGTTGCTATCCATAGGTTTCCTTGAGAATCTTCAATAATAGTGCGCACATTGTCATCATTGAAGCCAAACGATTTATCGTAAATAGTGAAGGTTTTGCCATCGGGATTTAATAAATTTAAACCTGCCTCAGTGCCAACCCACAAGCGTTGCTTGCTGTCTTCAAATAGTGCCGTGGCAGAAGGATTGCTTAAGCTGTTTGGTTTTTGGGGGTCTGCTTTAAAGTGTGTAAAAGCCCCTGTGCTTCTGTCCAATAAGTCCAAACCTGTAGCCGTGCCTACCCAAATATTGTTTTTGGAATCCTCTAAAATACTCCAAACGGGACCGCCACTTATAGAAGATGGATCACTAAATACGGTCATGTAATGTGTGAAGGTTTCGGTTTTTCTATCGAATTTGCTGAGCCCGCCCGAGTGTGTGCCTATCCAGATATTGTTTTGCCGATCTTCGATAATTGACCAAACGGTGGAGTTATTAAGCCGCGTGGAGGTCGATACGCTGACTATTTTTTCGCGGGCCGCATCGAAGGGCGTGCGGTCAAACTCGCCGCTTGCCGGGTCGAATACCGATATTCCACCGCCCCAGGTCCCGGCCCAGATCTTACCTTCGTGATCGATAACGGCATCGAGGACGGCGTTGCCACTGAGGCTTTTCTCGTTGGCAGGGTCATGCATGTGGCGGGTAAATTGATTTTTTTCGCGATCGAAAAAATTTAATCCCCCGCCGTCTGTGCCGAGCCAAAGATTTCCATTTGCATCTTCGCGGACCGCTAAAATAGCATTATTCGACAAACTGTTCGGGCTGAAGGTGTCATGTGTGTAGGTAGTGATAGCGGCGCTTGAGCGGTCGAAGTAATTAATTCCTGCGGGATAATTGCCGACCCAAATATCGCCAGTGCGGTCTTCATACAGGGTACGGACCTGGTTTGAGCTGAGCGAGCTTGCGCGCCCATCCTGGAACTTATGATTCGTAAACCGGCCTTGAGGAAATTGTTCTGTTTTCTCAAATATGGCTATGCCACCACCGTCGCTGGCTATCCACAAAGCACCCGTAGAGTCTATAAGTAGTTTCGCAATTTCTTTTCCGGCAAGACTATTTGGATCCCCTGCATCGTAGGCATAGCGAGTCGACTTTAGAGTGACAGGATCGAAATGCACCAAGCCATCACTGGTGCCTAACCATAGGGTGCCATCCTTATCCGAGATAATGTCATTAACGGTATTGGGATCAACTAAATCGGGCTGTTCAGGATAAGGCTTGAATAAAACAAATGTTTTGTTGACCCAATCAAATTTTGTAAGGCCGCCGGAGGAGCCGAACCATAGGCTGTGCGATTGATCGAGATAAACTGATTTTAGGTGAATAAGCCAATCTTTTTCGGCGCTGTCTCTCCCTCTAACGTCATATTTATTGGTTTTTTTATCCAGAATAACCATTCCATGGGATGTCGCAAACAGCAGCTCACCGTCAGGCAGCTCGGTGGCGTCTGAAAAATAGACTGTGCTAATCGCAGCAGATGCGGTGGGGTCATCAGGGACTGGGGTCAATAACTCAGTCACCGGGTTATAGCGATACAAGCCAGTACGAGTTAGCACCCATAGTGTGTGGTCGGTATCTTCGTAAATATAATTGACCATTTTGATGGGCTTTTTTTCTGCGCCCTTTTCCGTTTGTACGGTTTGCAGTACAAATTTAAATTCATAGCCATCGTAGCGCACCAGCCCACCGCCACCGCCAATCCACATAAAGCCTTGGCTATCCTGAAGGAATGCCTGCACTTCGCCGAGCGCAATATCTTTGTTTTCGAGGAGATGCTGAAAATTAATTCGCTGCGGAAGTGGTTCTGCAAATGCCTTGTTCGGTTGCATCAGCGCTAAAAAGAAACTGGTTATTGCGAATATAATGGAAGTAAACGCTGACAGGCCCAGCAGCTTCTTATAGCTTTTAATTTCAATGCCCCAAATAAAATATTGCATCATATTTAATGCTCATGATTTATGCGTTGTGCAATATGGAGTTACTAAAAATTGAGTGTAGCAAGAGTTCCTTTGCTTACAACCTTACTCTATGGTGATTAATAACTTTACGGCTTTATGACAACCAGAACGGGTGCCTACCCCTTTGGCAATTTGCAACTGTTCTAACATGAAATTTGTGCCATGTTGCTGGGGCCGGTATTTACTGCACGGCAACCCATGGAAACTAATAGGTCCTTTTTTGTGGCAAATAGTCCATTTGCAACTATTAATGGAGGGAAAATGGGGCGTTCCGCTATTGGTATGTATGATCAAGGTTTTTATATTTACCATTCACTAATTGTGGCCACACAAAAATAGATGCGAGTTGGTTTTTGGGCGCTTGTTGGTCACGGGGTAAAAAAATATTGAAAATCGTGTCGAGCCCATTCCTCTTTCGAAGAAAAAAATATGCTTGTGTAGTAATGGCTAGTTTTTATTTTGTAAAAGCCCATATTTGTTTTTTTGCGCGCCACTCTTGTCGCCATAAATAGTATCGTCTGTATTAAGCAAATTTTTAAAAAAAAGCGGTCGTGTTAAAAAAATTCGGTGTGGAGTTAAAGTTGCTAACTGTTCATTCTAAACAATGTATTGTTCTGTACTAGATTGTAATTACTTTACGGGTGTCATCACTTTACGTTTTTTCTCAAAGTGGGGCGCCTGGGCACGTTTTAATTGTTATATTTTTTTTGTTTTTTTTATTCAATAAAAATAATAAAGATCAGTTAACCCTCTTATTTTATAGAAAAACCAATATAAATTTGTATCCAATTTTAGCAGGATGCAAATCATCATCAGTTCCTGTTGTTCGCGTTAAAGCGATGGGAAATATAATAATTAGTACAATAAATGTACTCCCCTACAACAAAAAATCTGGAGAAATTTAATGCGTATTCGACAAACAATTATCCGAAAAATGGTGAGGCTGTCAGCTATATTTGGTCTGTGTACAGCTGCAAGTCAAACTTCGGCGGCAACCTGTAGTTACAAGATTGACAATGAATGGAATACAGGTTTTACCGCCTCTATTGTTATTGCAAATACCGGTAGCGCCGTTATTAGTGGATGGAATGTCAGTTGGAAATATAATACCAACATCCTTACCAGTTCCTGGAACACAACACTAACCGGCACTAACCCTTACACCGCAAAAGATGTCGGCTGGAATGGGACGATTCAGCCAGGTCAAGCAATTAGTTTTGGTGTTCAAGGCAATAAAAATAATGGTGCGGTTGAGCGCCCTACGGTTACGGGTTCTGTTTGTGGAAGCGCCGTTGCAAGCAGTGACGCTAAAAGTAGTATTCAAAATAGCAGCTCTCTAAAAAGCAGCTCTCCAAAAAGTAGTACTCCAAAAAGCAGCATTCCAAAAAGTAGTTTCGCGCCAAGCTCAAAAGCCGCATCAAGCATTTCTGGTGTGCAATGGATTTCTTGCGCCAGAGAAAATCAAATGTGTAATTTTAGCGGCACAAAACGAGTTCGTTATGGCGCTGGTATAAATTGGAGAGAGGGCACGTTTACCAATGGCGTCGCCTGTAATAATGCCACCTTTGGTGATCCTATTCCGGGAACGGTTAAGTCCTGTGAAACAAGCGATTTAGGCTCCGATACTATGGCACCTACACCACCCGCCGATTTAAAAATCAGCGAGCTCGCGTGTCGGTCAGGAATTTTATCCTGGGTTGCAGCGACCGATAATGTAAGTGTTGTTGGTTACGACATTTATCACGACGGCCAAAAGATGGTGAGCGTTAATGGAAACCAATTGAGCGCGGCACTGACCTTGGTGCCTGGTGCTCTGTGGGGGTTTTACGTTAATGCGGTAGACGCTGCGGGTAACGTTTCCCAAGCCAGTGAGACTTTATCGGTGCGAATACCGCAATGCCAAGTTGACACTACTCCACCGACAACGCCGACCAATTTACGTGGCACTGTGACAGGGACTTCTGCGTCTTTAACATGGGTAGCAGCCACTGATAATATTGCTGTGACCGCTTATGATGTTTACCGTAACAACGTAAAAATCGGCGCAACTGCCGCTTTAAATTATACGGATACTGGGCTATCGCCAATTACGATTTACCAATACTCAGTAGCAGCGAGAGATGCACAAAATAATACGTCGAATCTTACGGAAAATTTATCGTTAACCACTGGCAATATTTGCAATACACCTGTTTGCACTATTACTCAAATGGCCACTGACAATGATATTCCCTGGGGTTTAGCCGCTTTGCCTGATGGATCCATTCTCTATAATCGGCGCGATGCACACGACATTATTCGTTTGAATCCTGTTACGGGTGTTAAAACCACCGTTGGCAAGGTGCCCAATGTTCAGAGTACGAACGGTGAGGGTGGCTTATTAGGCTTAGCGATCACACCCGATTTCCCGGTTACTGATCCGTGGCTCTATATTTATCATACGAGTCCAACCGATAACCGCATAGTCCGTATTCAGTACAAAAATGGTGCCCTTGATAATTCAACCTTGCAAGTATTACTCAGTGGAATTGGCCGCAACAAGTTTCACAATGGGGGTCGTCTTCGCTTTGGTCCCGATGGAAAACTTTATGCCGGTGTTGGTGATGCACAATCAGCGGAAAGTGCGCAGAGAACGGATAACCTGATAGGTAAGATTTTGCGGCTGAATACGGACGGCAGTGTTCCCTCGGATAATCCTTTCAAGAATTATGTTTGGAGCTATGGCCATCGTAATCCCCAAGGTTTAGCATTCGATTCTCAAGGTCGCTTATGGGAGCAGGAATTTGGTAACTCCGCTATGGATGAAACCAATCTTATTGTAAAAGGCGGTAACTATGGCTGGCCGAATTGCGAAGGTACAGCATCGCAAGCAGGCAGTGGCTGTAATACTCCGGGATACATAGAGCCGAAATATACTTATTCAACGGCACTGGGATCTTGCAGTGGCATGGCTATCGTAAAAGATGTACTTTATCTGGCTTGCTTGCGTGGCGCGCGCATGTACCGCGAGGAAATTAGCGGCACTGCGTTGACAAATGTGGAGCAATTGTTTGTAGGCACCTATGGCCGTTTACGCACTGTTGAGCCCGGTATTAATGGCGACCTGTGGTTAACCACTTCCAACAGCGGGGACAAAGACAGTATTGCGAACAATAGCGATGAGAAAATTTTTAAAATTATTCTTGGCAAATAAATGTATTTACGCAATGTAATTTAAGTGGTGTGTTGCTGGCGAACTCATGGAAATGGGTTCGCCTAAGCTAGGTAGTGAGCAGCTTAATAAAAGGCTGTGAAATGTTAAGCGGCTTTTTGGACAGCGGCTTTCATGAGAGAATGACATGATGATCTGCATAATAATTAACGATAAATCTTGCTCTGTTCTGAATAAAATTCCCTCATGGTTTCAAAACTTTGTCGATTTAAGCTGAAGTTTTCATTGGCGAAATGCGCGTTATTCTTTACGATCTGCAATTATGGCTGCCACTGTTTGGTGCTGGCTGGTTTGATCTTGTAAATTTTAATCGCAAGCGAGGGTTAAATTCCCCATGGCTTGCCACGGAATAGATTTTTGAAAAAAAAATATACCTCGCTGCTTGCGGCGAGGCGTTTAATTCAAATGGTTTTTTTAGTATGTTGAAGCTTTATAGAAATGCTGCCATTGTATTCCTGGTACTTATAGTCCTAACGGCACTCATTTGTTATGCGGGGGTCATGAAATCCAAATTAAATGTTCCATTATTTCCCGCCGGCGACAGTGATTTTTTGTGGGCAGCTTCAGTAGCACCTAAATCTCCCGTAGGTAAAACAACACTTTCTCTTAAGAATGAAGTGGGAACTGTGGAGTATGATTTTTTTCTCGATCCTGAAAAGCCATACCCATACACACATTACGCGATTGATTTTATTGGTGTAGATCAGCCACACAAGCTGGTAGATCTTACGAGATATACCAGTATTTCTTTCAAACTGATATGTACACCTAAAAATATCCTTTCATTTGTTTTATCCAGCTTCGATGAAAAGCTCACGGATATCAAGAATCCATTAACTCGCCGCGTCTCCGAAAAAGTATTCTCGTGTGACAATCATTGGAATACGATCACAATAGCGTTTGATGAAATAGACACGCCTCGATGGTGGCTGACGAAATATGGCTATGATCATAGTGGCACGGGATATCAGCTGAACAAAACCATGGGTTTTGCTTGGGTGAACTCATTACAAAGCCCGCATAACACACTTTCCCATGTGAAATTGACGGACATTAAATTGCTGGGTACAGATGCTCGCTATATTTATGCTGCCATTGCGTTAAGCCTGTGTATCTGGATATTGTTTTTTATTTGGTTTTTTCGCCAATATGTGACTGTATTGATTGCTGACTTAAAAGAAAAGGTGAAATGGAATCAGCCGCTGCTTGCCTATAAAAAATTAACTATCGAACCCCAAAAAGATAAAGAAAAAAGTGCGGTCTTGCGCTTTATAGCAACGGAATATGCTAATCGAGATTTGAGCATTGAGTTAGTAACCACAACATTAGGGATCAATCGCGCTAAGATTAATGAGATCTTAAAGGAGGAATTAGGTTTAACCTTCATCGTTTATTTGAACAAACTGCGGCTTACAGAAGCCGCACGGTTGCTGTCAGAAAACAAGGATGTCAATGTTTCAGAAATAGCATACGCAGTTGGCTATAACAATGTGACCTATTTTAATAAACTGTTTAAAGCCGAATATAACTGTGCGCCAAAAACATTCAAAGAATTATATCAATCGAATAACTGTGACGAGCGTGTGTGATTTCATTTGTGCTTTACTTTTTCTCCGATGGTAGCGTAAATTCTCGAGCTAATGTGGGCCATGGCGCCTTTTTTAATCGCCACTGATTTAACTGTGCTTTTCGCGGTGC
>JANPKH010000386.1:0-4956 GCA_031425935.1 Gammaproteobacteria bacterium | reverse complement strand
TTTTTATCCTGATTTTGCTCAATTCCCGCTTATTAAAATTTGTCTTAATGTCATTGGCTAACCACTGCAATAACTAGGTAAAATGCGCTCCCCTCTCTTACTACTTGTTTTACAACCACAGCGGTAAAGCGGCACTCCCATTAATACGGCGCTTATTATGTCCAACAGCAAACCACTCGTAATCGTCGGCATGTCCGGTGGTGTTGACTCTTCTGTTTCTGCGTTATTGCTCAAACAGCAGGGGTATCAGGTTGAAGGCCTGTTTATGAAGAATTGGGACGAAGATGACGGCACAGACTACTGCACGGCTAAAATTGATCTGCTTGATGCCGAACGAGTGTGTGAAAAAATTGGTATTAAATTGCACACCGCTAATTTTGCTGCCGACTATTGGGATAATGTATTCGAGCATTTTCTCTCTGAATACAAAGCTGGGCGCACACCCAATCCTGACATTCTCTGCAATCGCGAAATTAAATTTAAAGTATTTTTGGAATATGCGAACGTGCTCGGCGGCGCATTCATTGCTACCGGCCACTACGTCCGTCGAGTTGATCGGGATGGCCACACTTACCTACTCAAAGGCCTCGACCCCAATAAGGACCAAAGCTATTTTTTACATGCGGTGGGCGAAACTGAGTTTTCTAAATCACTCTTTCCTATCGGTGAGTTAGAAAAACCTGAAGTGCGTCGTATCGCTGAGAAACATGGCTTAGTGACCCACAACAAAAAAGATAGCACCGGTATTTGTTTCATCGGAGAACGCCGCTTTAAAGACTTCTTAGCTCAATATTTGCCAGCACAACCAGGAGAAATTCAGACGCCGGAAGGCAAGACTATAGGACAACACAGTGGTTTGATGTACCACACGATTGGCCAACGCCAAGGCTTAGGTATCGGCGGGGTGCGCGGTGCGAGTGAAGCACCTTGGTTCGTCATTCAAAAAGACTTAGTCCGGAATGTTTTAGTTGTCACTCAAGGGACAGATCATCCCTTGCTGCACACCAATCATTTAATTGCACAGCAAGCCCATTGGATTAACGGTCTGCCTTTAAATGCAGAACCTTTAAATAAAGAGCCTTTAAATATAAAGACGGCGCCCTCACATAGCTTTAGCTGTACCGCCAAGAATCGATATCGTCAGGCAGATCAAAATTGCTGTGTGCACGTACTAGCAGATGGCACACTGGATGTAAGGTTTGAGCACCCACAACGCGCCATTACACCAGGGCAATCGGTCGTATTTTATCAAGACAATATTTGCCTTGGCGGAGCAGTGATTGAAACAACTGACAATGTTTAGTAGCTAAAACTCCCAAATAGCCCCAATCCAATAGAGATGTACCTGTGAGCAAAGATTTAAAAGAAATCACCCTCGCCTTAGCAGGAATCGTGCAAGCCACTATTCTAGTTGAGCAAATTGCTAAAACCGGTTATGTACAGCCAGAAGCTTATAAATGCACTATCGAAAGCCTGCTTGATCTCAATCCTACTAGCACGCTCGCCGTTTACGGTGGAAATATACAGAATTTGCGCTTGGGTTTAGAAACCTTGCGCGATATGCTGCAAGGCCAGCATAAACATCAAGACGCCATGCGGTATTGTTTAGGCGCACTGCATTTACAAAAAAAACTAGCGAGCAATAAAGCAATGCTTAAATTACTTGGCAGCCGCCTTGAGCAAGCCGCACAGCAAGCACAGCATTTTTCTTCCACACACGAAAATGTTATTAGCAACCTTGGCGATCTCTACAGCGCCACTATCAGCACTTTTCGTTTTCGCATTCAAGTGATGGGCGACCAAAGTTATCTATCGCAACCGCGTATCGCACATCAAATTCGCGCTTTGTTACTTTCCGCTATTCGCTCCACTACACTTTGGCGGCAACTTGGTGGTAATCGTTGGCAGTTCTTATTACAACGTAAAGCCATCGCGACTTGTGTGGATGAGTTACTGCGCGCCAGAAATCACTAAACCATAAAAAATGCCTGAAAAAAACAGGTATTTCTTTGTTATGATTGCGGCCTTTATCGCCCCATTTCTTTTACTATCTTATTTACTATGAAGAGTCTCCTGCATGGCTAACTCGTTAAATGATAACTTTGCCACCCTGTCCCCGCTTAACGCTATATCTCCTGTCGATGGTCGCTACGGCAACAGAACAATCGAACTGCGTAAAATTTTTAGTGAGTTCGGTTTAATCCGTTACCGTGTAGAAGTAGAAATTCGTTGGCTGCAACAACTCAGTTGCCACGCAGGCATACCCGAAGTTACTACATTTAGCACAACAACGAATGCGCAATTGGATGCGATTATAGAAAATTTTAACGAGACCGATGCGCAAGCTGTTAAAGATATTGAACGCATAACTAATCACGATGTAAAAGCCGTAGAATACTTTTTAAAAAATAAATTTGCAGGCAATGCAGAATTAGAAGCTGTTATCGAATTTGTCCATTTCGCCTGTACCAGTGAAGACATTAACAATCTCTCGCACGCACTTATGCTCAAAGCCGGCCGTGAAGCATTCATTAAAGATGCTCAGGCAATTATCGACGGCGTCGTAAAACTAGCACACGAATATGCCGAAGACTCCATGCTTTCGCGTACCCATGGCCAAACTGCATCGCCCACTACTGTCGGCAAAGAAATGGCTAACGTCGCTGCTCGCTTACGCCGCCAATTAAAAATGGTAAAAGAGATTGAATTACTTGGCAAAATTAATGGCGCTGTAGGCAATTACAATGCACATTTATCGGCCTATCCGGAAGTGGACTGGCAAGCCAACGCGAAAACATTTGTCGAAAGTCTCGGTTTGCAATGGAACCCCTACACTACACAAATTGAACCGCATGATTACATCGCCGAATTATTTGATGCTATTGCGCGCTTCAATACAATTGTCATCGATTTTGATCGCGATATTTGGGGCTACATTTCTTATGGCTATTTCAAGCAAAGAACTATTGAAGGCGAAGTGGGCTCGTCCACCATGCCACATAAAGTTAACCCAATTGATTTTGAAAATTCTGAAGGGAATTTAGGCATCGCCAACGCAATCTTTAATCATCTCGCCGAAAAATTACCCATCTCGCGTTTCCAACGTGATTTAACCGATTCAACTGTATTACGTAATATGGGTGTAGGCTTTGGCTATGTGATGATTGCTTACGCTTCAACGTTAAAAGGCATGAGTAAGCTTGAAATTAACCGTGCACGCCTAGAACAAGATTTAAATAATGCATGGGAAGTTTTAGCAGAGCCAATTCAAACAATTATGCGTCGCTACAATGTAGATGAACCTTACGAAAAATTAAAAGCATTAACTCGGGGCCAAACAATAACTAAAGAAGTCTTGTCAGAATTTGTAAATTCCTTAGATATTCCAGAGCACGCGAAGCAGACTATGCGCGATTTAACACCAGCTAATTACATTGGGAATGCAGTGGAGCAGGCGCGAGGAATTTAGGAATGACAACGCCCCTTACTCATCTCGGCGAAATGCCCATCGAAACTTTTTTGCGCGATTATTGGCAGAAAAAGCCGCTGCTAATTCGCAATGCATTTCCAAATTTTAAATCGCCAATCGATGGCGACGAACTTGCAGGCTTAGCACTTGAAGAAGAAGTCGAGTCACGTTTGATTTTAGAGAAAGGACAAACTCCGTGGGAATTACAGCATGGACCTTTTGATGAAAAAACATTTGCGAAATTACCTGAATCGAATTGGACGCTGCTAGTACAAGCAGTTGATCAATGGGTGCCCGAAGTTAACGAGCTGTTAAATCACTTTCGTTTCATTCCCAACTGGCGAATAGACGATATTATGATTAGCTTTGCGCCGGACCAAGGCAGTGTAGGGCCACACTTTGATTACTACGATGTATTTTTATTACAAGGCCTCGGCCAACGCCGCTGGAAAATTGGTCAGGAATGCGATGTAAATTCTCTGCGCATTGACGGCACACCGCTCAATATTCTGCAAAATTTTTCAACGAAAGACGAATGGTTACTAGCGCCTGGAGATATGCTTTATATTCCACCTGGTGTTGCGCACTGGGGAATAGCTGAAAGCGATTGTATGACTTATTCAATTGGCTTTCGCGCACCTAGCCATGCGGATATTTTAACGGAATTAAGTCAGGATGTTGCTTCAACACTTTCCAATGATTTGCGCTTTAACGACTCAGAATTAACATTGCAATTGAACCCCGGTGAAATAAATGCGGAAGCGATTGCACAAATACAAATAATATTACAGCAACACTATACCGCAGAGAATATTGCGCACTGGTTTGGCAAACACATGACCGAGCGCAAATATGGCAGCGATGAACTTGATGCTGAAGATGAGTTAGATGCAGACGATTGGCAAGCAGCACTTGCCGAGGGCAATATGCTTTGGCGCCATCCCGCCGCACGTTTTGCATTCCATTCTACTGATGGCTGCACACAACTATTTGCCGATGGCCATGCAATTTCATGTTCTCAAGCTTTAGCAGAACTAGTATGCCGTGAAACTGAAATAAACTGGATGATGCTAAAGCCGCTGGTACAAGATTTACATGATCGCTCCGCCATTACGCAATTAATTAATCAGGAAAGCCTTTTGATTGATGAGTAATTAGTTGATGAATAATGTCACCATCAACCCCGTCACGTGGAAAAACGCGCAGCACGAACTAATCATGCTGCGTACTTCAGTATTTATACAAGAGCAAAATGTTAGTCTCGAAGATGAATGGGATAACAAAGATGAAACCGCCATCCATTTTTTAGTACGCAGCACAGAAGGTGCCGCCATTGGTTGTGCTCGCTTATTACTTGAAAATAATCAAAACATTCAAAACTATCAAACAACACTTCAAGATGACACGCTGTTTCACATTGGCCGAGTAGCGGTGTTAAAAAACTATCGTCAACAAGGCATTGGCAAGCAGCACTTGCCGAGGGCAAT
>JANPKH010000385.1:0-2897 GCA_031425935.1 Gammaproteobacteria bacterium | reverse complement strand
GGTAACGGCTTTTCCGAATCGACGCACCTTATCAGCCTTAGTCCAAAACAAAAATAAAGAACTCTCCCGTGCCTCCCGGTCGACGCTTGCGAATCGGTTGGAATAAAAGTAAGTCGCCAGGGACCTTCTGATAACTCCAGGCGGCGGGGTCAGTGGAGCCGGATGACCGTGATAGCTTGCTTTTCCGTGACGCATTAAGATGGTGCGGCCGAATTCGGGCTCAACACTTATAACCTTTTTAGACGCCGACAGATCCCATAACTCCAGCGCACCGTTCCACTCGGACTGCCAGTTTTTGTTCAGATAGGTAATAAATACCATCTCGTTATGCAAGCCGGTCCGAACATTCCGGTCAAAATCGCGATGTATCCCAAACATTCCACCCGGCCGGGTCTCGTGAAGCCCTCCTCCATGTAATTGGACATCGACGATTAAATCATCGACATCCGTCAGCATTGATAAGATTCGCACAAACCAGCCAGCATTCACTATAGAGAAGTAAAGCTGGCTGGCCGGCCCAAGGCTCGTGCCCACTACTGAACGATGAGTGCTTTGGTATTTGTCAGCTACGGGCTTCCATGCGGGATCAGCCTTGTCTTCGAATTCTTCCAACACCAACTCTAAGAGAGTGGGATTGAACCAGCCATCAACAATAAGATGAGGAAACGGCTGAGCATTTCGGATTGTGTCGCGTAAGCCCAGGAGATAGCTCTCATCATGGAGGCGCCTATCAACTAAGTCGTCCAAATCTAACCGACGGCCACGAATACTGACAAAATTCTCCATCATGGGCTATGTACCTACCTCTAATCATGATTGCTCTGGACGCGTCCGTACCCAAAGGCGTTAAAATTTATTTTCTTCGCAGATACTCGCTATCCTAGACCACTAAGCGGCATACGCAATGGCGCGTAAACTTTTAGCTGCAAAATCTCGGGGTGCCTAGATTACAATATTTGTGGTTTATTCGCTTGATCGGCGCACCTTCCGGCAATGAATTCTTAGAATGACTTAACCGGCATTGAAGAGTATTGGGATAGATCGACATTGGCCCCTAGAGTAGTTTCCGCCCGAAAATAGAAGCCACTGTAATAGTTGAGCACTTTATCAGGATGTCCTGGCACGCGCAGATATCGTGGTTTGGTCCAAGAGTCTACCAAGCGATAGCCAATCGATTCAAGGCTATTCAAAAACTCCTGGCGATTGAAAATGCGATAGGGACTGTAGACGCTGCCCAAGTTTTGCTGGGTAATAAACTTGGGGCCGTCATACACCGGTATTTTATTGATTAATACATGCGTGGGTCGCAACGGACAATTGTTTAACATGTTAGCTAGATTTGTTTCCAAATATTGCAGGGAGCCCACGGCCATAACGATACCATCCTGCGGCTGAACGTATTCAAGACGCCAACTACAAAGTGGATTTAGAGCTAAAAAGATTGAAAGGATGTCTATGACTTACACACGGTAATTCAATGCTTTGCAGGAGGAAATATTTTTACTGACTACTTTTGAAATTTTATTTGCAAATCGTTTCACGACGACTCAATTATTTTCCAGGATTGCGACCGAGCAATTTTTAAAAAATCTGTTGGGCCACATGCACTACATGCTACGGGTTTATCGACGAGTTCTAAAAAATTCATGTCTGAAAAATCATCGCCATAGCCATAAGAAGGCTCTGCGTTACCACGCAGCGACAAATACCGTTTTATTGCCTCTGCTTTACCTTTTCCTATCATTGGCAAAGCAGTTAGCTGACCGCTGTATTTACCATCAATAATTTCGAGCGGAGCGCACAGCAGATCGCTGACTTCTAAATAATCGGCTATTGGTTTTACAACCTCGTGAAACGAGCCCGTAACAATCACTAGCTCAACACCTGAATTTTTATGCTCTTCCAGCTCAGCCACCACTGCATCAAAGAAAAAGTTGGTGTGGCGCTTTTCTTCAAACCAGGCGTTTGCACTAAGGGCTAACTCGGACACGTCTAACCCGCCAAAATTTTTTTGATAAAACCATTGGTTTAGTACGTCCCTAGCAACACCCACATTTATCAAGTGCTGCATCGCATACTCAATCAATTGCCAACTTAAACGTTTTTTCAATGTTGGGGTCGTATCAATGTAATATTCAAAAAAAGACAGCAAGCTTTTAGTTTTTATAAGCGTCCCATCTAAATCAAAAAATGCTACTGACATAAGATTTTATCCTTGAAATTTCTTTCTTACTAGGAAACTCTAATTCCAATGCGCAGATAACCCCTTGCCCAGCGACTTCCTTGTCTGGCAACTTCCTTGCCCAGCGACTTCCTTGCCTGGCGGCTTCCTTGCCTAGCAATTTCCATTAACAGCATTGCTCCTATATGCGATCCTGTTACAGGATCAGAATGCCTATCTGAACTATCTAGGATATTTGCTTGATCGACTTTATGTGTTAGCGTCGAGCTATTTAGGTTTAGGTCATCAGTTATGGCTCCAGTCGTCGCGCTAAAACCCCGATAAATACCACTTACAATCAAACAATTTTTTTTGGTGGTATAGTCAACAATTTCAAATACACTGCTCATAAAATCTCACCACCATTAGATTTTAAATTATGGTATAACGTGCGCCGCAGCGTCAGAAACAATGGCCTTTAACTACTTAGTTACTAATACCATTGCTTTATTTTTAATTTAATAAAGCTGAATACTAGGCTTGTATTCAAACCGTTGCTATAGTGGAATTTAGCTATTGATTCTTAGTCAGAAATGTGTTCAAACTTTTTATCGAGAAAAGTGGCGAGCCACTTTTAACAATCAAATAGTTCGATTGTAATATAATTTATAGGGCTGTCGCTTAAATTAAAAAATCTGCACCAAATTAAGTCTTTTCTAAAACTAAAAAATTATTC
>JANPKH010000384.1:0-4691 GCA_031425935.1 Gammaproteobacteria bacterium | reverse complement strand
GCTGCCGACCGGGGCATAATCTGGCACCGTATCCAAACGGTAGTAACCGTGCAGCGTAATCCCTTTTTAGGTCTTCTGAGACATCAACCCAGCGGAACGGATCGAAACTATTAGGTTGTGGGAAAATTTGCTCATCAAAGCCTTCTCCGCCGAGTAGAGCAACTATAGTAGTGCCTGAAGGTATCGTATAGCCTTCAATAATTTCATCTTGAATGGGCTCCAAATATAAATGCGGTGCGACAGGCTTCAAACGCATTGATTCGTGAATTACGCCCGACAACAACGGAAGGTTATTCAGATCGTCTAACAACACTTCGCCTGGTTCAAGCATAGTAATAATTTCATGATACAACTGTTCTTGTAGTTCTGGTTTGTCTGCAAGATAGTCGAAAGCCCAGGATAATGTGTTTGCAGTAGTGTCTTCTCCTGCAAGTAACAAAGTAACCACGTTTGAAAATATCTCTTGCTCAGAAAATCCATTACCCTCGCTATTTTTTGTTAAAATCATAGCCTCAAGCAAATTTTCCGCTTGGTCCACAGCAGTAAATCCAAGCGCCGCAATTTTTTCCTTAGCAGCTTTTATAAACTCATCTACATGACATTTAACTTCATTTAGTGCTTGATCTAATCTTCGATCGCGTTGGAGTTTAAACCAGTGCCAGTATGGAAAAACAGCACGCATTCGATAACTCATCATAGGAAAAATTATATTTAAATTTTGCTGTAGACGAGATTCGGTGTTGTCTAGTGTGTTGACATCTTTTCCAAATGCAAGTGATGAAGTGATATCTACGGTATAGGACATCAAGATCGATTGAATATCTACATCCGTCGAATTTTTATTAAGTCTGTTAATTAGACGATGTGTAATTTGTGTAATACTTGGATAAAATGCTTTTATTTGGCTCGGCCTAAAAGCTGGATTCATTAGCATTCTTTGCTTTTTCCACTCATCACCTTCAGCGCTAAATACGCCGTTAATGCCCATTTCATTAAAAATTTGTTCCATCATTTTAGCGCGACGAAACTTTTCCGGACGATGCTTAAGCAAATACTTGACCGTTTCTGAATCTTGAAAAATTACGAACTGCTTATGTAAAAAACGAACACGACTAGTGCCACAGAACTCTCTCGCCGATTTATAAAAATAATTATGAATTTTGTGCTCTTCAAATTGACCTAGATTGCCTTTAAGCCAATGTCCTTTAGGTGCAGGAATAAATTTCATATTTAACGACATAGTAAATTCCAAGAGATATTTCGGGAAAGTAGTTGAAAATGGGGCGCTAGTATAAATTTCGAATGTATTTAATACCATATGAATAAAGCGTTGTAATGCGCCATATGGCCGTGCTGTGAAATTGAGAATACAAAACACGGTAGAGTTTGGCGCACAAAGAAACATATTCAGCTCTGACTAACAAAATGTAATCTTTTTACATGTAAATAACAGTAAAAAAATTAAAATTGTATGTTATATTTTCATTTGTTATGTAATATTGTTGCATCTAAGATGTACTCAGCCTGCAACTTGAGTCAAAAAATTAGCAAAAGAAAGATTTAATCTCACGCTCCGAAAAGGATAGCTAGAATGAAAATTGCGCCACAAAAATACTTTTGTATTTTGCTCAGTCTTATTTCCATCACTAAGGTTTCTGCAGAAGATAAATTAGAGGAAGTCGTAGTAACTGCACAAAAAAGAATCCAAGCAAAATCAGAAGTGCCTATTTCGATAAAAGTTATCGAAGAAAATTACATAAAAAAAATGGGCATTAAAAGAATCGAAGACATCATCGCATACACCGAGAATATTCATTACACCGAATCAGGATTATCAACACAAGTTAGGATTCGCGGAATCGGCTCAGGAAATTCGCAGGGTTTTGAACAATCCGTGGCGCAGTATATGGACGGTGTTTACTATGGCCGTGCGCAACTTTTTCGCGCACCTATATACGATGTTGAGCGGATAGAAGTATTGCGAGGTTCGCAAAACGCGCTTTTTGGTAAAGATTCTATTGCCGGGGCAATTGTCGTTAGCACTGCAAAACCAACTGAAGATTTAAATGGAGGCGTCAGTCTTGGGCACAATCCAGAATTCAATCAAACAGAAGAAATCTTTACTTTATCTGGTCCTTTAACAGATTCATTAAAAGCACGGATAGCGATTCGCGGTCTTCAAGAAGATGGCTATATGGAAAATACAACGAACAACCAAGATAATCCTGACCGCAAAGAGAGTGCAGTACGCGTTAAATTAGATTGGGCTCCTAGTGAAGTTTTTTCTCTTAAAACCAAGATAGAACACAGTACATATGATGTCGATGGTAGGCCATATGAGATTGTTCAAGATTTACCTAGTCGTTTTACTTTAGACGTAATTGCTAGGCAATCAGGTAATGTGACGTTAAAGGCAATTCCAAGTACTTATAACAACATTCTTACTGTCCTATTAGCGCAGCCTTCCTTTGAGGCTAATGCAGATTTTAAGCGGCAAACAAGTTTGGCTGAATATAGTGATAACGCAATTAACAACGTGACAATTGATGGGACATACATTTTCGAGGATGTTGAATTTCATAACAAAATTGCGAGGGTTGGATACAGATACGATGAATTGTGTGAATGCGATTACGTTCCAGCTAATGTTTTTACGTTAACGTTGGATGAAAAATATTGGCAAAACTCAGTCGACAGTTTTATTAAAAATAAAGACGGTTCAAATTATCAGTGGTTAGCGGGATTTTATTATCAGCGTTCTTCGTTGGAATTCCATGATAAATTTTTTGTTCCGTCCGATAGTATTCTAAAGCCTCTAGGTAATCCATTGCCAGGATCAGGCGTAGATCGAGTGTTTAATCAAGAAGCCCGAACTGCGGCAATCTATGGTCAATTCAAATTTAATTTAACGGAAAAAACAAATCTATCTTTGGATGCTCGTTATTCGGGCGACGAAAAAATAGGAACGAGAACACTGAACATTATAGATGTTAATGACAATCCTTACGAAAATAATATTGTTACGTGTGCTTACTTATCCGGCTTAAAAGTTGAAACGGTACAATCAAATGGATTGCCTTATGATTGTACATCAAGTACACCCAACCTATCTAAGGGTGTTTCGCCGGGCAATGATCAAAAAGGTAATCACACGGAATATTCGTTCACGCCATCAATTACCCTTGAGCATCATTTGAATAAGAATAATTCAATGTTTTTTTCGGTTCGCTCGGGCCACAAATCTGGCGGGTTTGATCCTCGCTCGAATTCAGCTGCAAATTTCGAATTTAATGATGAAGAATCTCTCTCTCAGGAGCTTGGCTTTCGAACATTATCTGGAAACGGTAGATTCGAAAACGGGATAACATTTTTTCATACGGATTATGACAATTTACAGGTTAGCCAATTTGATGGTGGCCTCGGTTTTAATGTAGGTAATGCCAATAAAACAAGAGCGAATGGTTTTGAATTTGATGGTCGCTATTTGGCGACAGATAATTTCATAATCAATTACAGCGCTGGTTACGTAGATATAGAATACAAAGATTTTAAAAATGGCAATTGCTATCAGGGTCAGATTTCTACATGTATTGATAGCAACGGTGACGGCAAAGCTGATTTATGTGATTACAGTGGAAAGAAGGCAGGTTTTACCCCGTCGGAAACATTTAATATTGGTTCAGAATATCGTCAAGATTTGCAAAAAGGAAATTTAATCTACACGCTAAATGTTGAGCATATTAGTAGGCACAATGTTCACGAAAATCTAGATCCCAATGGAGTCCAAGCAGCGTATTACATGTTGAACGCAAACCTTACATATCAAATTGACCGTGTAACCATGTCAATTATCGGAAGCAACTTAACTAACGAATACGTGAAAACCTACACATCTAATGTGCCATTATCTGGCGGCTCATTTGGGACGAATACGCTGTATGCGTTTTCAAAAAGGCCGAGATCATACAGTTTAAATATTGATTATAAATTTTAACCATCGATTATTCCGCTCAGAATTCCTGAACTGCTACTGAGTTTAGGAAAGCTGCGTAAAATACATGAATTTTTTACAAATGTTAGATGAGCTTTAGAAAACTCAGTTTTTTTGTTCAGTCACCGTATTGAAAGTATCAACACATTGATGTTTTTGATTTTCTACGGAGAAAAAGGAAAATTTTTTTAAAGTTAACCCGCGTTATACATTTTCAATGTAGATGCTGGTTTTATTTAAAGACATTCATATTAGGAAGATATTAATTTGGCCTTGTACGAGTCAAGAGAGTTTATGACCAGATAGGCCAGTGATCAAACTAACCCTATAACAGGAGAGCCCTATGAAAAATCGAGTCAGCCCAGTATTAAATTTAAGTTTTTTAAATGATTACTCATTGGAAGATGATATTTATTTGCGTATCGACAAACTACAAGCATTGTGTTCGACACAAACCATGCTGGATTCGAACGATACAATACCGGACACGAGTGTGCGTTTTCACTATGGGATGGTCATTGAAGAGCAAGTGGCTGAACTGCGTCGTCTGCTCGACAAATTATTTAACTGAGTAGTCTCTTTTAATGATGCTGCCCCAATCAGTAAAGATTGCCTAGTAATAGCAGCGGCGAAGTGATGAGGCCAGAGTATTGGGTAGAGCGTGCTCTTGTTCAGTTTTGGAATAATCCTATTGATTTAT
>JANPKH010000383.1:0-17196 GCA_031425935.1 Gammaproteobacteria bacterium | reverse complement strand
CTGCCAGGTCAACTGAACCTGCAGTAGGCGCCTGAGAGTGGGCATCAGGTAACCAGGCATGAAAAGGCACTATCGGGAATTTCACAGCAAAAGCGATGAAGAAACCAAGCATCAGCACCATCTCTACTTCCGCGCTCATCTTAGTGTTGCGCAGCGCTTCATAATCAAAAGTTATCTGTTGTGTTTGTTGGAAGTGAACGAACACTAAACCCACAATTGCCAAAAACAACAGTAAACCCGAAGCCTGCGTATAGATAAAAAACTTGGTAGCGGCTTCTATGCGCCCTTTACCTTCAACCGAATTGTGGCCCCATAACGAAATCAGGAAATACATGGGAATAAGCATCATTTCCCAAAAGAAGAAGAATAAGAACAAATCCATTGCAAGAAAAACGCCGACTACCGCACCGATAATCCACAATAAGTTTAAGTGGAAGAAGCCAATTTTCTTTTGAACTTCGCTCCATGAGCAAACAACTGCTAAAACCCCAAGGAAGGCCGTTAACAGCAGCAATAAAATGGATAAACCATCTAATGCTAAGTGAAAACTAATACCAAAACGTGGAATCCAATTAATTTGGAGTTCTTCCGTCCAAACTGCCTGTCCAGCGCTGAGATTAGCGAGCGAATAATCATGCTCCAACCAGAGTTTTAATGTTAAGCCAAATAACACAAACATACTGACAAGCGAAATCCAGCGCGGCGATTTGGAGCCCATCAGTTCGGCTAGCCAAGAAAAAAAACCGCCAATAAAGGGGATGAGTATGAGCCAGGTGAGCATTTTTCTCTGGTTCCTTAAAGTCTTACAACAAAACGAGGGCAGCGAGGATGATAACAACACCCGCGGCGATGGTGGCAGCGTACCAACGTACACTACCGGTTTGAGTCGCACTCAATGAATGATGCATCTGCTCTACCACAGCAGGAATCATATTGAATACTTTATCAATCGGATCTTTACGCAAAAACTGCGTTAAAAACAAAAACGGTTTGACGATTACTAAATTGTATAACCAATCAAAACCCCAGCAAGCGAACCATAATTTGGTTAATGACTGCCCCATGGGTGAAGAAGAAATTGATTTAACTAATTTCGATTCGCCCAAAAACAAGAAGCCAGCTAACAAAATACCAAATATCGCAATGCCACCAGATACCCATTCAACTTTATGCTTAAGCGCTTCGTCTCCCGCTGGACTAATGGGCAACACACCTGCCAACGGAGGGTGTATTAACGCACCAACAAAAGTAGAAAGGAGCAACAAAATAGCGAGAGGCAACCAGTAAGTTACGCCGTGAAGAGCATGGGCATGAGTTTTTTCTTCACCGTGGAAAACGATAAAAATTAAACGGAAGGTATAAATAGAGGTCATTAATGCGCCAAACAAACCTGCGTAAAAGAGTTCAGGATGCTGAGTTGTAAATGCTTGCCACAAAATTTCATCTTTCGAAAAGAAACCCGCAGTTAGGAAAGGAACCGCTGATAAGGCAGCACCACCGACAATAAAACACGCATAAACAAATGGAATTTTCTTACGCAAACCGCCCATTTTAAAAATATTTTGTTCATGGTGGCAGGCAAGAATCACTGCGCCGGAAGACAAGAACAATAACGCTTTAAAGAAGGCATGCGTCATCAAATGGAAAATAGCTGGAGCATAGGCCTTAACGCCTAACGCCAAAAACATGTAACCAATTTGACTCATAGTTGAGTAAGCCAAAATGCGTTTAATATCCGTTTGTACCAACGCGGCAAAACCAGCCATCACCAATGTAATCGCGCCAATCACACCGACTAAATACAAAATATCTGGCGCTAATTCAAATAAGGGATGAGTACGTGCAATGAGATAAACACCTGCGGTCACCATGGTAGCGGCGTGAATTAATGCTGAAACAGGGGTCGGGCCCGCCATCGCATCAGCTAACCAAGTTTGCAAAGGTAACTGCGCAGATTTACCGACAGCGCCACCCAACAACATTAAAGTAGCAAAAGTAATAATGGCAGAGCCTACAACAAACTCAGTGGGAGCTTTGACGAGCACTTCTTGAATATTTAATGTCCCCAAATGTTTGTAGAGGATGAATAGGCCTATTGCCATAAACGCATCGCCAACACGAGTGACGACAAAAGCTTTCCGCGCCGCCGCGCCGTTAGCTGCATCGCGGTAATAGTAACCAATCAACAAATAGGAGCAAAGACCTACGCCTTCCCAACCAAAATAGAGGGACACCAAACTATCGCCTAAAACCAATAAAATCATACTGGCGAGAAACAGGTTCATGTACGAGAAAAAACGGGCGTAATCTTCATCGCCACGCATGTACCATGAAGCAAAAACATGAATCAAAAAGCCAACGCCTGTGATAACACCCAGCATGGTGAGTGATAAGCCATCAAGATGCAGGTTAAATGCAGGTGCGAAGCCATCTACGTTTAACCAAACCCATAAGGGCTGGATAAATGCTCCAGATTCAGGTTTATGCTGCAGAAAATCAAGACCAGCTAAAGCCGCAAAGGTAGCTGCTAAACCGATAGAACCAACACCAATCACTGCCGCGACATTTTCTGATAAACGTTTACGACCAGTCACCAGCAATAAGAAACCAATGAGGGGAAATAAAATTGTAAGGTAGAGTTGGTTCATCCGCGCATCTCACTTGCTGCATCAATATCCAGAGACTGGTAGCGACGGTAAAGTTGAATAACAATTGCCAAGCCAATCGCAGCTTCGGCCGCCGCCAATGTCAAAATCAAAATAAACATAATTTGGCCATCTGGTTGTACCCAACGGCTGCCAGCCACGACAAACGCCAGAGCAGTCGCATTCATCATAATTTCAATGCTCATAAGCACAAAGAGCAGATTACGGCGCACTAAAACACCGGCCAAACCCACCACGAACAGCATTCCCGCAAGCACTAAACCATGCTCCATGGGCACACCATTCAACGCAAAATTATTCAACATCTTTGTCCTCCTTATCTGCATCGCGACCTAAATGCCAAGCTGCAACCATAGCCGCAAGCAACAGCATCGACGCTAACTCTACCGCTAAGACATAAGGCCCAAAAAGTGCGATTCCGACTGCTTTGGGCCCTACCGTGGTAGTTGGGCTAATTAAGGTTTGGAGATTTGGTTCAATCGTCACGATCAATTCAATTAACAACGCTAGTGATAAAAATGATGGGCCAATCCAGGCTCGGGGTGACATCCATTTTCTTTCTTGTTCGTCAATGACGGACCCTAAATTGAGAATCATCACCACAAATACGAACAACACCATAATTGCACCGGCGTAAACAATAATTTCAAGCGCAGCTGCAAATGGAGCACCTATAGCAAAGAAAATCATCGCTACAGCGAGTAGCGAAACCACCAAATACAAAAGTGCGTGTACGGGGTTAGTGTTAGTAATAACCCTTACCGAAGCAATCAGAGCAATCGCGGCGGCGAAGTAAAAAGCTAGTGCAGTTCCCACGTCGTATTCCTGTGCTTAATAAAATGAGCGCTAATAAAATGAGCATTAAAAGAAATCAGGGTAAAAGGCCTTTCACATTGACCGGCGCTGCTTCGTTTTGCGCAGCACCTTTTGGCTTGCCTGCAATGGCTAAACCAGCAACGCGATAAAAATTATATTCATGGTATTTTCCAGTACCGGAAATTAACAAATGTTCTTTTTCGTAAACTAAATCCTGACGTTTAAACTCGGCCATTTCGAAATCTGGAGTCAACTGAATAGCCGTAGTTGGACAAGCTTCTTCACACATACCACAGAAAATACAGCGCGAAAAATTGATACGAAAAAACTCTGGATACCAGCGCCCGTCTTCTGTCTCTGCTTTTTGCAAAGAGATACAACCTACCGGGCACGCTACTGCGCAGAGGTTGCAAGCCACACAACGCTCTTCACCATCGGGATCGCGGGTTAACACAATCCGGCCACGGTAGCGCGGCGGTATATAAGGCATTTGTTCCGGATATTGAATCGTATCGGGCTTGTGCCAGGTATGGGTAAACACTATCCATAAGCTGCGCAGTTGGCTAAATACATCACTTAAAAATTTAATCATTCTTTAGAGTCCTCAACCTTACACAGCGGGCTGGCGAAGCAATATGATTGCCGCCGTTGCTATCAGGTTTACAAGCGTCAGCGGTAAACAAATTCTCCAACCAAAATCCATGATCTGGTCATAGCGCGGACGTGGTAAAGCGGCACGAATTAAAATAAACAACATGATGAAGAATGCAGTTTTACTAGCAAACCAGAAAAATGGCGGGATGTAATCAAACATCGACCACTCGAACGGAGGCAACCAACCGCCGAAGAAAAGCACGGTAATCAGTGCAGAAATAAGCACAACGCCAACATACTCACCGACAAAAAACATACCCCATTTAAGGCCTGAATATTCGGTGTGGAAACCTGCCGCCAGCTCTTGTTCAGCTTCTGGCAAATCAAACGGAGACCGATGCGCTACGGCAACACCCGCGATTGCAAAAGTGAAAAAACCCAGGAATTGCGGAAATATGAACCAACAATTTTCTTTTTGCCAAGCAATGATATCGCTCAGGTTGAAGGAGCCGGCACAAGCCACAATTCCCATCAACGCTAAACCCATAAATACTTCGTAACTCACAGTTTGCGCCGTTGAACGGACACCTCCGAGCAATGCATATTTACTATTGGATGACCAGCCAGCAAACATTACCGCGTAAACAGATAGGCCAGCCATACCTATAAAAAACAATAATCCGATATCTAAATCAGCTACTACCCAACCTGGAACAATCGGGATCACAGCAAAGGCGAGCAGCAAGCCGCTCATAGCAATTGCAGGGGCAAGCCAGAAAGTAAGTTTGTCAACGAAGGGGGGGGTCCAATCTTCTTTGAAAAACATTTTAATCATGTCAGCCACTAGCTGCAGAATACCAAAGGGGCCAGCACGGTTAGGGCCATAACGATCTTGCCATAAGGCTAGCAACCGGCGCTCAACAAAAGTCAGAAATGCTGAAAAGCCTACAAGAATAAACAGTATTGCCAACGCCTTACCTATAGAGATAAGCATTACACACCCCCTCTTAGGCTAACTGTTAATCCAGACACCACATTGGGTAAGGTCGCCAGAACCGGTATACCAATAACGCCTACTGCAAGCTCGGTAGAAATCTTTACCGGTGCTACAAAAGATGTATCGCCTAGGTTTATTTCGGCATTTTGGCCATCTACCAGGCCAAGCTGTTGCGCGTCGCTCGTCGACACAGCTACATACGCTGAAGGTACCCGTGTAGCCACAACTTCCGAACGCGCAGATTGTTCATCGCTACCATAAAGATGGTAAAGCGGAGCAGCTTGAAGAACTGAAACTGATGCAGGAATCTGTGTGAAATATTGCGCAGATGCGGACGCTTCAATCAAACGCACACCCATATCGCCAGCGCGCACTTGTCCACCCACTTCAACCTGGAATTTATTCCAGGCTTGCGGTGAGTTCCAGCCCGGAGCCCAAGCGAAAGGAATTAACTGTGAATCGTTAGTAGGGCCAGAAGCACCTTCCATCGAAAACGATAATGCTGAATCCTGATCTTGTGACGCACGCGGCTCATGCACTGACAAATTAGCTCGCATTGAGGTACGGCCAGAATAGCGGTTAGATTCGCGGGCTATTTTTAAACCATGAATACGCATTTTCGCGCCTGGTGCAGCACCAGTAATAGCAGCTAAAATAGCGTTAGAGCTTGCCAATTGCGCGGTAACATCATCTAACCGTGACCAATCAATACCTTTATTATCTAAGGTCGCTTTAATTGCATGCAGCCAGCGCCATCCTTCGCGAATCAAATTAGCCGGGTTGTAATAAGCTGCATCAAAGACTTGGAAGAAGCGTTGTGCACGACCTTCCATATTGACCAAAGTACCATCGCCTTCCGCGAAACTTGACGCTGGTAACAACAAACTTGCATGTTCACTAGTGGCAGTCGCTTGATGATCAAGAACCAACACCACTTTTGCTGCTTTTAAAGCCGCATCAACTAACTTGGCAGAAGCACGCTGATAAAGATCATTTTCAACTATGACCAGAACATCAGCTTGGCCATCACGCACTGCAGTTAAAATTGCTTCTACAGACTCACCACCTTGGGTATCCATTAGCGCAGTACCCAAGCTGTTAGATTCTAAAAGCGTCAGCGCAATACCTGCATTTTTTCCGCGCATTTTAAGTGCGTAAGAGATATTGGCCGCAGCTTGAATAACAGCTTGCGACTTCAAACCAGTTCCAGAAATAACCAAAGGTTTTTCTGCCGCTAACAAGCCATTGGCAATAACTTGCGCGCGCTCGGCATCAGCACTATTTAAACCATCAACCGCAGGAGAATTTGAATCGATAATATTAGCTACGGCAAAACCTAAGCGAGCAATATCCGCGGCTGAAGCGCGTAACGTTGAAGCTGCAACATCATCTAAACGAGTAGCGTCTACACTCGCAATAAACACGGGGCTTTTTTGCGATTGCACAATATTTTTTATTGGCTCGGCATTCCATTCAGGAATTTTCTTCTGTGCTGCCATGGCTAACGCAATCGTTTTCGCAGCCTGACGCACCGCTAAAGCAATACGCGGCGCTGTTTGAGTAATGTCTTCACCCAGCACTAGAACAGCATCTGATTTTTCAATATCGCGCAGGCTTGGTGTAGCGACACTGCCTTGCGAAAGAACTTGATGAACCAGGGAATTTAATGCTTGTTCATCAGCAGCAACACCGTAAGAAAAATTACCCTTACCGACCAGATTAGCCAAGGCAAAGTTAGTTTCCAGAGAAGCGCGAGGTGAGCCAATACCCACAACACGTTTTGCTCCGCGCAACAATTCTGCAGCTTTATCAAGGGCACTGTCGATGGTAAAAGTTTGCGCACTTGACGCCAGGCGAGGTGCAACCGGGCGATCTTTCCGGTTCACAAAACCGTAACCAAAACGGCCACGATCACACAAGAAATAGTGGTTTACCGAAGCGTTGTAGCGGTTCTCCACACGACGAATTTCGCCGTAACGTTCGCCCGGGCTAGTGTTACAACCGACAGAGCAATTTTGGCAAACGCTGGGAGCAAACTGCATGTCCCATTTGCGGGTGTAATGATCCGCGTGGGTTTTATCCGTGAACACACCTGTTGGGCATACTTCCGTCAAATTGCCAGAAAATTCACTCTCAAGATCGCCATCTTCAGGGCGACCGAAATAAACATTATCGCGCGAACCAAAAACGCCAAAATCTTTACCGCCAGCATAATCGTCGTAATAACGCACGCAGCGATAACAGGCAATACAACGGTTCATTTCGTGATTTACGAATGGCCCGAGATCCTGGTTGATATGCGTGCGTTTGGTAAACCGGTAACGACGGGTATTGTGGCCGGTCATCACTGTCATATCTTGCAAATGGCAGTGGCCACCTTCAGCACAAACCGGGCAATCGTGTGGGTGATTTGTCATCAACCATTCGACAACGCTCTTACGGAACGACTTGGCTTCGTCATCTTGAATAGCGATGTAAGTTTTATCATTAGCGGGCGTCATACACGACATTACTAAACGACCACGAGTGTCGTTTTCGTCGTTAAATTGCTTAACCGCGCATTGGCGACAAGCACCCACAGACCCTAGAGCCGGATGCCAGCAAAAATAAGGTATATCAAGCCCAAGCGTCAAACATGCCTCAAGGAGGTTATTTGAACCATCGACTTCGTATGTTTTACCGTCTACGTGAATAGTCGCCATTCTGCGTCTTCATCTATGCCGTCTAGCGGTCATTTTAAAATTTAAGGTGATTAAAAAAATCAGCCCGTGGAAAATTAAGCTTTAATGCTTTTCTTAGAAATGCCTTTTTTAAATTCCTCTGGAAAGAACTTAAGCGCACTTTGCAGTGGCTCCATGGCACCAGGAGCATGAGCACAAAAAGTTTTGCCAGGACCAAGGAAACGCGTCAGTTGGTGCAGAGTTTCAATATCACCCTCCTGCCCTTCGCCCGCCTCAATGGACTCCATCAATTTCACTGTCCAGGGCAAACCGTCGCGACAAGGCGTACACCAACCACAGGATTCACGCGCGAAAAATTGTTCAAGGTTACGCACTACCGAAAGAATATTTTGCTTATCGTCAATAACGGTGATCAGAGCTGTACCCATACGGCTACCCGCTTTTGAAATAGTGTCAAAATCCATTGGCAGGTCGAGATGTTCGTCCATTAAGAAATCAGTAGATGCACCACCAGGCAACCAGCACATCAAGCCTAAGCCATCTGCCATTCCACCACCGTAGGTGTAAAGTAATTCGCGGCAACTAGTGCCAATGGGTAATTCCCACAATCCAGTAATTTTTGCTTTGCCCGAGATACCGTACATTTTGGTACCTGAGTCGGTGCTTTTACCTTGAGATAAACCTTTAAACCAGTCGGCGCCACGCAACAGAATCGCGGGAACATTCATCAGGGTTTCAACGTTGTTAACAATGGTTGGCCTGCCCCAGGCTCCGGCTTGTTGCGGAAAGGGTGGCTTGGTGCGCGGATTAGCGCGACGCCCTTCCAAACAATTGATTAACGCAGTTTCTTCACCGCAAATATAACGGCCAGCACCCAAGTGAACGTGAAGCTCAAAATTGAAGCCCGAACCTAAAATATTTTCACCTAAGTAGCCGGCTGCTTTGGCTTGTTCGATAGCAGCGTTTAACCGCTCACCAGCTAAAACATATTCGCCACGCAAGAAGATATAACCTTTAGAGGCGCCAATAGCAAAAGCCGCCAACACCATCGACTCAACCATTTGATGGGGAAGTTCTTCCATTAACATACGGTCTTTAAAGGTACCCGGTTCCATTTCATCAGCGTTACAAACGAGGTATTTTTGTCCGGCATCGACGCCCATGGGAATCAGCGACCACTTAACGCCAGTGGGAAATCCCGCGCCGCCACGGCCACGTAAATTTGCGGCTTTAACTTCCGCTTGGATATCCGTAGGCTGCATAGTGACTGCTTTTTTAAAAGCAGCATAACCTTCCAAGGCTTCGTATTCTTTGATATCGACAACAGCTTTACCGGCCTTAGTGTAACGCCAGGTAAGCGGGTGCGTTTCCGGGCCCACATTGGTCAAACCGACATTTACATTGGAGGTCATAGATAGTTCTCCAATACCGCATCAATATTTTCTGCCGTCACATTAAAATGAGTAGCATCGTTAACCATTAGCACGGGTGCTTTATCACAGGCACCGAGACACACAATCGGGAGCAAAGTGAAGCGATCATCTGCAGTAGTTTGGCCAGGACTGATGCCCAGCTTTTTCTGCAAGGCGCCATACAGCTGATCGAAACCCATTAAAAAACAACTGGTGCTATCGCACACAGCAATTACATGACGGCCAACAGGTTTGCGATAAATTCTGTTATAGAAAGTTGCAACACCTTCAACATCGGCAGCGCTAACGCCAAGTACATCTGCGATGGCCGCTACAGCACCATCCGGCACCCAGCGGTGATTTGCTTGCACAATTTTTAATGCATCAATAGTCGCTGCACGCGAGTCAGCATAGTGATGCATTGCATGCTCAATTTGCTCGCGCTCACCAGCGCTGAGCACAAAAGGTGCACCACGGTCGGTGGCAATAGTCTGGGGAGAATTAGCGGTCAACATCGGCCATCACAAAGTCAATTGAGCCTAGGTAGGCGATAAGATCCGGAACCATAGAGCCGCGGATCACCGACGGGATTTGCTGCAAATGAGGGAAACTCGGAGTACGAATCCGGGTTCTATAACTCATAGTGCTGCCATCCGATGTAAGGTAGTAACTGTTAATGCCTTTGGTAGCCTCAATCAGCTGGCAACTTTCGTTGGCAGGCATGATCGGCCCCCAAGAAACCGACAGGAAGTGTGTAATCAAGGTTTCAATATCTTGCAAAGTACGTTCTTTTGGCGGCGGACAAGTCAGCGGATGATCTGCTTTGTAAGGGCCAGCCGGCATGTTATTTAAACACTGGGTAATAATCTTCACGCTTTGACGCATTTCTTCCAGGCGAAGCATGGAGCGATCATAAGCATCGCCATTATTTCCAACCGGAACCTCAAACTCAAAGTTTTCGTAACCAGAGTACGGGCGCGCTTTACGCAAGTCAAAATCAATACCTGTTGCGCGCAGACCAGGACCTGTAACTCCCCAAGCTAAAGCTTCAGTGCTGTTGTATTGCGCAACACCAATAGAACGCGCTTTTAAAATGGAGTTTTGCAGTGCAGCTTTTTCATATTCTTTTAAACGCGCAGGCATCCATTCAACAAACTCGCGAACCAAACGCTCCCACCCTTTGGGCAGGTCAGACGCGAGGCCACCGATACGGAACCAGGCGGGATGCATACGGAAACCGGTGATAGCTTCGATGACATCATAAGCTTTCATCCGATCGGTAAACATATAAAACACCGGCGACATACCACCAACGTCTTGAATATAAGTACCAAGGTAGAGCAAGTGCGAAGTAATACGGAAAAACTCACTCAGCATAATACGAATAGTTTTGACGCGATCTGGCACTGTAATACCGGCCAACTTCTCCACGGCCAATACATAGGGCATGTTGTTCATGACACCACCGAGATAATCGATGCGATCAGTGTAAGGAATGTAACTATGCCAGGATTGGCGTTCGGCCATTTTTTCAGCGCCGCGATGGTGATAACCAATATCGGGCACACAATCAAGAATTTCTTCGCCATCCAATTGCAGCACTATGCGAAAAGCACCGTGCGCCGACGGATGATTGGGACCGAGATTGAGGAACATAAAATCTTCGGTTTCGGTACCACGCTTCATCCCCCATTCTTCAGGTTGAAACAACAGCGCTTCTTGCTCTATATCTTGCTTTGCTGCACTCAATTTGAAGGGATCAAATTCAGTAGCGCGTGCTGGATAGTCTTTACGCAGTGGATGGCCTTCCCAGGTGCGTGGTAGCAAAATACGACTTAAATTCGGGTGACCTTGAAATACCACACCAAACAAATCCCACACTTCGCGCTCGTACCAATTAGCATTAGGCCAAATTCCAATAGCGGTCGGGAGGTCAAGGTCGCCCTCTTTCAAGGAAACTTTGATACGAATATCACTGTTACGCTCAATAGAAATAAGATGATAAAAAACTGTGAAATCAAGACTGGGCGTACCCAGGCGATTCTGACGCAGGCGCTCATCAATAGCAGAAAGGTCGTAGAGCATTACGTAAGGGCGAGGTAATTTACGCAAGAAAGCCAAAATATCAATTAGCTTTTCGCGTTGCACCCAAAGCGTAGGTACATTATCAAGAGTAGCCTGAAAAACCAAAGCATCAGCGCCGAACTGCAGATGCAGTTCACGCACAACTTCATGTTCAGCGCCCGCCACATGTGAGAGTGGGCTTGGATTGACGTTTTCGGTCATTATTTAGTCGCTTTGGCTAATTATGGTTCTGAAAGAGTTACTTATTTTTTTGGTAAATCAAACATCATCAGGTGAACGCAGCTCGGTTACGGCAATACGTTCGGCAAGTTTACGATCACGCTCAGGTTGCATTTGGGCACGATACACACCCTGCTCGCCAACCGTCCATGATAAAGGGCGACGCTCTTTACCAATTGAATCTTGCAATAACGTTAATGCTTGTAAAAAGGCTTCCGGACGCGGTGGACAACCGGGAATATACACATCAACAGGTAAGAATTTATCTACGCCTTGAACGACGGAATAAATATCATACATACCGCCCGAGTTAGCACAGGCCCCCATTGAAATAACCCATTTAGGTTCTAACATTTGTTCGTACAACCGTTGTATAACCGGTGCCATTTTAATAAAACAGGTACCTGCTATCACTATGACATCAGCCTGACGTGGCGATGCACGAATAACTTCAGCACCAAACCGTGCTAGATCGTGTGGCGATGTAAATGCCGTTGCCATTTCTACATAGCAACAAGATAAACCGAAGTTGTAAGGCCAAAGTGAATTTGAACGGCCCCAATTCACTACGCTATGCAGCAAATCCTCAAGGCGACCCATGAACACGGTTTTATGAACTTCATCTTCCATAGGATCAGCAACCGTTTCTGATTGCTGCATAGGATAGACGCCACCGGGGCTATCAGGATTGGCGCGAGTAAGAGTATATTTCATTCACAAAACCTCATTTATTCTGTTGCGCTTGCGCTGTACTGCTACCGTTCCGAATTGCCTTTTGTTGAGCAGCACGGCGACGACGTTGTTCTGGTGCCCAATCTAAAGCACCAATGCGCACAAGATAAACCAAACCTGCCAACAAAATAAGAATAAACAGCAGCGCTTCAGCAAAACCTACCCAACCACTTTCACGTACTGAAATAGCCCAAGCATAAAGATACAAAGCTTCAACATCGAAAATCACAAAGAACATGGCTACTAAATAAAATTTGGCCGAAAGTCTTAAACGGGCACCACCTTGCGATACAACACCAGATTCGAACGGATCATTCTTAGCTCTTCCCCAAGCTCTTCCGCCGAGCAACCAAGGTATGCCTAACATAAACGCTAATAGGAAAATCACACCGCCGAGATAGGCTGCAATTGACCAAAAGTTCGTTAAATTTTCCGGGGGTAATGGCAAGAGGATCACCCTAATGACGAGAAAAGAACACAAAGTGCGCGATCGGTGTAAAAGTTAACCTAACCGCAGCACATCCTTTAAATTGGTGGTGAATATAGCAAAGATGGTTAATAACGACAAATTGTATTGCCCTCAAATTGTAATTATTTTATGTTTAATAATTTGCGCCATAAAGTGATGGATGATCGTTTTATGCGTCTGGTGAACTTGAACAAAGGTTCTGCTATTCTGCGTTCATTATTAATTCGATAGAAGTATTATTAACATGACCGATTCCTTAATTAGTGTAGTTGACTTGGAGCTACAACTTCAGCAGCAATCCCCACAAAAAATTATTAAGCATGCGCTTGCTCAATTCGAAAATATTTCCATTTCGTTTAGCGGAGCAGAAGATGTTGTGTTGATTGAAATGGCGCGAAACTACCGTCCCGACATTAATGTATTTTGTTTGGACACCGGCAGACTCCACCCTGAAACCTATCGCTACATTGAAAAAGTTCGCAAACATTACGGTATTTCTATTGAGGTCATTTCACCAGACGGCGAAGCCGTTAGCAAACTAGTAACCGAAAAAGGTTTATTTAGTTTTTATGAAGATGATCATAAAGAGTGCTGTGGTATTCGCAAAATTGAACCACTGCGTAAAAAATTATCACAAGTTGATGCCTGGATTACTGGACAACGAAAAGATCAAAGCCCTACCCGTGCCGAAATTCCCGTCATTCAAAACGACACATTATTCGCGCGCGCAAATAGCACATTAACTAAATTTAACCCCTTAGCTAACTGGACGTCAAAAGAAGTGTGGGACTACATTCGCATGTGCGAAATCCCCTACAATGAGCTACATGACAAAGGATATATCTCCATCGGCTGTGAACCTTGTACGCGCCCTATCGGCCCCAACCAACATGAACGCGAAGGTCGGTGGTGGTGGGAAGATGCCACTAAAAAAGAATGCGGTTTACATGTAGATAGCGCCAAATAACAAAAAAATGTTATTCATACGCTTTATTGCTCCAGTGCATTTGTGAGATAAAGTGTAGTGGCATAGTAAGTTTCTCCCTAAAAATGCAAAAAAAATCGCGTAGAAATTTAACAAAAATTTACATTATGTAATTTAAAAAAATCGCTGCGCTTCACTTACACAAAACATAGAATTGAATATGGAATAAAAAAAGCTCTGTGCTAATGAATAATTAACACAGAGCAAAGGGAATTACTTAAATAAAACCTTTCTATATATTTATGAAGGTGACCTACTTCTCTTTAGTGGCCAACGACGCGAACCTCCCAAATTGAATAACCCCATTGATTGCCAGCACTGCGCGCTGTTCCATATATACGAACATAGCGATAACTGCCTGACAAAGTCGCTGTATCTGTACGATTACCAAAAGTACCGCCAACTTTTGTTGATAAGGTTGCCCAATTAATATTGTCATTTGAACCTTGAATCAAATAATTAGCAGCATTCGCAGCTTCCCAATCGATAGCGATACTGGTCAAATTACGGGCAACACCCAAATCCAAAGTCAGCCAACTAGGGTCCGTAGCTAACGCGGACTCCCAGCGGGTACCGGAGTTTTTATCCATCGCATTGCTTGCTGGCTGTAAATTTGTGCTTGCAGTTGCTGCAATAATATTTAATTGACTCGCAGTCACACTACTCGCCGTACTCGATTTTGCTGAGCTGGATGCAGGTGTATTGCCATATACCTTCAATTCAAAAATTGAGTAACCCCAGCTATTGCCAGTACTGCGCAAGGTGCAGTAAATGCGAACATAGCGATAAGTACCAGAAACAGAATTGGTGTCTGTACGATTACCAAAAGTACCACCGGTAACTGACTTCAGTGAACTCCAGCTGGCGTTATCGTTTGAGCCTTGCACTTCGTAGTTAGCAGCATTGGCGGCTTCCCAATCAATCACAACCTGAGTGAGCGCTTTGCCTACCCCGAGATCAACAGCTATCCAGCTTGGGCTTACACCATGAGCTGATTCCCAACGAGTTCCGCCATTACCATCCACCGCATTAGCGGCTGGTTGAAGCAAGGTGCTAGCGGTTACCGGGCGACCAGTTGAAAGCAAAGTACCTATTGAAGGAACGCTGCTTGGGCCTGTTGAGCTACTACGTTTTGAAGAAGCTGGCACAGATGATGGTGCAACCGATGCAGAACTCGCTTTTGATGAACTAGCTTTTGAAGAAGCTGGTATTGAGCTTGGTGCTGCAGATGAACTGGCTGCGACCTGACATGCTGCGCTTGTACCGCAATCCCAAATCACATCATCTATAGCCATATCAAAGGCTGCTTGCGGTAATTGGCCATCAACACTCACAAAGTTAAACATCGCCGACATAGACTGCAAAGCCACTACTGGACCACGCAAATCTGCAACGGGAATAGTCGCTTGGGCCCAATCGCCATTGCGCACTAAACCATAAGCTGTAGTATTCGCAGGGAAAGTCACAGCATTACTGTTGGTATAGGTATCAGACACGCTAATTTTGAAGGCAACATTAGCAGGAATTTTTATTCTAAATTTCACCGTACCATTGGCAAACTTACTCATATCCCGTGCTTGACGCGGTGCAATACCGCCCCCGAACCATTGGTTAGGTGCGGTGTATTTTAAAGCAAGTACATTGGTGCCTTCGTAAGCCGGTGTAGTACCAGGAACCATAGAAGCGGTGTTCCAAATCCAGAAATCGGCGGTAGTGCCGAGTGTCTCTTTGTTGTTGGTAAACGTGTTATCCGTAAACACGCCAAAAGTGCCGGCTTCTGGTTTAACTTGATTACCCAGCTTCACTTCACCCTTGCCATCTAATTGATAGACGCGTAGATAATCGATATACATTTTGCCGGGTAAAGGTGCAGTCACCTGAGCATCATTTGCTGCATCAGTGAAGTGACCGCCTACAGCCAGGTTAAACAGGAAGTAGAAAGGCGCATTAAATTCAGAAGCTTCTGCCGTAATTGGGATAGGGGCTCTGTACATATCGTGTTCAACACCGTTATCAACGACAGTGAAGCGAATTTGTGTATCCGTCCAATACATACGATAGATAACAAAACGATTAATCAGCGGATTTTGTGCCGCGTAAGTACTCTGAGTCTGCCAAGCAGTGGAAGCGGCGCAGCTTTCGTTGCCCACTACACAGGCAGCCGTAGAGTAATAAATTGCATTGGAGCCAACAAAGTTATTCACGCTAGTCCCACCGTAGCCAGCGCCAGCGATAGTTGCGGCTTTATGGCCCATCTCCATAATGTCTAGCTCACCTTTAGAAGGCCAGCCTGCCAAACTGGTGCCAAGCATCCAACCTGCTGGCCATAAACCAACACCCACTTGCGGGGTACTCATGCGAAACTCTACCAAGCCATATTTGACTTGCAGTTTGTTAGCGGAATCAATTTTGCCCGAGGTAAACCCTTTACCACCAAAAGCTTCACGCTTTGCTTGAATAGCCAAGGCTTTCGTCGCTGGCTCAAAAGAAGGGTTTTCAATACTAAGGTTAGCGGCGCGATAATATTCCAGCTCCGCGTTACCCCAACCACACAAACCAATAGCGCAACCATCACCTTCAATGGTATTCCACACAGCAGGGTCGAGAGTATTAAAGTTTTCTTCGTACAGCAGGTTTCCGATAACCGGGTTTAACACATCTGCCATAGCCTGGGTGCCGGTAAGCAACATAGCACCGGCAAGTAACGCAAACTTGGTTTTAGATCCACGCTTGCTTCGATAGTTGATAGTCATACAAAATCCTCTTATTAGCTTTTTTATAGATAGAGATAAAAAGACACAGACATGCCAATACTTAATGCTGTGACTTAATGTGTTGCACGGAGTACTCAAAAAATGCAATGCAATAATTTCAATTAGTAAAATGTCATTGCTGCAATGAGACATTATGACTAAAGCAGGAAAGTCTCATCCCGACTTCGTACTTTGCAACAAAAATGGGTCGTGTCACTTTTGTCGGTAGAATCTGAGAGATGGCATAACTATGGAGATGCCGGCATATAAACTTTAAGGCTTAGATAATCGGCAGATGTCTTTTTGGTTGGAAATGGCGTTCCATGCTGCGAACAAAAAAACAACAGGCATAAAAAAACTCGCAGTTACGCGAGTTCAAGAGAATACAACAGAAAGGTATACGCTTTGCATTTGGTACCAGTGGTCGGACTCGAACCGACACGCTTTTAAGGGCGCGGGATTTTGAATCCCGTGTGTCTACCAATTTCACCACACTGGCAAAGTGGGGCGCATTATATCAATGAGTTTTGTTGCGTCAATCACTATTTTTATATCTTTGAAAGTAATTGCGAAAGCCCTGCATCATTTGAAAAAGATGTGCAGAAAAGAAAAGTTTTGCCATTAATGCATTTTTCATCCCTTAAATAGCCTTCAAAATAGAAATTAGACTGCTTGCTAGGGTAGAATGCGCAACATTTTGCTTACAGTACCTATCCCCTATGGAAATTAACCCGCTACTTAATGCCTTAAAAGACCTTACCGAGCGCACCAATGTGCTTAGGGGGTA
>JANPKH010000382.1:0-4233 GCA_031425935.1 Gammaproteobacteria bacterium | reverse complement strand
CAGCTCAGCGAACTCAAGAACATCGGTGGCGGATATTTTTATTTCCTGATTATCATCTCCGGTAATTCGGCTAAGTATTTCTCTACGGGGATCGAATTGTAGAACCCCCATTCTGGTAGCAATCCATAGTGTATGACGGCTATCTTCAAAAATATCCTGAACAAATTTTACAGTTTCTTTTTCATCGGGTTTGTCGCTACCTGTACTAATATAAATTTGCCGAAACTCATAGCCGTCGTAACGGATAAGTGTGTTATACCCACCGAACCACAAAAATCCTTCGCTGTCTTGAAATACCACGCGGCCTTCACCCATAGCGATATCTTTATTTTCCAAAATATTTTGAAAACTGATTTGTGCAGGGATACTAGCGGTTGCCGGAGATGTATTAATGAAAGCACAAAATAATAACAGGCAAGTAAAAACAGTAATTACAGGAGAAAAGCTATCAGGTAATGGTGATCTTGCTAAAAGAAATTTCATAAATTTACATCCATATTCATGTCTTCTCCTTCAAAGAAAAAGTGAGAGGGCAAACTGATTATTATTTCAAAAGGTACGAATACCTGGTTGGTGGCAAGCTCCTGATGAAATTCTATAGAAACATCTCCACCTTGCTCTTCCACAAACCGTTTTACTGCATCCATACCAACACCGCGACCGGAAATATCGCTAACTACTTCTTTGCTTGACACACCGGAATAAAAAATCAATTGCGCTATTTCCGAAATATCAGGTTTGTCATTTTGATTCCATTTACCTAGCTGTACGCCTTTCTGAAACAGACTCGGAATATCTAAACCACGTCCGTCATCTTGCACAACAATAGTTAAGGTTTGCGAATTAAGTTTTGCTGCAATTACAATTTCACCGCATTCACTCTTACCAGTATTCATGCGTTCCTCGGCACTCTCTATACCGTGATCAATACAATTGCGTAGAATATGGGAAAAAACGTTTCGCACTAGTTCCTGCACTGAATCTTTAATAAATACTGTCGGCGCAATAATCTTAACGCTTGGAGTAGTCTTACCCAGCTGTACTGCAATCGAAGTAAGTGATGCAATAATATCCACAAGATTCTGTTCAAAGGTGATGGCATTAACACGGTCCATATAAGTATCAAGTTCTTCCATCTTATGATCTTTCACATAGCTTCTAATTTTGTTAACGACGTCATGACTCATCCAGAATCCGGCTCGCCTGCCTGTATCTGCTCGACTGTCTCTGGCCAAAACTACGCGATAGACATGGGCATATTCTCTCAGGATTTGTTCGACTAAATGCAAATCGGTCAATAATGCTGAAGGCTCCCAAATAGCATCCTGTGAAAATTTTAATGCGCTATAATTTGACTCTGCTTCATGCACCGCATTGCTCAAATACGTAAAACCAAAAACTCTGCAATTACCTTTAACGGTGTGCATATTCCTCAATAGCTGGGCAATAAAGTCTGTAGTATTTTTCACACATGATTCAATCGCTTTACGGTTTTCCTGAAGGTAACGGCTTGTAGATTCTTCGAAATCCAGATACTTTTCAGACGACAGGTTCAACAATTGACTCACAATATCCAATTGTCGCTTTTGTTCACGTGCAACACTTTCCATTTGCCGAAGCTGTGTTACATCGCGTACCGACACCATCAGCTTGCGGACAATATTTTCTGTACAAATGGGGCTCCAATCCAGTGTCAATTGTTTTTTCTTAAGGCCAACCTTAACTTCATATTCATTGATTAACAGCGGGCTATTGAATGCAAAATTCATCTCGTCTTCACCGATGATGGCAAACATTGCGGCTTTAGCAGAATCTAAGGCATCGCTACCTAGATTAGCGCCATCGAACAATAATTCATTTGCATTACGCCCTGCGATATCGCAGGTTTCAAAAATGGATTCCAGATACTGCGAATATTCAGGATGGATTTTCCCTTCGTCTTGCACTGTGAATAAGCCTTGTGGCATGTTGCTGAGCATTATTTCAATATCTTTGCGCTTTTCTCTTACCTCAGAGGTACGTTCGCTTACCTTAATTTCTAATCGTCTATTTTGTTCTTCAACAAATCGACGCCTTCTACGTTGGCTGTTAATAAAGCCGCCGAGTAAACTCACTGCCGTCAAAACATACAGCGCATAAGCCCACCAGGCTCTCCATGGCGGAGGCAATTGAATAACAGTGATCGATTTTCCTTCTTCATTCCACACGCCATCATTGTTGCTGCCTTTCACTTTAAACACATATTTCCCAGCGGGTAGGTTTGTATATTTGGCAAGATGTTGATTCCCGGCATCGAGCCATTCCTTATCAAATCCTTCCAATTTATATAAGTATTTATTTTTTGCTGAGTCCTTAAAATTCAACGCTGCAAAGCTAATTTCGAACATGGACTCCTTATAATTGAGATTCAGACTTTCGGTATGATTAATAGATGTTTTTAAAATTCCATCGGCGGCGTCCACAATAACCTTGTCAGAAAATATTTTGAAATTCGTCAAGGCAATAGGCGGTATCTTTTTATTTTCTGTTAACTCTTTTGGTTTGAAAATGCGCAAGCCATTCGTGCCGCCAAAAATAATTTCTCCCTTGCTACTCACTATTCCTGAATGGGTTGCAAACCCGCCTACTAGCCGCCCGCCGAGACGATTATAATTTTTAATTTTTTTTGCTTCGGGATCAAATGAAGCAAAGCCATCGTTGGTATTTACCCATAAGATACCGTCGTGATCTTCCACAATAGTGCGAATACTGTCGTCAATAAATCCACTTTTTTTATTGTAAACTGTAAACTTTTTTGCATCTCGATCAAATAAATGCAACCCACTATCAGTACCTATCCAAAGTCGTTTTTTACTATCCTCAAAAATTGAAATGATAGATGCATTACTTAGATTGGTAGGGTAGTTAAACTCTGCATTAATACGGGTAAATTGTTCCTTTTCACGATTAAAGAGATTCAGCCCATAGCTAGTGCCAACCCAAAAATTACCCTTGGAATCTTCGAACGTGGTCCACGCTAAGTCACTGCTTAAAGAACTATTGTCATTTGCAATATATGAATAATGGGTAAATATTTTTGTTTCACGATTGTATTTACTGATGCCGCCGGTGTGAGTGCAAATCCACATATCACGATTTTTATCTTCGCGAATGGACCAGACAGGCGCACTATTGAGCTTTGTTGACGAGCTTACTCTTTCAGTATCCTTGCGCTGGAGGTCAAAAGGATAACGCGTAAATTTTTTATCGGCTGGATTATAACTGGCGAAGCCACCACCCCACACACCAACCCAAATCAAACCAGCAGGGTCAATATATGTAGTCAATACTGCGTTGCCATTAATGGTAGAAGGATCATTAGGATCATGTTTAAAATGGGTAAATTCACCAGTGTCGCGATTAAAAAAGTTTAAACCGCCACCATCGGTTCCCACCCACAAATTTCCGTTCTTATCCTCCTGCACCGACAAAACAGAATTATGACTGAGGCTATTTGGGTTAGCCGTATCGCGAGTGTAAGTAGTAATCGCTGCACTGGAACGATCAAAAAAGTTAACGCCAACAGGATAGTTCCCTACCCATATATCTCCGCTTTTATCTTCGAATACACTTCGCGCTTTATTGGTATTGAGTGAGCCAGGGCGGCCTGATTCAAATTTGTGATTAATAAAACGATTTTTTTCTTTATCAAAAACGGACACGCCGCCACCATCGGAAGCCACCCATAAAACTCCCTGAGAATCCAAAAGTAATTTCCAGACATCATTGGCGCCCAAGCTAAACCGATTGTTAATATCATGAATGTAGCGCGTTGCTTTACCAGTGTTGGGGTCGTAGTGAACCACACCACGCGCTGTGGCTAACCACAACTTTCCTTCGCCATCCGAAACTACATCGGTGACCCGATTGTCAGGAACTAACTCTGGCTGCTGAGGGGTTAGGTTATAAAGTGTAGACTTTTTTGTTTTCCAATTGAGTTTTCCCAAACCCACTTCGGTGCCTAGCCATATATCATCAGTGCTGTCTAAATAAATAGCATTAACCTGCAGGCTCGCGCGCGGGCTTATATTTTTTTGATCAACCGCTATGGTTTCGTACTTAAGGGTCTTAGGGTCTACAACGAACAAACCCGTAGTCGAAGACGCAAGAATTTCACCAGTCGGTAACTCTACGACGTCTGAAATATCGCTGGCCGATATGTTAATTTTATTGCCATCATCATTTTGAATTCTG
>JANPKH010000381.1:0-28214 GCA_031425935.1 Gammaproteobacteria bacterium | reverse complement strand
ACGAGCGATCCAGCTATGGTTAATATAAGCATCCATAGCATCGCCATGCATAATTAATAATTTTTTTCCGTCAGCAGTAACGTATTCGTGCTCCAGTGCAATTTCAATCGGTCCAAATAATTGACCGCAAAAGCGACGGATAGGCTCATCATGATTCCCCGGCACATAAATAACACGCATACCACGCGCTGCTAACTCGTAAAATTTAATCATAATTTGATAATGTTTTTGTGGCCAACAAAAACGGCGTTTGAGTGCCCAGAGGTCTACAATGTCGCCCACTAAATAAAGGGTATCGCAATGAATGTGATTGAGAAAATCTAATAGATAATCTGCCTTGCAATCACGGTAACCGAGATGAATATCGGATATCCAGATGGTGCGTGCATTAATTAAGGGGGCAGTTGTACGAGGTGGCAATTTTGTATCGGAAGGGATTAATAAATCGTGAGACAACAGCGCACTAGATGCATTCATGGACAACTCCATAAGATGGTTTCTGTTGTGCTATTTTTGCTCAAATTTATGACAGTTAGAAAACACTTTGATGAACATTCAATGATTACACATAAAGTGGTTTGTGATTTGCTAATGACTGTAATTAGCTCACTTTATACAATAAACAGAAAGGAAAAATTATTGCAGCCCTACATCAACTGTCATTACATTTCCGCCACGTTTAACCTGAAGGCTCGCGGAATTTCCCAAATTATTATACATCTCCAAAATTTGCTGCGGGTTAGACATTGGCCAGCCATTAACAGCAATGACAACATCACCTGTTTGTAAACCAAGCTCTTTAAATTTATCGGTATCACGACCAGGACTGAGTTTAAATCCCACCATCTTCCCTCCCTCGTTAAAAGTATTCATGGTGACAATATCAGACATACTCCGCCCTAAACCGGTTATAGCCTGGTCTGGCAAACTCACTGTTGGGCGTTGCGGAGCCGTCGCAACTTCTGGCTCTGCATGGTCAGCTTCCCATTCCAGCATTCTTTGCGAATCTTCACGGGACACTGCAGGGGAATCATGAGTTGCGACTGCTTTAGTTTTAGCATTGGAATCATTTTGATAGAGCATTAAAACTTCAGACTGGCCGTTATTATTAATCACAATTCGATCCCTCATGACTTTGACCAGTGTAACTCCCTCCCCCACTGGTAGCACCGCACCAACTGCGTATACATCTTGCTTATTGCCTGCACCGATAATTGCGCGGCCTATTTTTTCGTAATTACTTGCTACTACGCCCGAAAGCGTGAGGCTCAATTGAGTTTCGGCGGAAGGGATTTCCACTACGGGTGTTGCTTCATTTTTTATTGCTCCAGCTTTACCAAACAGCTGCAGAGATTTCAATTCGTCAATATTAATTGAGCTTTTTTGCCCCGAAGGCTTGGCTACAGATTGGCTACCGGACGGAAAATTGACAACGGCCGCCGGTATAACAGGTGCTGGAAATAATAACCAAAATAAGCGTGCCAAACAAAAACATAAAAAACCAACCAAGAATAAACGAACTAAAAACTGCCAGTAACTCAGCGGTACTTTCGCCAACTCAAGCCGAACCCGCATAGCACGGTGTCGCCACTCCGCATGACTTTGCAAAGCAGTAAAACGATTGGTAGTTAGCGCTGAAAATGCTGACATATATTAGTTTAAATTTAATAAAATTTTATTATCAAGATTAATCAACCACCGGTGGCGGTGGAATAACATCGAGCAATGTGAATTCTGTTATCAATACTTCATTCGGTAGCAAATTATCACCATTGCCCTGTTCACCCCAACCTAGTGAAGGTGGCAAATAAACACGGTAACGCGAGCCTTTGTTCATCAATAAAAATAACTCATGCCAGCCTTTTGGAATAGTGCCGCGCATCACCATAGTTTCTGAATGGCCATTCTCAGCAGAGTCGTACATGAAATTACTGTTTGGCTTAGTGTGACGATAGTTTACCGTTACCATATCTTTCCATGCGGGTTTCACACCGCTGCCCTGCTGTAAAATTTCATATTGCAAACCACTTGCAGTCACTATTACACCTTTACGAGTAGCATTTTCCGCTAAAAATTGTTGTGCTTTCATTAAACGCTCTTCCGCGCCTAGCATGCGCAATTGTTGTAAATATTTATCGACAACAATTGATGCTGCAGCTAGCTGGGGAGACGCCACATCTTGCGTGTAACCCGTTTTAAACCCCGCCATAAAAGCATCGACATCTATAGTTTTAAGCTGCTGCTGGTTTTCCACTGCCAAAATGAGCCCTAAATCAACATTTGCTTGCTTTACATTTTTTTTGTTAGCGGTTGTAGATTTTGCTTGGCCCTTTGCATTAGATGCTGTAAAGATAGCTACACCCTCACGTGCTTTTAACATACGTTCTTCACCTGGTTTAGCACTATAGGCTTCTGCAATACCTATGGCTAAATGCTTTAAATCGATATCCTTTCTAATTAAGCGCTGCTGCGCACCCACATTAAGCCCGGCAGCATTGCTGGCCTCTACAAGTGTTATTAATTTTTCTTGTTCATTGGCCCAGGCTGACGACATCATTATTAGCAAAACAAAGACAACGATTAACTTTTTCATTTAACACCTTTATAGCAATCACGCAAAAATATGACGATATTGAAAACCATTTGAGCTTGGTTTATTAATTTATAGATAACTATTAGTTTCTTTCATTTATATGTCAGAAAAATGAAAATGTTTTTAATCTTTATTATTTGCTATATGTTGACCATAAAAAAACCAGGCCGAAGCCTGGTTTTAAAGAACATAAACATTGCGTTTATGAATGCTTTAATTGTTTACACCGCTAGGAGTTGTTTACCTGGCGGCGTACAACTTCAATTAGAATGAAGTTGGAACACGAACTTGAGGGGTACGGCAAGAACTCAATACACCACCAGCAGCGTGAGTAGAGGTAGCTACTGGGTTAGCTGGGTTAATTGGCAAGCTTGGAACGTTACCCGGAATGGTGTTCAACGCAACGTAACCAGCAGCACCGAAGCTGTGAATGTAGTTAGTAACTACTAAGTTACCAACGGCAGCAGCTTGACCAGTACCTTTTTGCAGAATCTCTTGGAAGTCAACAGCGTCTTTTTGATCTTGAGTGCCGCTAGCAGCATTCAACCAAATCCATTGTGATTCTACCCAGTCGAAGTATTTGTTTTGCAATACGTTGGCAACAGTAGGAGCATAACCATCGATTTTAACAAAGCGGAAGTTTAGAGCAAGGTCCACGTTGTTTTCAGTGCTTACAATACCGATAGCCCAACGTTGAGTAGCTGGAGCAGCTGGATCAGAGAAAGCGCCAAGGCATGAGTTCATATTGCCAGTGCCTGAAGTTTCTATTACAGCAGCCGCAGTTGCGATTGGTGGGCTAACATTTTGCCAGTTAGCATTAGTATTGGTGGTAGCAGTGCTTTGTGGTGTGTTATCAACGCTTTGATCTTGAGCTTCAGCAGTACAAGAAGCGTTCAAGAACTTAACGCGGAACTGATTGTTAGTACCAGAACTTCCTACACGACGGCAAGCGCGAACGCGAGTATCAGTTGGAATTGGGTTAACAGCAGTGTTATAACCTGGGCACATACCAGCAGCAACACGTGAAGCAACAGCCGCTTTCAAAGTTGTGTAAGTACCTGCAGCGTCAGTAGCACGAACAGTATCCCAGTTAGCGATACCACCGTTAAAAGCACTGGCCACTACAGACTTAGGCAGGTTAGGCATATTGGCTTCAGTTTCAGAACCAACAGTTAAACCTTGAGCACATTGCAATGCATTACGGAAGTTTAAAGATACTGGAGTGTTGAAAATGGTACCCCAAATTGGTTGAGTAACAACGTTTTTACCGTCACAAACAGAGTTGTAAGGAGCTGGGAACTTGTTGTATTCCAGATCAGTTAAACCACCGTTTGATTGCTTTTGTTGCAAGCTTGGGCACTTCCAGTGTTTATCACCAGCTACTTCAGGAGCAGTTGAACCAGTGTCAGTACAGGTAGCGTCAACTACTACTTGAGCAGTAACAGAAAGAGCACCGCACACACCATTTGGGCCTTCACCCGAACCACCAGCAGAACGCTTCAGAACCAATACATCTACTGAACCGTTACCGTTAGTGTCGCGTGCAGCCAAGTTACCAAGAGCAGTTACGCCAGCTGGTAAGCCCAAGCTAGTGTTAGGAATGGAGCAAAAATAGCCATTGTAGTTGGCTATTCTAGGAGAGCCTGTTTCACTGAAATAATCGATAGTGCCAGGAGCACAAAGACTTTCAACTAATTCTAATAAACCACCGTCTTGAGCAGTAGCTCCAGACAAGGTTACAGTCAATTCTGGAGTAACTGTTGGCGCTAATGCGAACAGTTGGCTAGATGCTAGAGCAGCAGAAGCTGCTAACATCATGGATGCTAATTTTTTCATTGTGTATCTCCGAATAAAAATTCTTTAAGTGAGTAGCTAAGCAACTGCGTTAGCCTGAGGTTTTAGCAAGGCATGGTGCTGTGCACCTAAACTTCCAAGCAATATGGAAATTTCAATCGGCCCGATCTCAACACTACAGTTAACGCAGTGAGCAAAAAATTAAACTTTAGCGTTACGACGACGAGCGATACCGCCTAAGCCCAACAATGCAGAGAACATTAACCAAGCAGCAGCTGGTAATGGAACTGCTGATACTGGAGCAGAGCTCAATGTAGCAGTACTTACATTGCTAAGATTCAATACCCAAGCATTAGCAGAAGCTAACTGATGAGGAGTAGCTGCATAGTCTGCATCTGTGTGGTAGAACAATAAATCTTGAGCAATACTTACATTTTTAGCTTGTTCGTAAGCAGCAAATGCTTTAACAGCGTTGCTTAGTTTAGAAGCGGCTGCACCAGTTGCAGTAAGGGCATTTGCAGTGCCTATTTCAGTAAATAAATTCACTTCAACAGCCAAGTTGTTAAATTTAAGATTCATCTCACCAATTGCATCAAGCTCTTGAGGAACAGCTGGGAAAAGACGAGTGCCGACAAAACCCAAAGTGCTACCATCAGCATCATTGAAGTCCAAACCAGTTGCAGCCATACCCCAAACTAGGTTAGCGCTGTTGGATGATGCGAAAATATTCAGTTTTGCTGCATCTAAATTGAATGAACCAGAAAAAGCTCCAGCAGTAGGAAGAATGATGTCTTTATAGTTAATATCTAAATTTTGCAAATAAGACAAATCATTTGCTGAATCATAAATGTAAAAAACCAGGTCAGAGTCAACTGAAGCACCAGATGAAGTTGGGCCGTCGATAGCAGCGTTAGCAACGCCAGAGAAAGAAGCAGCAGTAACAGCAGCAGCTAATAAAAGAGATTTAAATTTCATGAGAGAACTCCACAAGTTTAACAATTAGTATTGAAGTAAAGTTGGTAGCACTATAACTATCCGAGCTCAGTGCTGATTGCTACTTAGGCCAGTAATGTCTTTCCTTGAGATTACGTCCGTGGCTAGGTAAATAACTAAATTTTTCTTAAGCGTTATTTATTTCCCTTTGGTAGCTGCAACTCGGCTGTCTTACTTGCGTCAATAAAAAGTATAAGACCCGTAGCTTTCCGACCCTACCTCACGGCAGGTGTGGCTAACTTAATAAGAAAAAAGTGAGCGCTGTACAAAATTCAATAGCCACATAAATGCGACTGTACAACTTAGTATTTTTATACTGACGGGGCATCACGTCACCCTTTTCCTATTAAGCGAGGCTAAGGTAATTCACAAAGATGACTACGCGTTGACGGTAAAGTTACAGACAAGTGAATTTTTCGTGACAGTAAAAAACATTATAATTTCAGGGAAAATTGTGGCGCGGATCATAGTAAAAATGCGGGGTATACGATGAACTTCAGAATATTTACGCAAAATACCTATTGAAAATAATAGATATTAAAAAACTCGGCAATCCTAAATAGGATGCCGAGTCACTTAAAACTAGTATACTTTTTTGAAAACTTTAATAAGAAATATTAAAATCCTGGATCAAACTGAACTTCACCAGATACTTGCACGCTGTCGCAAGTTGCAATATCTGTAGTGCAGCTTATGTTAAACGCCTCGAATTCGAATACTGCTTTTTTACTCAAGGTTGATGTATCGGTAGTGACCGTTACTGACCCTGTGAATGGAAGTGTGCTCGCTCTTCCAGTGCTCGAGGTGCAATACACAGCGCCCGCTGGGCTCGTATCATCTCCATAAAATCCGAGGCATGTCTCACCGGAGCTTGTATCATCAAGACTATAAATACCATCACCTCCTGCATTGGCATTAAAATCATATCCCTTTAACGACAAACTTATTTGCGGATTATCTTGTTGAAACGCGCTAAAAAGACGAATTTGGAAAATGCCATTAGCGTCATCGAAAAATGTTTTAGCTCTTACAGAGTTTAGCGGCTGCTCAGTACCACCTTGCGTTACTACCCACTGACCAAATGCATTGTTATCTTGTGAAAATGTCAGCACATCAATATTAATAGTTTGTGTTTGTTGCGCACCGTCAGCATCTTTGGCGGTAGCTGTTACTAAGTAATGTCCGGTAGCTAAATAGCTGTTGGCTACAGTGTTACCTGTGGCAGTATTTCCATCACCAAAATCCCAGGTAACATCGCAAGAAATCACAGCGTTATTGCTTGGGTCTTTGCATGATGATGTAAACTGAACAGGGTTTCCTGCTAAAACTTGCGTGGTGTTAGCGTTTATTTCAAATTGTAAAACAGTCGACAAAACCCATGTTCTTTCCGCGTAACTGTTACGAATAGCTTCGGATAATAAACTCACATTAGGTAACGCAAATAAATTCAAACTTATTGGTAGATTAGCAGGGTTAAATACGCCATTAAGTGCCGTTAAAATGCCAGTTGTATTTTCAATGGCAATGGCCTTTTTGTTAGCTATTAAAACTCCAAGGCCAAATTTTTCACAGGCAAAAAGCTCTACTACGGGGGTTTGATTTGTGGTGTTAGTACTACTAATGAATTGACTTCTGGCGTAAAAGGAAACACCAGTTAATAACCTGAAATACTTATCCTGCAACAGGGCTTCGCGAATACTATTTTGCGTATTACTCGGTGAGCCTAAAGTTTCGATTGAATCAGCAGAAAGACAATCGGATGTATTAAAACCGGAAGGATCTTTCAAGCCCAGCAATGCATTAACTGAAGGTAAAAAATGCTGATTAACACCGCTGGTTACTGATGCTTCAAGCACGTTTGTTACGTTGGCATCACTAAGCACACCCAGTGCACCAGGACCGGTAATAAGAACATTAAAATTCTCTTGGAATCCTACCTCAGCTACTACCTCAAAACTTTCACTGCTGTAGGGTGAAAGACTTACAGCAGCGAATTTATCTGAATCTGAATGTAAAGATATATACCTTGCATTTTGGTTAGCCGCAGAAAAATGTAAGGTACTGGAACCATCTGTTGCTTTTGCATAATTAAACGCTACACCTAATGCATCTGAAGAATCGACAGTTGATAATTTACGTTGAATTATTTTTGGAGCAGTTGCTAAAGTATTTGGCACCTGCGCTGACGCAACATTATGACTGGTAATAACGCGCGTTGCAGAATCCAAAACACGGCCTAATGCAGCACTGAATGTACTCGATGGCGAATTTAGGTTGCCATTTTTAATAATTAAATTTTGTATTTCTGTGGCAAGTCGATCTATATCACCATTAGCATTGACGCCAGTTACTAATTCATCTGCAAACTCACTAATTTTCCAACCGCGATCTTGTATAGCTGAAACAATCGTAGGTTCCAGCAACATAAACGCGATGGCCGTACTTTTACTACTCAACTCAAATTCTTCTGCTGTGATATCACCAAGATAAGCTAACAAAAGTATTTGATTATCGGCATTACGTAACGACACTACACTATTATCAAAAACCATCATTTTTGTAACGAGGTCGCTAAGTTGCTCTTCACCCTGGCCACCTTTTGCCTGGTAATTACTGAGTAAACGCACCTCATCTAATTGAATGTTTGCAGGTAAACTCATGCGAATATTGCGCTCGACTAAGGTAGCGCATTCAATAGCTATATCGTAATGGTCGCGATAAGCATAATTTTTTGAGTTTCGTAACTCACACAATTGATTTTGCGGTAAAGCGACAATTTTCACATTGTAAAGTGCACCTTCACTTACGGATTGAGCAAAAACAAATCCACCATCTGCTCCAACAGTAACAGTGTCGGTACCATTTGCTATGGCTAAATTTCCATTCAAGCCCTTCACAACACCACCAATTTTAAATTTCTTGGTTGTATCTATAGGTACTGGCGTTTCACCAGTGCTACGGGAACTCTTTTTTCCACCACCACAAGCACCGGTCAATAACACAAGAGCGATTATCATTAAATAACGAAACATATAAGCCTCGGCTTCATTTATGTAGTTAACTTATACAAGTCAACCAGGAGTTTTTACGCACACTAAAAAATATTACGGCCAACAAAATGATAATATTTTAATGGGTTTTTTCTTCTGCAATAATTTTTACCGTTAAACCATCAATTTCATACTGATAATCTTGCACCAGATTTTCTATCTTTACTTTTTCTATTGCTGTGAATGGCTCCTTTTGGCTAAGTGCAGCCCAGAACCCCTTGTCCTCATATTTTCCCAATATCTCCTTATTAATATCGTATAGCTTTTTGTTGTTGGTATAACAAATATCAAAATTCTTAGTTTGTTTTTCTAGCTTTTGTGTCAATAGCTCATTGGCTGAGTTGAGTTCTGAACTTTTTTTTGATTCAACCTCAAGCTTACTTTGCACTTTCTGGCGATCAACTTTTAATGTTGTCAATGCCTCTACTTGGGTACTATTAATATTTGCCAGTTTATTTTTAGCATCATTTTTCAACAATGAAATTTCTTTAGTTAATTTTTCGATTTCCACTTTCTGCTTAGAAATTTGTTGCTCTAAGCCAGCTTTTTCAGTCGACACCTGACGCAACATATATTGGGCTTTTGCAAGCGCATTTTTAGTGTTATCGTTTTCTGCAGCGGCGCCATTAGAAACAGCCATTGCCGCCAAACAAACGTTAATCAACACCGGTATTAATATTTTTCTATTCATGTAGTAGCAACTATAAATAAATTTAAAATAATTTTTTTTAATTCTTGATTTAAATTTCTAGAATTAAATTGAGGCCTTTGCACGATGTAGCGAGCGATGACAGTACTAGGCAAAAATTGGTAAAAAAGCGGAGTTTACACGAAGTAAATGAGCATTTTTTAGCAATTTCTAACGCGGTAATGTCGAGCGCAGTAATCGTGCAAAGGTCTCAGATTCTTGAATTCACTCTCAACTTAATACCCTTGTCCGCCGACTCTATAGGTGGGCCATTCTCAAAAGTTAGTTTCGCGAGTACTGACTCCAAAAGCTTTTTAATCTTTGGTGCATCATCTTCCAAATTAACTGCGTATTTCTCGACACGCCCAGCAGCATTTACCCAAACGGTTATAACACCTGAATAAGCTAAAAACTTTAATTCTTCATCTGCATAAATAAGATCAATGACACGTTCTTTTACCATCACTTCGTAGTGACCGGCTTTACCTAAGCCAATACCAGTGCCTCCTTTACGACCAACCAATCCAAAACCATCGGTTCCTGCGCTACCGTCTGCATCTAAACCTAAATCTTGACCAGCGGGAGCTTCCTCTTGCGCAGCTTCCGGCGGCGCTTCTTCCATTTCTTCGATTACCTCTTCTTCCACTTCCGGCTCTGGCGGGGGCGGAGGCGGTGGAGGTGGTGGAGCAATTAACGTAATTTGCTGAGTAATCACTTTTTTCTGCGGAGCATTATTTTTAGCTAGCCACGCTTGAAACATATAAATTAAATAGGCACCCAATATGATTGCCAAAACAACAAGGATATAGGGAACCTTTTTAGCAATATTAAATTTTTGCATAGACAAAGAACTACTCTTTCTACTTAACCAGTTTTTTACTTAACGATTTTTACTTAACTAGTTTTTTGGTTACTAAACCAAGCTGCGTAATTTGCAGACGCCCCATTAAATCCAATACATCGACTACTAACTGATATTGAATGTGCGCATCAGCTTTGATCACTATGGGTAATGCAGGATTAACTGCCTTGTATTTAACTAATAACGTTTCCAGCTCCACTAAACTCACAGGATATGTATCCAGATAAATTGTTCCGTCAGCAGTAATGGTGACGGCTTTGGTTTGTGGCTTTGCCAAACTCATCGAGGTGCTAGCTTTAGGGAGATTAACCTGCACACCTTGTACTGTTGCAGTAGTCATAATAATAAAAACAATTAACAACACGAATGCCAAATCAAGCATTGGTGTTACGTTAATATCGGTAATTGGTTCGCCTTCATCTAATACATTCATGCTACATCCTCTACTGACAAAATTTATGAACGACCGTAGTATTCAGAAAGACGAGTCGTAAACTCATCGCTAAATACGCGCATATCTGCAATAGATTCTTTAATTTTTGAACTTAAATAGTTGTACGCAAACAGCGCAGGAATCGCGACAAATAATCCACCCAAGGTTGCCAAAAGTGCTGCAGCCACGCCAGGTGCAATTGCGGCGATATTGACGTCACCGGTTTGCGCAATAGCGGCAAAAGTCATCATTACTCCCATGACGGTACCAAATAGCCCAATGAAAGGTCCGCCGCTGATAGCTATGGAGAGCAACACCATTAATGAATTAAGCCGCTGCACCTCTCTTACTAGTTGTGCATCTAAGGTTGCGCGCAAGGCATTGGCAGCACGGTTGGTAAGACCATCTTCTTGAATAGTTTTACTGCGATTTTTTATTTCGTGAATACCACGATGATATAAGTGATAAATAGTAGAGCTTTGATAATGATCGTGATTACCAAACACAGCTTGTAGGATGGGCGCATCCGAAAAATCTTCTGCTTCCTTATCGTCATCTTTATCTAACGTTGCTGGGTCCACTTCAATAAGTTTTGCATATTCTTTTAGAAATGCGGTGTTATCTTTCCGTACGCGGCCAAGGTAAATCGCCTTACCCACAATAACGATGACACTAATTACAAACATGATGATCAAGACAATCAAAACGGCCCAGCCAAGCGAGTCGGTATTTTTAAAAATAACACCTATTAAAGCCATAGGGTCATGGCCTCCTGCCGACTCCTCGCCTAACTGTTCTGGTGCTTGAGCACTAACAATTTCATCCACGATTCCTTGATTTTTTACAGCAATACTCAGTGATCTTTGCGAAAGAGAAGTATTTGCAAGTCGAATTTCATCCATCTCACCTTTAAAACCTACGGCAAGATTTGATTTTGCGCCGACATTTATTGGCCCGGAAAGATTAAGTAATGGCAATACTTCTGATTTAACTTCTTCGCCGTTTACGAATAAATATAATTTTGCTTTATCCATTACAACAGCGAAATGACTCCAGGTTCCTACTTCTAAGGGCTTTACCGCTTGAACCTTAAGTACTTTTCCTGCATTAACAATTTGAACAGAAATTCCAGATGCATCTGCAGAAATATCCAGACTATTTCCTTTTGCATCTACTCTTGAAAAAAGTGACATAGGTTTGCTTTCAAACGCAGCAGGTTTCAACCACGCGCTATAGCTAATTCCTTTACTGGAATCAAATTGATTTGCAGGAGAATCTTGAATGGTGAATTGACTTTCGCCATTAAATTTTAAACCGGCACCTATAAGCGATGCACTAATAACTTCAACACCCGATATGGTTGCCTGAGTTTTATAAGCAGTAGCATCCGCTAAAAAAGGTTCTGCAACATGAAAGTGAAAAGCTGCACTTTGAGTAGCATCAAAAGTACTTTCGCCTTCTGTCGCCGCTACAGCTGTACTATTTCCATAGTACATCCAAATTTTCTCGGGCGTACCTACTGCTGTAATGGGAACATTCACCCAAACAAATAGCAGTTGATTGATTAAATCAAAACTATCCACATGGAATTTCAACGGCGTTTTATCATCGGCCGCAATAAATCTTAAATCTGCCAGATTTTCTTGAACCAAGAAAAAATCAGGAAAATTTCCTGCATGCATCTTGATAAGCACTACATTGTCTACCGCACCTACTGCCTCACCAGTTTTAACGGGTGAATCAATAGTGATAGGCATTCTGTAAGCCCATTCCTCACTCCACCACGCGTGCGCAACATTCGGTAATATCAACAAAAAAACTAAATAAATAACAACTCGCATTCATCTACCCTTCTAACTAAATAGTAAATTCAAAAAAATTATTTAGACACAAATCTGTCATTTATCTGCAACAAATTATTAGCGGCACGTTTGCAGCGCTAAATTCGCAGCTAACCTTTTCGCAGCTAACCTGAATTAAGTTTTTAATTTCACCTAATTTTGCAAATTGAAAAATATTATGCAGGCAGGTTTTACCGTGATCAGCAGGGTACTGACTATTTGTTACAAAATAATTTCGTTTGTAATAACTATTAATTCATTGTTGCTGTTGTCTCCAAATTGAGCTGTGGTCTCCAACGTGGCCTACAAATAGCAGCTGTCTTTTTTTGATTTAGGTATATTTCAGAGAACGATAAACGAGAGGTACTGATCCCGCGCGCAGGATGCAGCTTCGCGAATGACAGAACAATTTTCTAAAAAATCATATTTCGCGCTTGACCTTCCCGTGGCAAGAAGGTCAATACTGGATGCAATGTTTACAATCCGGAGACTGCAATGGCCCATTCTGAATCCACCCAAAAACTTTCATGGGATTTATCCATTGAAGGAATGACTTGTGCTTCTTGTGCTGGTCGTGTTGAAAAAGCGATACGTGCGATTAATGGTGTGGTCGACGCATCAGTTAACCTTGCCACAGAAAGCGCCCGAATTATTATCGTGGAAAACACTGCGAGCAAAAGCGACCTGATCTTTGCGGTTGCAGCAGCAGGCTATTCAGCACATGTACCAGCTGCGACTGCGATAGACCGTGTTGAAGAGCAAACGCAGCAGGAGAAAATAGCTAACAGGGAGAGCATTGCAGTATTAATGGCGGCGGCGTTATCACTACCGTTGGTCATTCCTATGGTGTTATCCCTTACAGGTATAACTTGGATGGTACCTGGTTGGATTCAATGGCTTTTAGCCACACCGGTACAATTCTGGCTAGGCGCGCGTTTTTACCGTGCGGGCTGGAGCGCATTGAAATCTGGGTCCGGCAATATGGATTTGTTGGTTGCCTTGGGTACTACGGCTGGCTACTGCTTAAGTGTTTACCAATTATTCGCCCATCCCGGGAACATGGCGCACTACTACTTCGAAGCCTCGGCAGTGGTTATTACGCTGGTGCTACTTGGCAAATGGCTTGAAAGCCGTGCCAAGCGGCAAACCGCAACAGCTATCAAAGCGTTGCAGGCATTACAGCCGGATACAGCTCGCGTACGTCGAGGCACAGAGGACGTGGATGTAGCGATTGCAGAGGTGCAACTTAATGACCTAGTCGTGATTAAGCCCGGCGAACGATTCCCCGTAGATGGTGTTGTGGTTGAAGGTGAAACCCACGTCGACGAGTCCATGATCACGGGTGAAAGCTTGCCCGTAGTAAAGCAAACTGGCGACAAGATAACTAGCGGCGCCATCAACGCCGAAGGATTGTTAATCGTGCGAACACAAGCCGTGGGCAGCGAAACCACGCTCGCTCGTATTATTCGTCTGGTGGAGAATGCGCAAGCCGCCAAAGCACCTATCCAGCGCTTGGTTGATAAGGTGAGCGCGGTTTTTGTACCGGTTGTCATTAGCATTGCCTTGCTCACATTTTTAGGATGGTGGTTCGTGAATGGCGACATACAACAAGCCATTATCAATGCCGTTGCCGTACTCGTTATCGCCTGCCCTTGTGCATTAGGCTTAGCAACTCCCACCGCTATTATTGCTGGTACCGGTATTGCAGCGCAGCACGGTATTCTGATTAAGGATGCTGAAGCACTGGAGATCGCTCATCGCACTACGACTGTCGTGTTTGATAAAACCGGTACCTTAACGGTGGGCAAGCCGCGATTAATTGCGCATGTTGCACCGGATGGAAATCATGGGGAGCTTTTACGCCTTACAGCGGCAGTCCAAACCGGCAGCGAGCATCCATTGGCGCAGGCTGTCACATCGGCAGCGCTTGCCGCCGCCATTCAGGTGCCGTCAGTGACAAATACTAAAGCGCTGGCGGGGCGAGGCCTTGCCGCTTCTGTAGAAGGAATACAACTCCAACTTGGCAATAGCCGGTTAATGGATGAACTCGGTGTTGATCTTTCCCCCTTATCGGAACGCGCCGCAGTATTGGAATCACAAGGCAGTACCATCTCTTGGCTCGCCCGTATCGGTGAAAACAATGTCTTGCTGGGATTGCTCGCATTTAGTGATGAAATTAAACCTGAAGCTCGGGCAGCTATAGCAAGCCTTCATGGCCTCGGCATCCAAACCATTATGATCACCGGTGACAATGCCGGAAGTGCAACAACAGTCGCTAAAGAGCTTGGGCTTTCCCAGTTTTTTGCCAATGTATTACCGGCCGATAAAGCCAGCGCCGTTACCCGCCTAAAACGTGAAAACCAAACCGTTGCAATGGTCGGCGATGGCATTAATGATGCCCCTGCCCTGGCCGCCGCCGATGTCGGAATTGCGATGGCTACAGGTTCTGATGTTGCTATGCATACCGCCGGCATTACGTTGATGCGCGGTGATGTATTGTTAGTGAGAGATGCTATCGACATTTCACGTCGTACTTACAACAAGATCCGTCAGAATTTATTCTGGGCGTTTATTTACAATGTGGTAGGAATTCCGCTCGCGGCATTTGGAATGCTAAATCCGGTTGTTGCGGGAGCTGCTATGGCATTAAGCAGCGTTAGCGTTGTCAGTAATACGCTACTGCTCAAACGTTGGAAGCCGGTACCAAGAGTGAAATCTGACGCTATAAAATGATTGGACATTACCAGTCGACCGTAGTAGTCGACCATAGCAATAGACGACGGCAATCGTTCACTGTGCTCGCGTAGAGGAAATCTCTGGTATGGCAGTGCCTGCCTGAAAGTAGAAGCCACTATAATGATCAAGCGCTTTATCGGGATGCCCGGGTACGCGCAAACTTCTTGGCTTGGCCCAGGAGTCTACCAGCCGATAGCCGATGGCTTCGAGACTGTCTAAAAACTCCTGGCGGTTAAAGATGTGATAGGCGCAGTAGACGCTACCTACATTTTGAATAGTGGTAAACCCAGGGCCGTCATACACCGGAGTTACGTTGATCAACACATGCTTGGGTAACTGCCGACAGTCACTTAAAATCGTGGCAAGGTTAGCCTCAATATATTGCAGGGAGCCCGCGGCTAAGACTATGTCCGCGCCCGTTATTGCGCTTAAGCCGCTGTGGGCAAAGTGTAGATTGGTCTGGCCGCGCTCGCGCGCCAAGGCTTCCCCCGCCTCCATTACAGAGGGAACATCAAGAATGGTCCAAGTGAGATCCTGCGGATACTCCAATACTCGCGAGAAGCCGTAGTAGGCTACACCCACGTGACCACCAATTTCGAATACTGAGCGACTGTCGGCAAATGCGCGCTTCAACCAGAAGAGAACCGGATAATCCTCCAGCTGCACGCCATTAAGTTTGTCAAGGTACCAACTTCCCGCATTGGCAGCATCGTATCCCAGAGGTTTAGTTCGCGGCGCCGCCGCTGTCGCTTCAGCGAAGTTGGCATATACGCCGCGTACCCCGTTGGTGGGCTGCAGGCGATCTTGAACCCGAACCTGTAGAGCTTGAAAAATACGTGTAACTGTAAGAGCTTTGCCGTTGCCACTACTACGAGTGCGGGCAATAAAAAATAGAGTAAGAGCTATCGCGGCAACTGAAAAATAGAATAATAGAGACAGATACATAGTGATACCTCACAACGTTAGTTTTCCATTGCCATCCGAGCATGATCCACGTGACCCGCGCTTGTATCTCACAGAAAGATAAACAACACCGTTCGATTTCCCACATAAAGCAAAATAAAAAAACGACTGATGGTATCTGGATCCAATTGGACCAAAAATCGAATTTGGCACAATAACAAAAGTTGAACGTAAATTCTATTGCGCCAAGAATGGCTATCTTTAACGAGTGCAGATGTTTTATGCTGGGCGTGATATTCATCTGGGCCGCTCTGTGAAAAAAATGTTTTGTCGAAAAACACTTGTTTACGCTGCAATCTTATTCTGGTTATTTGCCAGCATAAGCGGCATGCATGGGCATTATTGTTTTGATGGGCAGGAGCCTCCAGTATCAGTTCATTTGGATGTGATGGCTGAGCATCCGGAGCATCACGAAGATGAACATCATGTTGACGCCGATGTCGACTTGTTTAAGTTAGTGTTTGCCAAGCTTGTTAAGATTGATGTGCCCTTGTTGCTTACCGCGTTGGTTTTTTTGCTGACGCTCGGTACAGGTCAACAGGTTTTTTCTCGCGTTATTCTCGGTACTCCCCCCGCCGCATTATTGGCCTGCACCCTCCTTTGCGCGCACCGCCTATTCTTCCAGCCTGATTTTTAAAACCACACCCATTCGCTGAATGGTTACTTTTTCCATCCTTTTCAAAGGGATGGCGGTTTTAGCTGGAGTATTACATGAACTCTTTTTATAAGGTGATGGCACCAATTGCTATCGCGCTCTGCACGTTTGCCATGCGTGTAAATGCAGATCCAATAACATTGCAAGATGCCATCAAAGCTACATTGCAACACAATCCACAACTCGCGGGTTATGAATTTCGTGAGAAAGCCCTGCAAGGCGAACGGCAAACCGCTGCGCTAAACCCACAATTTCGCGCCTCTACCCATTTCGAAAATGTTGCAGGTAGTGGGCCATACAAAGGCGTAGATTCTGGCGAGTTAACACTTTCTCTATCATCGGTCATTGAGCTAGGCGGCCAACGTGACGCTCGCCTGGGTTTAGTCACCGCCCGCCAGCAACAACTTGAATCCTCCCAACGTGTGTTAACACTGGATGTACTTTTACAAGTAACACGCCAGTTTATTAACGTGGCAGCAGCTCAGGAGCAGCTAGTGCTGCTGCAGCAAACCCGTGATTTGGCCCAGCAAACCGTTACTACGCTCTCCAAGCAGGTACAAGCCGGGCGTACGCCGGAAGCTGAATTGTTGCGCGCAAAAGCAGCGATAGCGAAGGCCACAATTGATGCCCAAAAAGCGGAGCAATTGCTGAAAAGTGAGCGGGTAAAGCTCAGTGTGTTTTGGGCCGATACAACCCCTGACTTTACCGAGGTAAAAGCAGATTTATTTGCGATACCCGAGCCTGCGCCCCTGCCAGTTTTACTGACTCGCCTGGAAAATAATCCTGATCTGATGTTATTGGGCAACGAGGTACATTTACGTATGGCTGAGCTGCGCCATGCTCAAGCCGAGCGCAAGCCCAGCCTAGAGTGGAACGCAGGTATCCGTCGCCTGCAAGCAACTGAAGACTCCGCATTCGTGATTGGTATGAGTATGCCGCTAGGTTCCGGTGGTCGAGCTTCAGGCGCAATCGCAACCGCAACGGCGAACCAAGCCGGTGCCGAACAGCAACGTGATAACACGCGTATTCAACTCGAGGCACAATTACTGAATTTATATGAAGCATATCAGCAGGCAATGGCTGAGGTGCATGCACTACGTAGTGATGTAATTCCGCAACTTAGGCAGGCCATGCATGCCACAGCTGATGCTTTTCAACGAGGCCGTTACAGTTATTTAGAGCTCAATCTTGCCCAGCGCGAATTACTGACGGTGCAGTTATCGCTTATCGATGCCGCAGCCCGTGCTCATGAGTTAAGTACTGATTTAGAACGTCTGACCGGTGCGCCATTGAGCGCTGCTGCCACGCCCATCCCTCATTCTGAAGTGAAGTCATTACCATGAAAACAAACACCTTATTGATGACAAAGTTATTGAAAACTCTATCTCTGGCATTGCTCGTTATAGTTGGTATTCACGCTTATGCAGTTGATCAACACGACGATAGTAAGCGAGAAGGACATGATGAGAAAAACGCAGAACCTGTTAAAGGACCGCACAACGGCCGCTTATTAATCGATGGGAAATTCACAGTAGAACTCGCGATTTTTGAGCGGGGTGTACCGCCAGAATATCGTGCGTGGGCGAGCCTTGATGGCAAACCTATAACTCCTAAAGATTGGCAACTTAATGTGGAATTAACTCGTTTAGGTGGCAAGGTCGACAAATTCCGTTTTGTTGCACAGGAAGATTTTTTACGCGGCCAAGGTGAGGTTGAAGAGCCACACTCCTTTGATGTTTCTGTTACTGCAACCTATAAAGGCAAAAAATATCAGTGGAAGTTTCCCTCCTATGAAGGCCGCGCACAACTGAGCGCAGCCACGGCAAAACAGTCGGGAATCACGATTGCCGTTGCTGGCGCAGGCAATTTGCAGCAAAACCTTAAACTCTATGGCCAAGTACTGCCAGACCCAGTGCGGGTTAGCCATATTCAGGCGCGCTACCCGGGAGTTATTCGCGCTGTAAAAGTCACTATCGGTAGCAAAGTGAAAGCTGGCGATGTGCTCGCGAGCGTGGAATCTAACGAGAGCCTTCGCCTATACAACCTTACCGCCCCCATCAGCGGCACTATTATCGAACGCCACGCCAACCCCGATGAATTTACCGGCGATAAAACCTTATTCACCTTGGTAGATTACTCACAGTTAGAAGTAGATTTGCAGGCCTTTCCAACTCACGCCAATAAACTCAAGGTAGGCCAGGCAGTGGCACTAAAAGCCGGTGAACTTAGTGCCATCAGCAAAATTGAATACCTAACGCCCCACGGAGAAGGTGCAGCTACCTTGGTTGCACATGCACCGCTCGACAACAGCGATGGCCGCTGGACTCCCAACCAGGCTATTGAAGCGCAAGTTAGCATCGCGCAAATTTCCGTACCACTCATGATCGATAACCGCGCACTACAAGCCTTTCGCGATTGGCAGGTAGTGTTTATTCAAGTAGGTGATACCTATGAAATTCGCCCACTGGAATTAGGCCAAACAGATGGTCAGTTTACTGAAGTCCTTGCAGGTCTTAATGTCGGCGACAACTATGTGGTTGAAAACAGTTATTTGCTTAAAGCTGATCTGGAGAAATCCGGCGCTTCTCACGATCATTAAGGAGCAAACAACATGATTGAATTTCTATTACGCTTCGCCATTGCGCGACGGTTGTTAGTCTTATGCGCAGTAGTTTGCTTAGTTGTTCTAGGTGGTTGGAGCTATTCCCAATTACCGATTGATGCCGTGCCCGACATTACCAACGTGCAAGTGCAAATAAACACTGAAGCTCCAGGTTATTCACCGCTTGAAGCCGAACAGCGCATCACCTGGCCGGTAGAAACCGCGCTTTCTGGCTTACCGCATCTGGCCTACACCCGCTCACTCTCCCGCTATGGCCTGAGCCAAGTGACCGTAGTGTTTGATGACGGCACCGATATTTATTTTGCACGTAATCTTATCAATGAGCGATTAGGCAAAATCAAAAGCCAGCTGCCAACGGGGTTGGAACCTGCCATGGGGCCAATAGCAACGGGTCTTGGCGAGATTTTCATGTACACCGTGGAGGCGAAACCCGGCGCTAAGCAGGCCGATGGAACACCCTTTGATGCAATGGCGCTCCGGGAAATTCAAGATTGGATTATTCGCCCCCAGCTTGTGCTAGTTAAAGGCGTCACCGAAATAAATAGCATCGGCGGCTACAACAAGCAGTATCACGTTACCCCCGAGCCCATCAAATTACTGTCCTTTGGCTTGAGCATGGAACAAGTGCGCGCGGCGCTGGAGCGAAATAACCAAAGCCGCGGTGCGGGCTATATCGAAAACCGAGGCCAGCAATGGTTAATCCGTACACCGGGGCAACTTGCAACGCTTGACGATATTGAGCTGGTGGTAATTAGCGAGCACAAAGGCATCCCCATTCGCGTTAAAGATGTGGCGAGCGTGGCCATTGGCAAAGAACTGCGCACGGGTGCGGCCACCCAAAATGGGCAAGAAACCGTACTCGGCACCGCCATGATGTTGATGGGCGAAAACTCGCGCAGTGTCTCCCGATCTTTGGCTATCGCACTCGAAAAAGTCAACGCTTCCCTCCCAGAAGGCGTGGTCGCCACCGCCGTTTACAACCGGACTACATTGGTCGATAAAGCCATATCCACCGTGCAAAAAAACCTGCTTGAAGGCGCGCTCCTGGTCGTTATTGTGCTCTTCGCCCTGCTCGGAAATTTGCGCGCCGCACTCATCACTGCTGCGGTTATCCCCATTACTATGCTGATGACTATGACTGGCATGGTGCAGCTAGGTGTATCCGCAAACCTGATGAGTTTAGGCGCGCTGGATTTTGGGCTGATCGTAGACGGAGCGGTGATTATTGTTGAAAACACCATCCGGCGATTGTCCGAAGCACAACGCGCGCAAGGCGGCTTGCTACCGCTGAAAGCAAGACTAGAGCTGGCATACGAGGCCACCAACGAAGTTATTCGCCCAAGCTTATTTGGTGTTGGAATTATCACTCTGGTGTATTTGCCGATTTTTACGCTTACGGGTGTTGAGGGGAAAATGTTTCACCCCATGGCCGTAACCGTTGTTATCGCACTCACCGCAGCGCTGCTATTATCGGTAACTTTTATTCCTGCTGCCATAGCACTCATCATGAATGGCAAAGTGGCCGAGCACGAAAATGCGGTGATGATGGCCGCAAAAAATGCCTACCGCCCATTGCTGGAAGCGTCACTAAAACTGCGCTGGTGGCTGGTGGCTGGTGCGTCAGTATTGGTGCTACTGTGCAGTTGGCTCGCCACAACATTGGGATCAGAGTTTATCCCTCAGCTTGACGAAGGCGATATCGCATTGCACGCATTGCGTATACCAGGCACAGGGCTGGAGCAAGCAGTCGCCATGCAATCACTGCTCGAGGCGCGCATTAAACAGTTTCCTGAAGTAGATCGAGTGTTCGCCAAAATGGGCACGGCTGAAGTCGCAACCGATCCCATGCCACCTAGCGTTGCAGACAACTTTGTTATTTTTAAACCGCGTGACCAATGGCCGGATCCCGGTCGTACCAAGGCAGATTTGGTGAAAGAAATGGAAGCGGCATTGAAGTTAATTCCTGGGAATAACTACGAATTTACGCAACCGATTGAAATGCGATTCAATGAACTTATTTCCGGAGTGCGTACCGATCTTGGTATTAAAGTCATGGGTGATAATCTTGATCTTATGCTTGCTTCGGCGAATGAAATTTTGAAAGTACTTGAATCGCTAGAAGGTGTTGCGGACGCGCGCGTTGAACAAGTGACCGGATTGCCCATGCTTTCAGTGATTCCTAACCGCCAGGCGCTTGCCACTTATGGGCTGGATGTTAGCGACGTACAGGACGTGGTATCTACCGCACTTGCAGGTGAATCCGCAGGTTTAATCTTTGAAGGCGATAGACGCTTCGAATTGGTGGTACGGCTCCCTGAGAATTTACGACAAGATCCAACAGAACTTGAACGCTTATTAATTCCTATCGATAAAGCGCCGGGATTCGTACCGCTCACCGAAGTTGCACGTTTGGAACTTGCCAGCTCCCCCAACCAAATCAGTCGCGAAAATGGCAAACGATTGGTGATTATCACCGCCAATGTTCGCGGGCGAGATCTAGGTTCGTTTGTAAAAGAGGCCCAGGCTCGGATTGCAACCGATGTGAAACTACCAGCGGGTTATTGGCTGGATTATGGTGGCACATTTGAGCAGCTTGAATCCGCCAGCAAACGCCTAACTCTTGTCGTTCCCGTCACCTTATTGTTGGTGATTGGATTATTGGTGATGGCATTTGGCTCACTGAAAGATGCACTCATAATTTTCACCGGCGTACCTCTGGCACTTACCGGCGGCGTGCTGGCGCTCTGGCTACGCGATATGCCTATGTCGATCTCTGCGGGTGTGGGTTTTATCGCGCTCTCAGGTGTAGCGGTACTAAATGGCTTGGTCATGCTCTCGTTTATTCGCGACCTTTGGCAGAAAAATGGCGAGCTGGTTCCTGCCATTATTGAAGGTGCTTTGACCCGGTTGCGACCTGTACTGATGACCGCATTAGTTGCGAGCTTGGGTTTTGTACCAATGGCATTAAACGTGGGAATCGGTGCCGAAGTACAACGGCCATTAGCGACAGTGGTTATCGGCGGGATTATTTCATCAACGCTGTTAACGCTGTTACTTTTACCAGCGCTGTATCGCATTGTACATGGACGTGATAACGAACCAAAAAACGTGTAAAAAATAAAACCCGGTGTAATTCAAATTTCACCGGGTTTTTTTAAATATTATTGTTTTTAATATGATTTATAGTTTTGAACAAGCTGTTAGAGCGCCAACAATTATTAACGACAACGCTATTTTAGGCGTGTTTTTAAACTGGGTTGTTTTTAAAATACCCAATAACCCCAACAAAATTAACACCGTTGAAATGAATTCAGCTTGAGTGAAACTTATTTCTGCAACATGGTACTGACTATTGATTCTAATTTTTTCAATTAACAATCTTCCGAAACCACTTAGTACTAAATAAGTAGAAAACATGAAACCCGGTGAAAATGTATTTTTCCTTATGGCCCACAAAAATAAAAAAATACAGAACGCTATCGCTGCTTCATACAACGGAGTTGGATAAACGCCTGGGCTTAAAATAGTGACACCGGCTATGTTGTTTTCATAGGTTTGTGCCCAAAACCACGTTGGCAACCAATCGGGTTTTAATGCCATATTCGACGCGATTCCCCAATCACCATCCCCCGATATCTGACATCCAAGCCTGCCAATTCCGTAGCCGAGAACAATGGAGGGGGCTAGTGCATCAAGCATGGGAATAACGGGAACATTTCGCTTCTTTAAAAATACTATTCCTGCAAAAACACCCACGATAAGCCCACCGTAAATGGAAAGCCCATGCCGGGAAAATATCATCGACACAGGGTCCTCCAAAAATTCAGCAGGATACTCAAAAATATGAAATAGACGAGCACCAACAATTCCAGATAATGCAGAAACCATCGCAAGATCTGTAATAAGTTGGTGAGTAGGAATCAATCCCTTTGAAGAAAAAACTTGTGCTGGTAAACGTTTTTCATTTTCAAATCGAATAATTTCTTTTTTTCCCACAAAGCTAGCAATTATTATTGCCATGGCTACAAAAGCGCCAAACGTGGCAATTGGAATAGACCACTGCGTTCCGAAAAAATAATTAATCAAATCACTGAGATAAGGGTAAGACATACTTTTTCCTGTAATGAATATGCAAACGTAGCCTGCGTAAATGTTATAACGAAATTTAAAATTATTTCTCACTATCTAATGTTGTTGCACATTTCTGGCTGGCGCATTCTTCTTTGGGCGAGGAGCAGCAGCGCTTTTTTATCTGATACCGTCGATACATAAGATAGCCAAGACCAAACAGCACAAACGGCAGAAGACACTACAGGATCTCCATAGTACTTTCGCTCAATAATAGCGTTGTCAATCCAATCCCTGTAGCACCAGCCAGAACGGCGTAGAGAGGAATTGTACAGCATCCAATACAGGCAATGGCCGTAACTCCGATTAACCATTTTGATTTCTGTGTACTCATAAAAACCCCGAAAAAATAATGTGTTTATTACCAACACATTCAGGATAAAATCTGTAGTAACTACAGATGCAAGCTTTTTTGAGGGGGAAAGATGACTGGGATAGGAGCCTTATCACGCGAGACTGGATGCCATATCGAGACCATCCGGTATTATGAAAAACTAGGTTTGCTGCCAGAACCACAACGCACGAACGGAGGACACCGTCTCTACACGAAAAAAAATGCAAAACGCCTAGGGTTTATTTTAAAAGCCCGAGGCTTGGGATTTACACTGGATAACACTCGGGATTTATTGAGCTTATCGGAAAACAAGGAGCGTTCTTGCGCCGAAGCACTAGTGCTGGTGGAAAGTAATCTCGCGAAGGTCAAAGAAAAGCTGGAGGAGCTTCAGCGTATCGAAAAATCATTATTGGCCATGGCACAAGACTGTCAATGTTGTTGCCCCGGCACAAAAGCTCCTGACTGCACCATCGTTGATGCCCTTTACCATCCAAAAAGCGAATAATCCGGAGATACCCATGGTTAAAACAACGCTCTTGTTTATCGCGACCGCGTTAGCAGAAATTATCGGCTGTTTTCTACCTTACCTTTGGCTACGCAAAGGTGGTGCAATGTGGCTGCTGTTACCCGCTGCGGTTAGCCTTGCGGTATTTGTGTGGCTGTTGACTCTGCACCCGGCAGCTAGTGGGCGCGTGTACGCCGCATACGGAGGCGTCTACGTTGCAACTGCATTGGTATGGCTGCGTGTTGTAGATGGTGTAACACTGTCTCTCTACGATTGGATAGGTGCTGGGATTGCTTTGCTGGGAATGGCAATCATCGTCGCTGGCTGGAAAAGCGTTCATTAAAGTATTGCAGCTGGGTGGAAGGACATGCGCTCGGTCATGCGGTACATCGATAATCCTGACCCTTTCGAACAACACCGCACGGTTGCGATCTGTACTCATGACTGCATTAGTGGCGAGCACCTAAAATAGTGACGCCGGCTATATTGTTTTCATAGGTTTGTGCCCAAAACCACGTTGGCAACCAATCGGTTTTTATTGGCTATCTTGTCTTAAATGTTGATCCTAGTGAGGAATCGCCATTTTGTAATGTGGATTGCAGAGCACCACAAAACCATTACATGCCAACAATTACTACAGTGAAAACGCTAGTTGATAGGCAGCCCAACACGCCCAAGTACCCAGAATATGATGGGTAATATCGATCATAAAATGGATGTCGAAACCTTCGCCACTGATCAAGTGAAAAACTTGATGCAGAAGAAAGAAAAGCGTATAGACGATGGTAAGGATAAATATCATTTTCCTGCATAATTTACCCTGAAATGTGCGCACACACATTTGCACTAAAACATTCACGCAGATCAGTCCCGCTAGAAACCACAAGCCGGTAATTCCTGGGTCTTTTGCTAAAAAAGCTGACATGTTTTGGAAGCTGCCGTCGATGGACTGCTCAATAATGTCGGTAATAAACATGAGTAGCAGTAGAAACAACATTCCAGTCCATCCTTGAACCAAAATATCCTGATATTTTCGTTGCGTGTCATTCATAGAATTCCCCCTTAATTATTTGATGCTCAGGTTGTATCCCTAGTCGCTTCGCCTCATTGATCTTCCTAGTGCCCCCCCCTAATTAACTGAATTATTAAGGAAGCTTAGACTAGCATTATACGAATTAAGTTATTAGAATTTGAAAATCGAAATGATTATACGGTTTGGCGAAATATGGATTTAAATAGCTTGTATTGGTTCGTTAAGGTGGTGGATTTCGGCAGCATGACTAAAGCTGCGAAATACGGAAACTGTGCCGTTTCGTCGGTGAGTGATCGCATTAAACAATTGGAAAAATCGCTCAATGTACGTCTACTTGAGCGCTCTACACGGCAGCTTCGTTTAACCGAGGCCGGTGAAATGTTTTACTCGCGCGCACGCACTGCTGTTGATTCCGCTGAGAGCGCGCAAATAGCTGTTGAAGCATGGCATGAGGAACCTTCGGGACTGCTCATAGTTTCTGTTCCCCCGGAAGTGACGCGCAGCGATGTACTGGCAGCATTAAAACTTATGGCTTCGCGCTACCCTAAGGTGGTTGTACGTATGCTATTAACCACGGAGCGCAGCGATTTATTGCGTGACAATATTGATCTAGCTATTCGCGTAGGTGAACTCGAAGACAATCAACTAATTGCTCAAAGACTCACCCTCATGTCACTAAGCCTTGTTGCAACAAAACAATATTTACAGCAACGCACCAGCATTCTTCATCCGCAAGACCTCATGCAACACAATTGCATTCCCCTCGCCAATAACAAGGTGTGGCCCTGGCAATTTACAAGAGAGGGAGAAACGTTAACGATCATACCGTGCGGTCACGTTGAAGTAAGTTCCATCAGCGCGGGCTTAGATTTGGCTTTAGCCGGTATGGGAATCGCATTAGTTCCTGACGTAATGCTGAAGAATGTGAGTGCTTTAGAGCTTGTTAAACTCTTGCCTGAATGGCAATTACCGCCATCTCCATTGTCGGCTGTGTATCTAAGTAAGAGTCATCTATCGCCAAAAGTCAGAGGGTTTGTAGAGGTGCTACAAGAGACATTATCCTGACTCAGGGTTGGGTTAAGAACACTCAGAAGCTTCGGGTTTGTTTCGAGATCCTGAGCATCATTATTCTTTAGCAATTTATTTGATTAAACTATTTAATCTCACGGATTGCTGAAATTGTGCTCATCGGCTATTGGCTAACCGGTCTTTTCGTTGCTTAATTTTTACAGGATTTTTAATTCTGTTTAACTTCGACACCATGCGCGCGGACTGGGCTTTTCATAAACTCGCAATCGTCAGCGCAACTGAAGTAAAAGCACCAAATCAACCCTGCTGACTTTCCGTCATTTGCCCGCAATACTTTTCAAGGTTCTCTGGCAGATGATCTGGGCAGACGCCGCACATCTGATTGCCTGGAACGGCATGATCAATAAATCGTGGATATGGAAGCTTTAGATTAGCCATTATCTGGCGAAAATCTTCGAGGGTTTTATCCTGGCCAAGACGCGGATTACGCTGCTTTTCTTGTGCGATGGACGATACAAAGCGACCTTGATAATCATGTCCAGGATAAACCAGTGTTTCACCCGGCAACGAAAACAATTTTTCGTGCACGCTGCGATAAAGTGTATCGGAGTCACCTTGCTGAAAGTCAGTTCGGCCACAGCCTTCGATCAAAAGTGCATCTCCCGTAAAAATTCGCTCACCTGATTTGTAGGCAAAATGCCCCGCCGTATGCCCCGGTGTGTGAAGTGGCATCAACCTAATGCTGCCTACCTGAAAGGGTACTCCATCCTCTAATGCAACATCTGTACAAGCGAGCTGATCAAATGCAGGCGCAGCTATCTGGCAACCCACTTTTCTTTTCAATTCACGCGCTGCAGTTATGTGGTCTGCATGTATATGGGTTTCGACGGTAGCGACAAGCTTTAAACCGAGTTTGGCTATTTCAGTTAAATCACGATCCGCACTAACTATGACAGGATCAATGAGTATCGCTTGACCTGTTTCTTCGCAGCCAAGCAAGTAGGTGTAAGTACTCGAAAGGGGTTCAAAAAGTTGACGGAAAATCATAAAGCCTCCTTTGACTTTATTTTATTAAAGTATATTATATTAATTCGTATAATGTATACAACCCTTCGGACACTTTGCAATGCCTAGTACAAGCCCAACCTTGGATATTTCGACCATGCGTGCCGCGGCTTCGCAAGCCACTGCGCTATTGAAAGCTTTGGCCAATACGGACAGGCTTCTTTTGCTATGCCAGCTTGTGCAAAACGAACATTGCGTAAGTGAACTGGAAGCTTTGGTAGGCATTTCTCAACCTACCTTGTCACAACAATTGGGCGTACTACGGGATGAAGGATTGGTAGCAACTCGCCGTGAAGGCAAGCAGATTTATTACCGTATCGCCAGCAAAGAAGCACTTGCGGTGATACAAACCCTTTATGAACATTTTTGCCAGCGCGCTGGGGAGAAAGCCGATGATTAATTGGATAGATTTCACACCGGGCTCGTCGTTTATCGGTGGCTTACTCATTGGTATTGCAGCTGCGTTATTTTTACTACTAAACGGGCGAATTGCCGGTATCAGCGGAATTCTAGGCGGTCTACTTAAACCAGTAGCGGGTGATATTACCTGGCGGATTGCGTTTCTACTTGGCTTGGTTTTGTCGCCCTTATTCTATTGCTGCTTTGCGCCCTTACCCGATGTCAAAGTAAGCGCGAGCTTTCCTCTATTAGTCGTCGCAGGAGTTTTGGTAGGTATAGGCACTCGATATGGTTCTGGGTGCACCAGTGGTCACGGTGTTTGCGGGCTCTCACGCTTTTCACCGAGATCCCTAGCGGCCACGGCAGCTTTCATGCTGACAGGCTTCCTCACGGTTTACGTTATGCGCCATTTGTTTTAGCTCAAGAGGATCTACTTATGAAACTTATTGCTGCGCTTGTCACCGGTTTGATATTTGGCTTAGGTCTCATT
>JANPKH010000380.1:0-38506 GCA_031425935.1 Gammaproteobacteria bacterium | reverse complement strand
GAAGGGCATGTCACCCTGGAGTTTTCTAATACCACACCGCTGCCTGCAAAAATTTATGCCAACGAGGGTGTGGCGCAGATGCTATTTTTTGAGGCCGATGAAATCTGTGAAACGTCCTACAAAGATCGCGGTGGAAAATATCAGGGTCAACGCGGCGTAACGCTTCCTAAAACGTAAAAAAGAGTTGTTAATTTTCTGCGTTTTTCATCTTGCCGTCATTCTCGCGCAGCGGGAATGACGATGGTTACTCAATACTGCTTATGACTTTTCCGCAACAAACTCAGGTATTAATTATTGGTGCTGGTGCTGCAGGCTTAATGTGCGCTGCGGCTGCTGGCGCGCGCGGCCGCCAAGTGGTTGTGGTGGATCACGCCAATAAAGTTGGCAAAAAAATTCTAATGTCTGGCGGCGGCCGCTGCAATTTTACGAATCTTGAAGTGCTGCCTAAACATTATCTATCGGGGAATGAGCATTTTTGTAAATCTGCGCTCGCACGATTTACGCAATGGGATTTTATTGGGTTAGTACTTAAGCATGGTATTCCCTATCATGAAAAAAAATTAGGCCAATTATTTTGCGATAACAAAGCGCAGGATATTTTAAATTTATTGTTGGATGAATGCGCGCAAGTTGGTGCCGACATTTATACCCACTGTGAGATTTTAGCCGTTACGACATTAGCTGAAGATCAACTCCCAGCTCGCTACAAAGTCGTTACTAGCTTGGGAGCAATTGATTGCGAATCTTTGGTCATTGCTACCGGTGGTTTATCAATTCCTACCATGGGTGCAACAGGTTTTGGTTATCAACTAGCTGAGCAGTTCAAGCTGCCTTTAAAACCGCGTTCAGCGGGATTAGTGCCTTTTACCTTGGCGCCCGCACAACTGCAACAATTCTCTGCTTGTATTGGCAGTTCGTTAGAAGTCAGTATTTGCTGTAGCGAACAATCTTTCACAGAAAATATGTTGTTTACTCATCGCGGTTTGAGTGGGCCGGCAATTTTACAAATTTCATCTTACTGGCAGCCGGGGCAAACACTGGTTATTAATTTGCTGCCGCAAATGAATTTGGCAGATTATTTAACTGTGCAGCAGCAACTGCGGCCTAAAACATTATTAACAACACTCATGGCGGAATTGTTAACCAAAAACATTGCCCAATGTTTTTGTGACAGTTTCTCTATGGGTGATAGTCGCCCTATTAATCAATACGCGCCAAAAGAAATACAAGCAATTGCACAAGCTTTTCATGCGTGGCAAATTATGCCCGCAGGCACCGAAGGGTACCGAACTGCTGAAGTTACGTTGGGTGGAGTAGATGTTGATTGCCTGTCGTCAAAAACAATGGAAGTAAAACAACAAGCGGGATTGTTTTTTATAGGCGAAGTGGTAGATGTAACAGGGCACTTGGGTGGTTTTAATTTTCAATGGGCATGGGCTTCAGGCTTTGCTGCCGGGCAGTTTGTGTAACAAATTTTGTATCAGGAATATCTGTAATTATATCTATTATGAACATTAAATTTTTTAAGCGTTGTGTTGCTATCAGCGTAATGCTCACAAGCGTGTTGTTATTGCATGCGTGTGCTACGCATGCACCTAAAGAAGCGCAATGGCCAACGGATATACCCACGCGTGGTTTTTTTGTTGCGGCTTATGAAGCAGATATAGAAAACAAAAAAAATCAGGACCTTGACGAATACTTACTGTGGGTATTTCGTTTTTATAAAGGCTGGGAATTGTATCGTAATGGTTGGTCGCAAGTGATTACTGATTCCTTGATCGGCGTAAATGATCCGATAGCTGCACAAGAAATAAAAACAAAAATGGAATTTATGGGTTCCAGTATTACGGTTGAGTGGGCAAAATCCAAAAAAGATCGAAGAATTTTAACGCGCCATGTCGTGGTGTGGGGCAATGCCTTAATTGAATCCATTAAACGCGGCGAAAGGCTTGCTCTGATTAATAAAGTGCTAAGTGATGTTTCCGGTATTTTGAATGGGAAAATTGATCTGGATGATGTTAAAGTTGAGCGCTATTATCCCAAAGATAAAGATGATGTGTTTGGAAGTTCTGGTTAAATAGCGCTTAAGATTAAATCGTGATTAATATTAAATAATCAGCCATTATTTTTTTATTGCTTGTGAAATCGGTTCAGGTTTATGCAGCAAAAAGCCTTGCGCATAATCCACACCTAGTTCATGAATGCGGGCCAAAACGTCTGGGTTATCCACATACTCTGCAACAGTTTTTATCTTCATAACCTTGGCAACATCGATAAAACAGCGCACTGCTACATCGTCCAGTGGGTCGGTTAGTAAATTTTTAATGAACTGCCCATCTATTTTCAGTATGTTGACTTTTAATTGCTTAAGGTAACCAAATGACGATGCACCAGCACCAAAATCATCCAAGGCTACGCTCACTCCGAGCTCGCATAGTTGCTCGATGAACAGTGATGCATCCGTTAAATTGGTGACGGCGGCAGTTTCAGTTATTTCAATGCAAATAAGTTTGCATACCTCAGGCCCACTCTCTTTCAGCATTTCAATAGCTTGGCGATGGAATGCCCGGTCACCCACCGATTGCCCCGACAAATTGATACTGAGCATTTCAAGCTGCGCTGTATGCGGCGTGTTGGTAAGCCACTGAATAGATTTCTGTAATACCCACCGGTCAATGCGAGAAGCTAAGTGAAAGCGTTCGGCTGCCGGTAAAAATGTACCAGGTTGAATTAAGCTGCCATCAGAATCCCGCATCCGCAACAGCACTTCTGCATGAATCTTGTTTAGGTCGCCATTGAGTGGTGTGATTCGTTGCGCAAAGAGTTCGAATCTATTTTCATCCAGCGTCTGCTCAATCCGAGTTGCCCACTGCATTTCGCCGTGACGGGTGCGCAGCGCCATATCAGTGTCGAGCCACATGTGTACCCGATTGCGACCGGTTTCTTTTGCTACATAGCAGGAGGTGTCTGCTGCTTGCATAAGCTCGGCAGTATTTGGCCATCGGCTATCCACAGGAACCAAACCTATGCTGGTGCCAATTCGAAAACGTTTATCATCATGAATAAAGCGAAAAATTTCCATTTTATCGCAAATTTCTTGCGCGACCCGTAACGCTTGTTCGGTGGTACATTTCTCCAAAATCACACCGAATTCATCTCCACCTAAACGTGCCAAAGTGTCACGACTGCGTATAGTCTCGCTGAGTAGTTTACTGACTTGCTGTAGCAGCCGGTCGCCACCGCTATGCCCACAACTGTCGTTAACAATTTTAAATTGATCTAAATCGATATACATGAATGCATGTTGTGATTGATCGTCACGCATACTGTGCAGTAAACGGCGCAAGCGCACGTCAAATTCGGTGCGATTTACTAAGCCTGTGAGTGCGTCGTGGGTTGCTTGATAGCTTATTTCACCGCTGAGACGGCGTTGCTCGGTGACATTGTGAAACACCAGTACCGCACCCAACATTTCACCTTTTTCATTGCGTATGGGGGCTGCTGAATCCTCAATGCCAAACTCATCTCCGTTACGAGAAATTAATAGTGTGTGGTTAGCAAGCCCTACCATTTTACCCTGTGCTAAGCAGGTTTCCACCGGGCTTTCAGTGGTCAGACGGGTATCTTGGTTGATGATATGAAAAACCTGCAATAACGGCCTGCCGCAAGCTTCCTGCGCACTCCAGCCGGTCATGCGTTCGGCCACGGGATTCAGCCAGGTAATGCTACCTTGCGGGTCGGTTGTTATGACCGCATCACCAATGGATTGCAAGGTTACGCGTAATAATTCGTGCTGCTCGGCTAGTTGTGTAGAGAGCGCATGTAGTGAAGTAACATCCCAATTCACACCAATCAGTTTGATTGCTGTGCCTTGTTCATTTCGGATTACGCGTGCTGTGCCGCGAATATTGCGGATAGCACCGCTTTTTAAAATGATCCGAAATTCTGTTGCAAAATCACGAATGCCATTTATTGCATCGCTAATGGCGGCTTCGGCGTTAGCTAAATCTTCCGGGTGAAGATGCGATGCCCATAAGGAATAGCTGCTTTTAGATTCATTGGGTAATTCACCATAAAGGCGGTACATCCACTCATCCCATATCATCTCACCAGAAATCACGTTGTATTCCCATACGCCAATTTCACCGCTGTCCGTGGCGAGCGAAATACGATCTTTAATGCTGTGTAATTCTTGAACCTGTTTTACTCGCTCATCGATATTTTGAAATGCGCCCAGTAAACGTGTTGGCTTGCCCGCCTCGAACTCGATTTGCCCAACGGCCCTAACCCAAATACGGGTGCCATTGGTTTGAATAAAGGGTAATTCCAAATCCCAGCCTTCGCCCGTAGCAATAGAATTGTTTACAGCGCTCCGAATGATAGGTTGAGCCTCCGGAGCATAAAAATGAATTGCTTCTTCCAGTGTTGGTTGGTAATGGGCAGGCACCCCATGAATACGGCAGGTTTCTTCAGACCAATAAATGGTGTTTTTTTGCAAATCAACTTCCCAGCCGCCTACGCCCGCAAGCGCACCGGTTTGGTTAAGCAGAAACTGACTTTTGCGCAGGGCTTCTTCTTGAAGCTTACGCTGGGTTATATCGCTCCGAATGGCCATATAGCGGTCAGCTTCACCCCTACTATTAACAAGAGGTGTGATAACGCTATTTACCCAAAAAAGGCTGCCATCCTTGGCGCGGTTACAGATATCGCCACGCCAGGGCACACCACTGGAAATCGTTTTCCACATGACTTCAAAAAATTCTTGCGGATGTTCACCAGAGTTGACGATGCGGTGATTACGCCCGAGTAATTCTTCCCGGCTGTATTGGCTGATGGCACAAAAACTGTCGTTAACCTCGATAATAGCGCCGTGCTTATCCGTAATCGAAACAATAAATTGGGAACTAATGGTGGATAACAGCGTTTCTGTTTCGTGACGCGCAAGTGCTTGTGTTGTCACGTCTTCTACGGAGCCAATGAACCCCGTAATAATATTTTCTGGGTTAACCACGCTGTTTGCGCGAGAATGCACATATTTAATCTCACTGGATGTTTGGCGAATGCGAAACGACATCGAAAATTCGGAGCGGTCGCTCGCGGTACGTTGCCATTCACTAAACACCGCAGCACGATCGTCGGGGTGTAGAGTTTGAGTCCATCCGTCACCCATACTTTCTTCTGGCGTAAGGCCATAAATATTCTGCCAAGCGGCGTTGGTGTAAATACAGGCACCGGCTGCATCAGTTTCATAAATACCAATGCTCGAGTTCTCGCTAAGCTTGCGAAAACGAATATCGCTCTCTGCCAAATTTTTAATCGCTTCAGTGCTGAGAGTAATCAGTCGTCGCTGGCGCTCCAGCGCGTGGCGCCCTTCAAGTGCTTTAACAACTGCTATAGCAAGTTTTGCGAGTACTGCTCGTTGATGCAGTGAGAGCTTATGCGGTTTGTTGTCAATGACGCATAAAGTACCAAGGTGTTCACCAGTGCGTAACCGTAAGGTTGCCCCGGCATAAAAACGAATATTGGGTTTGGAGGTTACTAAGGGGTTGTCACAAAAGCGTGGATCCAGCGTGGCGTCTTCTACTTCTAATATACCTTCCTCATGAATCGCGTGGGCGCAAAAGGCCATATCCCGTGGAGTTTCGGTGGCACCGGGCAGCCCAACATTTGCTTTAAACCATTGGCGTTCCGTATCGATTAAACTAATCAACGATATAGTTACACCACAAACGAGTGCCGCCGCCTCTACGATCGCATCAAATTCGGGTTCTGGCGCCGAATCCAACACGGCTAATTCAATTAATGCATTGAGTCTTTCTATTTCATTTTTAGGGATGGCTGCTGCTGGCATAATTTTCTGCATCTAAACAGGTATGTTGGTTGTAAAAATTCAACCTAAGTGTAGTAGATAAAACAGATTGTAGTTGCGGCTAGTGTTGAATAAATAAATTAGAGGTGCGAGGAGATAAAAATACATTTTTTAACAAACAACCACGGCTTTTCAAAAATTCCTAACGCTTAACATAATTAATCTCAACTATCAGGAGCATTGTCAGAAGAAATTAAATTTTTTATTTTTCTTCGATTAAAATTTCCAGCATTTCTTTGCTCATACCTGACAAGCGTTCGCGCAGCGCTTTTGTTATCTGTGGCAGCATTGCTTCTATAATGTCATCAATCATCTCTTGCTGATGGCTTACAGGTTTTGTTGTGGTAAAGGTGTTTTGGGTATTGCCGAGCTGGGTTGTCGGGCGGCTAGCGCCGGAAATTTTTTTCGCAGTTTCAAGTTCAAAAAATGGTGGTGGATTATTGCCGTGTAAGCGTGTGCGAATGTGCTGAGGCAAAAACGGATTTTCACCAGAAGCTTTAATAGATTCAGTGCGGGCTGCAGTTTTTTCTGCTGCACTGTTATTCGCGATGCTTTGTTGAGATGTGCTTTGTTGAGAGGCACTTTTATTGGACGTGCTTTGTCCTGCAGACGTTTTATGAGCGGTAACTGTATCGGCCAACGCTGCTAAATCATTTAAAGTATTCAGTAATTGCGAGGCTGAATCTGCTGGAGAAGATCTATCAAAAAAATCTTGTTGTTCTGTTTTTGGCGTAGCAACCGTTGGCGTAGCAACTTTTGGTGTGGCGGAGGGTTTTAAAGTTTGTGCCTCGACGGTTTTTACTTTTTCCCCCGCTATCATTTCTTGCAGAATAGGGATGTCATCTTCTTCATGTAACAGTCCTTTAATAGACTCCAGCTCATGCAGCATCTCCGCTTTCGTTTTGGTTTTGCTTTTAGTGTCGACCATGTGAAAACTTTCTACCTCACCGTTGATGCTGTGCAATAGGGTAACCCCTCTGCTTGTAAAATCTATAGTGCTCGCGCGTGTTTTCAAGAACTTTTTGTTCTTGAATCACAATTTCACTTAAACGTGTAAAGCGGCTAAAGTATTCTGGCACTTGACTGCGCAAGTTGATCAATACTTGCTGGTGATTTCCAGTATCGTCTGAAAATGTAATATCTACTTTCGTTTCGGTTTCGCTGTCATCATCGCCAGCAATGACCTCACTGATAATTTGATGCGGTATAAAACTTTCTGGTTTAAAACTCCACAGTAAATCATCGAGTATTTGTGCTTCATCCTGAGTGTCAACAGCAATTAAAACACTGTGCCCAAGGCCTGCCGCTTTTTCAACAAGGCGGCATGTGTACAGCCAGCGTGCTTCCACGGTTGTGTCTTGTAAAATATGAAAATCTACTTGTGTCATAACGTTTATTGATTATCTAACAGATATTGAACGAGCAATGGAACCGGGCGACCAGTAGCGCCTTTTGCGCCGCCAGAAAGCCACGCGGTACCGGCGATATCCAAATGTGCCCAAGCAAATTTTTTGGTAAAACGCGAAAGAAAACAAGCGGCAGTAATGCTGCCAGCTTCACGGCCACCAATATTAGCAATGTCGGCAAAGTTGCTATCAAGTTGTTTTTGGTAGTCATCCCAAATTGGCATTGGCCATGCGCGATCATTTGCATTTTGGCCCGCTTTTAACAGCGCATCGGTGAGGGCCTGGTTGTTACTGAATAAGCCGCTGGCATGGCCACCCAGGGCAATAACGCAAGCACCGGTTAAGGTGGCTATATCAATTACCGCCTTAGGTTTAAATCGCTCCGTGTAAGTGAGGGCATCACATAAAACCAAACGGCCTTCGGCATCGGTATTGAGTACCTCAATCGTTAAGCCGGACATGGAGGTCACAATATCGCCCGGCTTGGTTGCGTTGCCGTTGGGCATGTTTTCACTGGCGGCAATTATGCCAACTACATTGATAGAGGCTTTTAACTCAATTAAGGTTTTGAAGGTACCAAGCACACTAGCAGCGCCACACATATCAAATTTCATTTCATCCATTGCCGCGCCCGGCTTAAGGCTGATGCCGCCAGTATCAAACGTAATGCCTTTGCCCACCAGCGCGATAGGTGCCGTTTTTTTGTTGCCACCTTTGTATTCCATAACAATGAGTTTTGCCGGTTGATCACTGCCCGCAGACACCGACAGCAGTGAGCCCATACCCAATGCCCGCATGGCTTTTTCTTCAAGAATTTTCACACTTAATTTGTTTTGATTTTTCGCCAAATTTTTGGCTTGATCAGCAAGATAAGTTGGAGTGCAAATATTACCGGGCAGGTTACCCAGTTCGCGCGCAAAATTAACCCCATGCGCAATAGCCTGGCCTAGCGTAATACCTTTTGTCGCTGCTGCAATCTGTGCTTTACTAAAACCCAAAGTCACTTTTGTCAGGGCAAAACTTACTTCAGCGGGTTTGCTTTTTAAACTATCACAGCGATATTGACTGGCAATTAAAATCTCGCAGACTTGGCGCGCTTGCCACTGCGCATCTTTTTCGTAAACGCTAATGTCGCCTAAGCTAATACTGAGTTCTTTGCAGTGAGTTGTTTTCAATGTATCGGCTATTTTAAATAAGGCTTTGCGAAAATTATCGGCACTCACATTGCCTGCTTTATCAAGGCCCCCAAACCCCAATACTAGCAAACGCTCTGCGGCAATACCTTGTGGGTTAAGTAGTAATAAGCTTTGGCCTGACTTGCCCGCAAATTTTTCGCGCTTGAGCAATCCGCCAAGCTGTTTTGCCGCGGCAAGGTTAATGGCATTCGCCGAGGTGGATAATGTGTCGCCTTCAAAACAAGCAACCACAAGGCAGTGTGTGGAATGTTTAACGGCATCCATTATTTTGGCAGTAATTTGCATGGATAATCCCCAGTTAATGGTAGTGAATTACAGGTGAGCGATAATGCCACACTTTGGCCTAATTGTTAGCCTAGTTGCTTTTATCGCCAAGGTGAAACTATTAAATATATCGTATAGGCATTTTGCGCAAAAGGTCGTTTTTTGAGCAACCGAACGGCGGCAAATAATAAAGAAAGTTCTCCAGTAAAATGTCGAGGCTTTAAGTAAAATTTATTTTTTAGTAATCGATTTCCTGTTTTGCAGCAACTGGTGAAAAATATTAGCAGTATGAAAAAATGGCAGGACATACTATAAAATTATGCAATATTATTATCTGTACAAAACACACTTCAGAAAGTTTGCATGAGCGTTAACCCCTGACACGACGTTAGGGGATTCAGCCGCGTCTGGAACTAGCGGCTGTAGAGTGTTTTAAAAATTAGATAATTGAGCGCTGAAAATTATGAAGTTAACTGTTGAATTTTTTGTAATAATTTTTCGGAATTTGTTGGCATCTCAAGGCAGCCACGAATACCCAGGGCTGTGTCTGAAGAGGGACGGTCATTACAGGCGGTGTCTGAAATTAAAATAATGGGAATGCTGCCGGTTTTCTGGTTGCGCGCGAGTTGACGACAAAGCCTTGCCTCATTTTCATCTGCCATGGCGTTTTCCATGAGGATGACATCGGGGTGAATGTCTAAGCAAATATCGAGCGCCTCTTCGGCATTCTCGGTGATAAGAGTGTTGTACTGTGAGCTAAGCATTTGCGCTAAAGCTTGCGTGTAAGCTGCGTCATGGTGCGCAACAAGAATGGATTTGTGGATAGCAATATCGTCGACGAGGGCGCGATTGCGGCCACTGTGTTTGGCTTTGTAAAGTGCGCGGTCGGCGTGTTTAATTAATTCTTCAAGTGAACAATTCGTAGTATCGGTGCTGGTGACTCCACCAACGCTGACTGTCACAGCATGGTGGGTTGGTGAAACTTCATGGCGCAGTCCAAGTTTTTCAACCGCTGTAGTAATAGATTGCGCCACCCGCATTGCACCGCCGCTGTCTGTCTCCGGCAGTAGTGCAATAAACTCCTCACCGCCATAACGGCCTAATAAATCCAAAGGCCGAAGCAAACATTCACGAAAACATTGTGTGAGTTTTTTTAGGCATAAATCGCCTGCAGGGTGCCCATAATGGTCGTTATAAAGTTTGAAGTGGTCGACGTCAATCATCAGCACGCTAAGTGAATGCTTGTTGCGAGATGCTATTAGCCATTGCTGCTGCGCCATTTCGTAAAAAGTGCGGCGATTATAAATTTGTGTAAGGCTGTCCAGTTGGCTTAGCGCTTCAAGTTCAGCATTGAGATGGTTAAGTTGGTCGCGCATTTCTGAGATGCGCTCTAATGCACGTATTTTGGCTTTAAGGATCATAGCCGAGACAGGTTTAATTAAATAATCGTCGCCACCGGCTTCGATGCCTTCCTGGTAACTTTCATCTTCGTTGCGTCCGGTCACAAAAATAATGGGTATCCAATGCCCTCCAAGCCATTCGCGAATCAGGCGGGTAGTTTCAAACCCGTTCAGACCGGGCATCTCTACATCCATGATGATCATGTCGACAGGGGTTGTTTCCAGTAATTGCAGAGCTTCTTCACCCGTTTGTGCAATTAAAGCGGTGTGTCCTGCCTCAATAATATAACTGCGCATGGCAAAACGGAGTGTGGCGCTGTCTTCAACAAGAAGAATTTTCATGGATTTATCATACTGATTATGTTTGAGTTTCCGGTTTAAATTGCATTGAAGTGTAGCTGCTTTTTTTGGTTGCGTCGTTTATTCGTCGCTCCTTTTTTTCACTAGGGAATGGTAAAACTCCTTGGCGCGTGAGTCGAATAATTAATCCTGCTTGGGGGTGGGTATTTGCCAAGGTCGTAGATTGGCTCACACTTGTTGAAGCTGTATCGGGTTACGTTCACCTATTATTTTATTGTTGAATGCAACTATTTTTAAAATCTAGCTATCTTTTTTTAAAGTCTAGCTATCTATTTTTGAAATCTAATTGTGGCCTTGATGGCTAACATATAGCCAATTGTTGGCAATTTTTTTAAACAAAGATATTTCATGATGCTGCTGTAATTTTCCTGCCTGACGGTAATTGGCGGTAAAAATTACCAGACCCTGCTGATCACTTTCTTTACCTGCTGACGTTGAAATGATATGTAGACCTAGCCATTCACATGAGCTGGCCCATGCCAAAATTTCCTGCTCGCTAGAATGCAAACGTTGTTCGGGGCTCCAGGTTTCCCATAGGTAATCAATGGCCAATACAACATGTGCGGTGTAGCGTGAGCGCATTAATATTTCTGCAGTAGGTGCAAGCTTTTGCCTGGTGATGTATGGCAAGCAACAATTAGAGATAGGTATTTTGTTGCCACAAGGGCAGTCTAATTTTGGGTTAACTGCTTTTGTAGGTGGCATTTTTGACCCCTTTTCGGTATGTTGTGCGACTATTTTCACCAAGTGCTCTGCCGAAATCCTGCTTGGCCATTTGGTGTGCTTTTATAGTTTTATAATATAGTTTCATAAAGTGAAATACAGCATGACTCAATTCGATGATATTCGCCCCTACCATGATTCTGAAGTTCGCCCCACACTTGAACGCTTACTCGCCGACTCAGAGTTTATAGCTGCAGTTACCAAATTAAAATTTCCGCATTTGACACGTTGGTTTGGTTGGTTATTAACACCATTAGTAAAACGTAGGCTCCGTGAACAATTAGTTGGCGTGAATAGCGTGCTGGCTTTTCAGCAAGTCGTTGAAAAATACATGTCAATAATGATCGCTAATACTACCACGGTGGTTACTACTTCCGGGTTAGATAAGCTTAACCCAAAGCAAGCCTATTTATTTATTAGTAACCATCGTGATATTGCCATGGACCCAGCATTTGTAAGTTGGAGTTTGTTTAATAACAATTGCAATACGGTGCGTAATGCAATAGGCGACAATTTATTAACGAAACCTTATGTTTCTGATTTGATGCGTTTGAACAAAAGTTTTATTGTTAATCGTTCTGCCAAGGCGCCGCGCGAAAAATTCAAAGCTGCAAAGCATTTATCGGCGTATATCTATCATTCCATTGTCAACGAAAAAAGTAGTATTTGGATTGCACAACGTGAAGGCCGTGCTAAAGACGGTTTGGATAAAACTAACTCCGCTGTACTTGGAATGATTTCGCTGAATAAATCAAAAACTGAAGCCTACAGTGATTATATTAAAGAGCTGTTCATCGTACCGGTAGCAATTTCGTATGAATTTGATCCTTGTGATGCCGCTAAAGCTCGCGAGCTTTATCAACAGCGTACGCAGGGCAGTTATCAAAAAGAAGAGCATGAAGATGTTAAAAGTATTGCGATGGGTATTGCCGGGCAAAAAGGCCATGTGCATTTAGCGTTTGGAGATGTGTTAACAGGCCCCTATGAAGGCGCAGATGAATTGGTTGCTGATATTGACCGCCATATTGTGGATACTTATGTGCTGCATTCCAGCAATTGTTTTGCCTACGAAATGTTGCACGGTAAAATGCCAACAGTGAATTACACTCATCAGCAAATCCCTTACGATCCAAGCTCGCTTGCCAATCAAAAAGCGGAATTTATTTCACGAATGAATGCCATACCAGCGGAGCATCGCGATATTGTTTTAAGTATCTATGCGAACCCGGTAGTCGCCAAGTTGAATGAGTTTTTATTGTTTTAAATACGAAATGATAGTTAATTAGCCGCTAGATTTATAAAACATGTTAACCGATAAACTCAAGCAACAAATCCAGGGTGCTTACAGTAAATTTTTAGAAAATAAAAATTTAAAGTCACGCTATGGCCAAAAATTGATGATTTCGGAGATTGCAAAAACACTCGGTAATATTGAACTGGATGAGGAAAATAAGCGCGTTGGCTCATCACAACAAGGCGCCGATTCATTGCAGCAGAGCTCGCTGCAAACAGATGGCGCACATATTTGTGTAATCGAGGCGGGCACGGGAACAGGAAAAACCATTGCTTATTTATTACCTGCCATCGCGATTGCTAAAGCAATGGGAAAAAAACTAGTTGTTTCTACTGCAACAGTTGCCTTGCAAGAACAAATTGTAAGTAAAGATTTACCGGAATTGCTACGTCATAGCGATTTATCGTTTTCGTTTGCACTTGCTAAGGGGCGTGGTCGTTACTTGTGTTTAAGTAAGCTCGACAACTTATTAGCCGAATACGAAAGTGGAATGAACCCCACTCGCGCTTTGTACGAAGATGAAATGCCGAGCGTAACTGCACAGGGAATAAAGCTTTATCAATCTATGGTGGATGCATTGGCATCTAACAAATGGAATGGTGAACGTGATGCCTGGCCGCAAGCGCTAGAACAAAATGAATGGCAAATTATTACTACGGATCATCGCCAATGCACTGGCCGACGTTGCTCTAATGTTTCAACCTGTAGTTTTTTTAAAGCGCGTGATTCGTTGCACAGTGTAGATTGTATCGTTACCAATCATGATTTGGTGTTGGCGGATTTAGCGCTCGGTGGTGGCGCAATTTTGCCAGAGCCAGCCGATACTATTTATGTATTTGATGAAGGTCATCATTTACCACAAAAAGCGTTAAGCCATTTTGCGCATCACAGCCGTGTACTTTCTACGAGTAAATGGTTGGAGCAATGCAATAAAGGTTTAGGTGCAATTCTGGGCCAAATTAGCGGGGCAGGTAATGTAGATAGATATGCTGAGCAATTGCCTGCGGCTTTTATCGACTGTAAACAACGTTTGGATTTGATATACCCGCAGCTGGATATATTTGTACAAAAAATTGCGCTTGAAGACCGACAATCTAATTATCGCTTCAAAGAAGGCGTGGTACCGCAAGAGTTATTATTGCCAGCTGTAGAATTGCAACGCAGTTTTGATCGCTTAACCGATTTGTTAGAAAAAATATGTGCAGAGTTGAACGAGGCAATGGAAGATGCGCATTGCCCAGTGCCAAAAGTTGATTTGGAAAATAATTATCCGGTGCTTGGAACATGGCAGTCACGCGCGGAAGCTAATCGTGAATTGTGGGCAAGTTATGCTGTGCCTGAAACTGCTGGTGCGGTGCCCAAAGCGCGTTGGCTAACGCCGGTTGATGGCTCAGGTAGTTTGGATGTTGAAGTTTGTTCCAGCCCAATTCTCGCCGCTAAAACTCTTGAATATAGTTTATGGGATAAATGCTGCGGTGCGATTGTTACCTCAGCCACACTCACTGCATTAGGAAATTATCAACGCTTTCAAATGCGTGCTGGCACGCCTATGAATAGTAATTATCAAGTGGTGCCAAGCCCCTTTAATTTTGCGCAAGCCACTTTGGAAGTTCCTGCATTTGCGGTTGATGCAAGTAATGCAGAATTGCATACATTTTCGTTAATCGATCATTTTCCAGCACTGATTAATAAAAATGAAGGTAGCTTGGTATTGTTTTCATCGCGTAAGCAAATGCTTGAAGTTTATGAGGAGTTGCCGGATGACTTGCGCAATTTAATTTTGCTACAGGGCGATACCTCTAAACAAGAAATGTTAAGCCAACACAAACAAAAAATTGATAAAGGTGAGGGTAGTATTTTATTTGGGTTGGCCAGCTTTTCTGAAGGTGTGGATCTACCCGGTAATTATTGTCGTCATGTCATTATTGCTAAATTACCTTTTGCGGTGCCGGATGACCCGATAGAATCAGCGTTGTCGGAATGGGTGGAAGCGCGCGGCGGTAATTCGTTTATGGATATCACTGTGCCCGATGCTTCCTTAAAACTAGTTCAGGCATGTGGCCGATTACTCCGCACTGAAACAGATACCGGTAAGATTAGTCTATTGGATCGCCGCATTCTCACGAAACGTTATGGCAAAGCGATTTTAAATTCACTTCCACCTTTTACGCAGATTGTCCATAAATGACTGTCCATAAGTGAAAGTCCATAAATAACTGTCTATAAATAAATCGCCGATAAATAAGTTTTTCATAAAGATCTTTCAGTAATAAGCTGACTTACGTAAAAATACTTTTGCTGACATATGTAGATAAAATATCTATGAGTAATAAATATATTGCTGTTGCCGAAATTCTTATGGATATTGAAAACGAGTTGCGTAAGTTGCAATTATGGGATTTTGAATCACCTTCAGAGGAAGCGCTGGCTAGCACTGAACCTTTTGCGGTAGATACGCTGAATTTTCCGCAGTGGTTACAATTTATATTTGTTCCGCGCCTTTTTTTTATAATAGAACAACAATTACCGTTGCCAAACAATTGTGGTGTTGCACCTATGGCAGAACAATATTTTCAAGCATTGAGTGTGAATAGTTCAACATTAATAAAACATTTGCAAAAAATAGATAGAGACCTTTGCACGATGTAGCGAGCGATGACAGTACAAGGCAAAAATTGCTAAAAAAGCGGAGTTTACACGAAGTAAATGAGCATTTTTCAGCAATTTTTAACGCAGGAATGTCGAGCGCAGTAATCGTGCACGCAGTAATCGTGCATAGGTCTCAGATAGCCTTCTTTCTGGAAAATAAAGCATCATGCCTGCTAACCAATACACTACCGATGATCTTTTATATTTAATGGCACGCTTACGCGATCCGCAAACGGGTTGCCCATGGGATATCAAACAGGATTATGCCAGCATTGCTCCTTCTACTATAGAAGAAGCTTATGAAGTAGTGGATGCTATTGAGAAACAAGATTTTGTACATCTCAAAGAAGAGCTGGGCGATTTATTATTTCAGGTTATTTTTTATAGCCAGCTGGGTAAAGAAGAAAATCGTTTTGATTTTGCCAGCGTAGTATCGGGTCTAGTTGAGAAATTGGTGCGTCGACATCCGCACGTATTTCCAGATGGAACTCTGGAAAGCAATATTGATAATCATGACACCTTACCTACCGATGTAAAACAGCGCTGGGAAGCAATTAAGCAGCAGGAGCGCGACGCCAAAGGCGCGCAAGGTATATTGGCCGATGTACCCTTAAATTTGCCTGCGCTGAGCCGTGCTGCAAAATTGCAAAAACGAGCTGCCAGCGTGGGGTTCGATTGGAAGGATATTCAAGGCCCTATCGCTAAGGTGCGTGAAGAGTTAATTGAGGTTGAGGAGGCGTTATCTGCCAATGATGCTACCGCAATTGCAGAAGAGTTAGGAGACTTATTTTTTTCGGTGGTAAATATCAGCCGCTACTTAAATGTTGACCCGGAACAAGCGTTGCGTAGAGCCAATTTAAAATTTGAGCAGCGTTTCCACTATATTGAAACTCATGTTGCAACGCCTCTTGCTGAAACTTCTATTGAAATAATGAATCAGTTGTGGGACGAAGCAAAGGCGCAATAAGGTTTGAATATTAACTCCGTAATTCACATATTCAAAACCTAAGCTCAAGTAAGAAAACTAATCTTGTGCCTTATAAATAATTATATTAAATCGTTACTATAGTTTTTTTTGGCTATTCTCAAATCCAAAAAAGAGTCTATCCTTGCTTAATAGAATTCCTCATTTGGCACCTCTATGGGTATTATTCTCAGGCCACAGTAAAGTCCAGGGCAGTAAAGCATAGTTTACGAGGTTATTTTGGATTCTAAAGAGATACGGCCAGGTTACGTACAGTCGTCAGAGCAAACGATAAAAATTCACATATCTGAATTAAGAATGGGGATGTATGTTTCCAAATTAGATAGGCCCTGGCTGGAAACACCTTTCCTAATGCAAGGCTTTGTTGTTGAGACCTTGGATGATATTGACACTATCGCACAGTATTCTGAGCACGTTTGGATTGATGCGGTACAACATGTATGGATACCCCCTGAAGAGCGCGCCCTGCTAAAGTCCTCACCAAAAAAAGTTAATTACGTCAATAAAATAGATGCCAAGCTTGAGCATCAGCAAGCATTGGGAGTTTACCGTGCAGCTCGGCAGTTAACGCGTACTTTTCTGGATGACATCCGCCTGGGTGGCGTTATCAATTCTAAAGAAGTCAAAGCCACTGTTAAAGATTGTGTGGATAGCATATTGCGCAACCCTGATGCGTTAATATGGATGTCAAAAATTCGTTCGCAAGATGAATATACGGCTGAGCATTGTTTAAACGTGTGTATCTATGCCATTGCGTTTGGTCGACATCTGGGAATGATTGAAGATGATTTGGAAAAAATTGGCCTTAGCGGTTTGTTGCATGACGTAGGTAAAATGCGCATACCAGTTGAGGTGCTTAATAAACCTGAAGCGCTCACTGAAAAGGAATTTAAAATTATCCAAGCGCATACGGTACATGGGCGCAATTTATTGATGTCCTCACCTGGCATCCCCAATATCGCTGTTGATGTTGCGTATAGCCATCATGAAAAAATAGATGGTAGTGGTTACCCTCGTCAATTGCCTTCTAGTGGTATTTCTGAGTTTGCCCGCATCATTGCTATCGTGGATGCCTATGATGCTATGACTGCAGATCGTTGTTATTCCGAAAGTAAGCCTTCTACTGAAGCACTAAAAATTATTTTTAAGGACCGCGGCACTCATTTTGATGAGAGGTTATCATTAGAGTTTATTAAATGTATTGGTCTTTATCCGCCCGGAACTTTAGTGGAATTAGTTAATGGCCTTATTGGTATTGTTTTGGAAACCAATAAAAAATATCGTCACTTACCTAAAATTGTTGCTATTAATCAGCAAAATACGCCATTGAAAAAAGCATTGCTGATTAATTTGGATGAGCTGGAAAAAGGCACTTTAGATAAAACTTTTTTAATCAAACAAGCACATAAAGATGGCGCCTTTGGTGTAAGTATAAAAGAGCATTGGAGTAAGGGCGCTGTTTAATCTGTTAGCGTTCATTAACCACTAATTGGGCTTCCATAAATATTAGCGATAGTGGTGTGACTTTAAAATAGAAATAGATTTTCACCTGCGCTGCACTGATATTTAGTTAGGTTCAAACTTCGTCGTAAGGTTTGTATTCGATTTTGGTGACGTAATAAAACTCTTCTCCTTCCGGCTTTTTCAAAACAATTTCATCATCTAATCGTTTACCCATCATGGCGCGCGCCAGCGGCGAATCCATGCTCAATTTATGTTGATTAACATCGTATTCGTCAGGGCCTACAATTTGATAGGTTTGTTCGTTGCTGTCATCATCTTCCAGCGTTACCCAAGCACCGAAAAATATTTTGCTTTTGTCGCTTGGCAATTGGTCTACAACAATGAGTACCTCTAATCTCTTACTCAAAAAGCGTACCCGCGAATCAATTTCACGCAGACGTTTTTTTCCGTAAATATAGTCGCCGTTTTCACTGCGGTCGCCATTTTTTGCGGCTTCATGAACGGCTTGTGTAACCACCGGGCGTTCAATTTTCCAAAGCTGTTTTAGTTCATCGTTCAAGCGCTTTGCGCCTGCTGCGGTAATATATGTTGAACCCTTGGGGCTAGGTGGGCGCCAGCGACTCATAGTGTACCTGTGGTGTTTGTAGGGATAAAAATCGATTGAAAAAAAGCTAATTCTGCGTTTATCGCGTGTTTAATATTGTCTGCCTGGCGAAAGCCGTGGCCTTCGTCAGGAAATGTGATGTATGCGTTCTTGATGCCTTTATTTGTCAATGCTGCAACCATGGCTTCCGCCTGGTTGGGTGGTACTACTTTGTCCTGCAATCCTTGCAAAAAAATGACGGGGCAGTGTAGTTTTTCTATGTGATTAATTGGCGAACGTGCTTTATAAATTTCTTGCGCTGCGGGATATTCACCTATCAGTGAATCTAAATAATGTGCTTCAAATTTGTGAGTGTCTTTAGCCAGTGCTTCTAAATTTCCTATGCCGTATAAGCTGGCGCCAGCGTTAAATCTATCGCTAAATGTTAGGGCCGCCAGCACGGTGTAACCTCCCGCGCTACTACCGCGAATAGCAATTTTATTGCTATCTACTAAGCCTTGTGCGATTAAATGATCAGCACCACTGCACACATCAATCACATCGGTAATGCCCCAGTTATTTTTGAGGCGGTCGCGATATTGACGGCCATAGCCGGTGCTGCCGCGGTAATTTACATCGAGTACGGCAAAGCCACGGTTGGTCCAAAATTGTATTTTGAGATTGAGTGATGTTTCTGTCGCGCCAGTTGGGCCGCCGTGGCACATAACGATTAAGGGCGGTAATGTATTTTGCGGTGCAATAACTTGAGCGCTTTTTGGCGCGTAATAAAATGCGTGTGCAGTGTCTTGATCTTGCGTCATATAACTTACCGCTTGCGGTAGGGATATTTCATCTTCTGCAATGTTTGTATTGCTCGATTTCGCCAGGGATGTTAAATGCTGGTTATGGTAACAAAATAATTCGCTGGCCTGTGTTGCACTCGCCGCAAGAAAATATGCCTTATTGTTATGGCAATAAACTCCTGATACGTCAGTAAATTGTGTAGGTATTGGATATAGGGCTTTGTGTTGAATGTTGATAGTGCCTAGTTGCCATTGACCTTGTTGGCGGTAACAACAAAAAATTTCTTCGTCATTTAAAAATCCATAAGTGCTCATGCCAAAAACCCATTGTGGCATGGCAAATTCTGCAATTGCGTTGCAAATAATTTCATCGCTGTGTTGCAAAAAATTATAACGATAAATATTCCACCAATTGCTGCGGTCAGATACAAAAAATAAGTCACCAGCAGGTGACCATTGTGGTTGAAAAATAGATTCGGTTTTGCGGCCCGCAATTAATTGATGAGTTATCAGTTCACCGCTTTGGTTGAGGTCGGCACAAAAACATTCGCTACCATCCCAAGGCATTTGGGGGTGATTCCAACACAAATAACTGAGTTTATCGCCAGCAGGGTTTAATCGTGGGTTGCTGTAAAAGTCCGCGCCGGTTATGAGTATGGTTACATCGCCATTTAAATTGATAGCAACAATTTCACTGCGTTCTTCTATTTTTAATTGTTCACTGTAGTTGTCAGCGTTGTTGTTAGTGATGCTGTGATCTTCACGCACACAAATTAAGCGTTGGCGTTGGTCATCCCAGCAAAAATCGGCGTAACGATAATTTCCCTTATGGCTCAGTGGCATGATTTTATTATTTGCTCGCTCAATGGCATAAATACGCTGGTCTGCATCCAATACACAAAAGATGTGCTGAGCAGTTACTAAATAATTACCACCACCATATTCGTGAGCACGGGTTCGGATGCTGTGCGGTTCTGGTAAAACATCCTGCCGTTGACCTGTAGCAGACAAATGCACCAATGCATTGCGGCCTTTTTCGTTAGGGCGCGTTTCCAGCCAAAAAATATCATCGTGCAACGCTTGTGGTTCGCTAAGGCGCAAGGTTTGCGCGGTCAATAAATCAGCGGTGATAATGGATGGCCAATTGCCGTAGGTGTGAACGTTGTGCATAGAGCTCTGCCTGCTATTGTTAGCGCATTGTGGCTTTTTAATATTGGTTGTGTAAGATTTTTTTTTCCGCAACTGCGCGCGGGGTTTTTATTTGGGTGAATATCCGTTTAAATGGTGGCCTCTTTTTAGATCATTCCCAATTTAGATCATTCCCAATATGATTTTTTCACTTGCAAATCTTAAAGACGTATTGCCTTCAGTTGCCGGCACTTCTGTCGAAGCACACTGGTGGATTGCGTTTTCTGGTGGTTTGGATTCTTGTGTGTTGTTGCATGCCTTGGCTGCTTTAAAATTACCGGTTCAGCTCCACGCTTTGCATGTTAATCATCAAATATCCCCTAATGCAAATGTTTGGCAACAGCACTGTGCAGATCTTTGCGCAACCTTCGGTGTGCGTTTTACCGCTGTTAAAGTGGTTGTTGAAAATAAGGGGCGTGGTATAGAAGATGCGGCGCGGAATGCTCGTTACACGGTGTTTGAGCAATATCTAAAGCAGGGGGAGTATCTGTTTACGGCGCACCATGCCGATGATCAAACCGAAACTATGTTGTTGCGTTTGCTACGCGGTGCGGGTCCGCGTGGTTTGGCAGCTATGTCGCGTTCGCGTTTATTGGGGGAGGGAATAATATATCGCCCATTATTGGATTTTACCCGTGCTGAATTAGAGAGCTATGCCCATAGCCATCAACTCATATGGGTGAACGATGAAAGCAATGAGGATGACCATTACGACCGCAATTATCTTCGCAATCAGGTGATGCCACTGCTGCGCAATCGCTGGCCTGGGTTTGCGCAAAAATGGCAGCAAACTGCCGAGCTGTGTGCAGCAAATGAAGCGTTAATCGAAGAGTTGGCTGCGCAGGATTTGCTGCTGGCTGATTTTAAGGCTGAATTTATTGGCACTAGCATCGCGTTACCTTATGTTGCAAACGTTTCCATGGTACGTCGCCACAATTTATTGCGCAGTTGGTTGCGTGGGCAGGGCTTATGCGTGCCAGAGCAGCAACACTTATCCCAAATCGAAAGCCAAATTGTTGCTGGCCGGTTGGATGCCGAAACTCAAGTTAATTGGGGGGATGTGTCGCTAAGGGTATATCGTTCCCGGGTGTATGCGTTGCCTTTAGCGCATTTGCCAGTAACGGCTGAGCTGCAATGGGAAATCAGCGATGCGAGTGATAAGCCGCTATTGAACTCTGCTCTACCCAATCTGCACATTCGTTATCGCCAAGGTGGCGAACGCTGCCGTCCCGCAGGCCGCGCTCATTCACAAACGTTGAAACGGTTATTGCAAGAATATGGCGTAGCACCTTGGCTGCGTGAAAACTTGCCGTTGGTTTATAGCGATGATGATTTAGTGGCGGTCAGTGATTTATGGATTTGTGAAGGTTATGTGGCAGAAGAGCGTGGTTATTGTTTGCAACTTAGGTAAACGTAAAGCAATTACTAGCGGGGCACAAATAAAGAATACTGTTTGATTTAAAACCGTATGGGCCATGGACGACCTACATGGAGGTAGGAAGTTTCCCGAAGCGACCGGATCGCGAAGGGATGCCGATTCGAGCCTACACGGAAGTATTCACGGCGCGTTTTAAATTGAACAGTATTCTTTACAGGTTATCAGTTAGTAAGTTATTTTGTTCGCCTATCACCAATAACCTGCGCGGGGTTTCCCGCGACTATTTGATAGGCTTCCACCGCTCGCGTTACCTGGCTGCCCATACCTACGACAGCGTAATCCTCGATAATCACCCCATCAACTATGCCAACATTTGCACCGATCCATACATCAGCACCAATGTGAATACCTTTGGAATTGGTCGGTTGTTCGCAAATGAATCGGTCAGGTGCTAGCCCATGATTAAACGCATAGAGCTGGCAGTAAGCTGCAATGCGGGTGCTGTTGCCGATGTGAATACCTTTGCTACCGCCATCCATGGTGACGTGATGGTTAATGGAAACATTAGCGCCAAGTGTGACAGGGCCATGAATCACTGCATCGGCGGCAATGTATGAATTATCCCCTATTATTATGGTGCGGCCAGGCTCTGCAAATAGTTTTGCTTCTGGGGCAATAAAACAATTCTTACCTATATGAATATTTTCAACGGTTTGCACGTAAGCTTGCACTTGCTGTTGCCACGCGTCTGCCCATTGTTTATGTGCCGGTTTTAAGTCCGCATAGAGCCACGGCATATAACTCAAACGCAACTTATGCTGGCTGCGATAAAATTCGGGAGGATGCGTACTTGGAGTTGTATTTTGCTTTTGGTCTGGAATGTCGGTCATTGTTTTTTCAGTTTAAAGTTAGTTTGCAATATAAATCGTGCTTATTTCATGATGTTGGTAGGGTACGCGATAAGCCGTAGTAAGAGGAGAGGGTTGGTCTGATACGTATTCGTAATGAGTTGCAAGGACGCTAACAATCTTTGATGAGTACGCGGGTGCGTTTACCGGTTTAAAAACGCACTAAAATCAAAATGAAATGGCTACTAAGCACCTTTTCGTTGAGCCTGTGGGGTGCTTTCTGTTACCCTAGCGCCCCGTCCTATTAGATAAACCCGCGGCCTTGCAAAGAGTGCTGTTCGGTTGTTTATTCCACATCTGCTTTGTTTAATCACAGTTCTTATTATTAGTTAATCAGGTTCTCAATGACACGATATATATTCGTTACCGGTGGTGTTGTTTCATCTTTGGGCAAAGGTATTGCATCGGCATCGCTTGCCGCTATTCTTGAATCTCGTGGTCTGAAAGTGACCATTATGAAACTCGACCCTTACATCAATGTTGACCCCGGCACTATGAGCCCGTTCCAGCACGGTGAAGTTTTCGTCACTGAAGATGGCGCTGAAACAGATTTAGATTTAGGCCATTACGAGCGTTTTGTTCGCACAAAAATGACTCGCCGCAATAACTTTACCACCGGCCGCGTATATGAAACCGTACTGCGCAAAGAGCGCCGTGGTGATTATCTCGGCGGTACTGTGCAAGTTATTCCACATATTACTGACGAAATTAAACGCCGTATTCTTGAAGGTGGTCGCGATGTTGATGTCGCCTTGGTAGAAATTGGTGGAACTGTTGGTGATATTGAATCGCAACCTTTTTTAGAAGCTGTACGTCAGCTAAAAGTAGAAATGGGTTCGCGAGCATTGTTAATTCATCTCACTTTGGTGCCGTACATTGCAACTGCTGGAGAAACTAAAACCAAACCAACACAGCACTCCGTGAAAGAATTGCGTTCTATTGGTTTGCAGCCAGATATTTTATTGTGTCGTTCAGAGCGATTGGTTGATGAAGAATCGCGTCGTAAAATTTCCTTGTTTACTAACGTTGCTGAACGCGCTGTGGTGCCGCTGCCAGATGCAGAAACTATTTACTCAATTCCACGCCTGTTACAAAGTTATGGTTTGGATCAAATTGTAGTAGAGCTTTTAGGTTTGCAATGCCACGAGGCTGATCTTAGTGAATGGGATAATGTGGTAGAAAGAAAGTTAAATCCAAAGTATTCCATTACCATTTCTATGGTAGGTAAATACATGGATTTGCTCGACGCATATAAATCGTTAATTGAAGCTATAACGCATGCCGGCATTCACACGCACACCAAAGTTAACATGAATTATATTGATGCTGAGCGCGTAGAAAAAGAAGGCATTGATATTTTGAAAGGCTCTGACGCCATTTTAGTTCCCGGCGGTTTCGGTGAGCGAGGTGTTGAAGGCAAACTAATGGCGGTGCAATACGCTCGTGAAAACAAAGTACCTTATCTTGGTATTTGTTTAGGTATGCAATCTGTAGTGATTGAATTTGCGCGCAACGTGTTAGGTTTAAAAGGTGCAAATTCCACGGAGTTTGACAAAAATACTCCGCATCCCGTAATCGGTTTAATCTCGGAATGGATTAGTTCTGAGGGTGTGATAGAAAAACGCGATGAGTCTTCTGATCTCGGCGGTACTATGCGCTTAGGTGCACAAGAATGTCGTTTAGTAAGTGGATCAAAAGCACGAGAGATTTATGGTGCAGATGTTATTGTAGAGCGTCATCGTCATCGTTATGAGGTTAACAATAATTACGTTGATCAATTGCAAAAAGCGGGTTTAAAAATTGGCGGTTGGTCAGCGGATGATACGTTGGTAGAAGTCGTTGAGTTAGAAAATCATCCATGGTTTTTTGCTTGTCAGTTCCATCCAGAATTTACCTCTACACCACGTGATGGACACCCGTTGTTTACTGCTTTTGTTGATGCGGCACTCAAAAATAAGAAGTAAACCGGAAATACAAAATAATTGTAGAGCGCGGCTACCTACGATCAATATTTACGCATGAGATTTATTTAAGAGAGATAAAGTGACTGAGAAAATAGTAAGCATTGGTAATTTAAAAGTAAGTAACTCGCTGCCATTTGTTCTATTTGGTGGAATAAACGTACTCGAGTCGCGCGACATGGCGATGCAATGCGCTGAAGCCTATGTAAAAGCGACGCAAAAGCTTGGCATACCTTACGTATTTAAAGCGTCCTTTGATAAGGCCAATCGTTCATCCATTCATTCTTATCGCGGTCCCGGTATGGAAGAGGGCCTGAAGATTTTTCAAGAAATTAAGCAAACATTTAATATTCCCCTAATCACCGATGTACACGAAATTTCTCAATGCAAGCCCGTTGCAGAAGTTTGCGATGTGATTCAGTTGCCTGCGTTTCTTGCGCGGCAAACTGATTTAGTGGTTGCCATGGCTGCGACAGGTGCGGTTATTAATATCAAGAAACCACAGTTTCTTAGCCCCGCCCAAATGAAAAATATTGTTGAAAAATTCCATGAGTGCGGCAATGACAAAATTATTTTATGTGATCGCGGCAGCAATTTTGGCTATGACAATTTAGTCGTAGATATGCTTGGCTTTCGCACTATGCGCGAAGTAAGTGGTAATGCTCCTGTCATTTTTGATGTGACGCATTCGTTGCAGTGTCGTGATCCTATGGGCAGCGCTTCCAGTGGTCGCCGCCATCAAGTAGCTGAGTTAGCACGCGCTGGCATGGCAGTCGGTTTGGCTGGCTTATTTTTAGAGGCGCATCCGGATCCAAACAATGCAAAGTGCGATGGCCCAAGCGCTTTACCGCTCGATAAATTAGAACCCTTTTTGTTACAAATGAAAGCCATTGATGATGTGGTGAAAAATTTCCCTGCATTAGATATTAACTAGATAGTAATTAATTTTAAAATTTTGGAGAAATGCATGACTAAGATTGTTGATATTAAAGCCTTTGAAGTATTGGATAGCCGTGGTAATCCAACTGTTATGGCAGAAGTTATTTTGGCCTGCGGTGCAATAGGTTCTTCATGCGCGCCGTCAGGTGCTTCTACCGGCTCACGTGAAGCTTTAGAATTGCGTGACGGCGATAAATCGCGTTACATGGGCAAAGGTGTGTTGAAAGCGGTTAACAATATCAACACGACTATCAAAAATTTGTTGGTAGGAATGGATGCGCTTGATCAACGTGCGCTTGATAATGCCATGATTAAAGCTGATGGCACTGATAACAAAGCAGTGCTTGGTGCTAACGCGATTCTCGCTGTTTCTTTGTCTGCAGCTAAAGCCGCTGCTATTGCCAAAAAAGTTCCACTTTATTCACACATTGCTGATTTGAATGGCACTCCTGGTAAATATTCAATGCCGGTACCTATGATGAACATCATCAATGGTGGGGAGCACGCTGATAACAATGTTGATATTCAAGAGTTTATGGTGCAGCCAGTTGGTGCGAAAACATTCGCTGAAGCTTTGCGAATGGGCGCTGAAATTTTCCACACATTGAAAAAAATTCTTCATGAAAAAGGTCTGAGCACTGCAGTAGGTGATGAAGGTGGCTTTGCACCTAATTTGCCGTCCAACGAAGATGCTTTAAAAATAATTTCTATTGCGGTAGAAAAAGCGGGTTATAAATTAGGTGACAACGTTACGCTTGCGCTTGATTGTGCCGCAACTGAATTTTACAAAAATGGTAATTATGATTTGGCTGGCGAAGGTAAGGTATTTTCGTCCAATGAATTTTCTGATTACCTGGCTGGTTTAGCTGCTAGATATCCCATCATCTCAATTGAAGATGGAAAAGATGAAAGTGATTGGGCTGGTTGGGCAGACTTAACCACTAAAATTGGCCACAAAATTCAATTAGTGGGCGATGATCTATTCGTTACTAATACTAAAATTTTGAAAGAAGGCATCGATAAAAAAATCGCTAACTCTATTCTGATTAAATTCAACCAAATCGGTTCTTTGTCTGAAACTTTAGATGCAATAAAAATGGCGCAAGCTGCTGGTTACACTGCGGTAATTTCTCACCGTTCCGGTGAAACTGAAGACACTACTATTGCTGATTTGGCAGTAGCAACTGCTGCAGGGCAAATTAAGACGGGTTCATTGTGTCGTTCAGATCGCGTTTCTAAATATAACCGCTTGTTGCGTATTGAAGCTGAGTTAGGCGCTGCCGCTCCATACAAAGGTCGTGCTGAATTTAAAGCCTGATTTTTTGATTGAGCAGAAGGAAGTAATAGGGCCGATTTGTTCGGCCCTTATTTTTAAATTAATGTAAAGATATTCTTATGAAATGGTTACTTGCAGTTTTGCTAATACTATTCATTGGGCTTCAATATCGTTTATGGCGAGGTGAGGGCAGTTTCTCACAGGCCTCAAAATTAGAGCGCAACGTGCAGCAGCAGCAGGCCGAAAATGATCGTATGCGCGAACGCAATCGTATTTTAGAAGTGGAGGTAAATGATTTAAAAGGCGGTGCTGATAGCGTGGAAGAGCGGGCACGCAACGACATAGGCATGATTAAAAAAGATGAAACTTTTTTTATGATTCCAGCCAAGAAGAAGTTAGACCAAAAATAATTATTTAATAAGTGTAAGTATCATGCAAACAAAATTGCAATCGCCTCCATCATCAAATGCAAATTATTGGATCATTGTTCCTGCTGCTGGCATTGGTTCGCGCATGGGGTCAGAAATACCAAAACAGTATTTAACCTTAGGTGCAAAAACAGTTATCGTGCATACACTTGAGCGCCTACTAGGATTGCCATTTATCGCCGGTATTGTAGTTGTAGTAGCCAAAACAGATACGTATTGGTCAAATTTAGCGATTAGTAAACATCCCATCATTTATTCTGTTGAAGGTGGTGCGGAGCGCGCTACTTCAGTATTGAATGGCCTCAATTATTTACACGAAAAAATTCAACCGCAAGATTGGGTATTGGTGCATGATGCGGCACGCCCTTGCGTTACGCTCGCTAATATCGAAACCTTGTGTGCGACCTTGTCTGGCGATGCGGTTGGTGGCATTTTGGCAACTTTGGTCAGTGACACTCTGAAGCAAGTCGATGCAAAAAATACTATTGTAAAAACGATTGATCGTCGCTCGCTGTGGCAAGCGCAAACGCCACAGTTATTTCGTTATAAATTATTGTGTGATTGTCTGTCACAAGCTGTTGCGCGTGGTGAAAATATTACTGATGAAGCCTCAGCGTTGGAGCTTTTTGGGTATTCACCTAAAATAGTAGAAGGCCGCAGTGACAATATTAAAATCACTCGCTCAGATGATTTGCTGTTAACTGCTTTTATTTTATTGCAACAAGAAAAAGCTCTGCAATTACAGGAGAATAATGTATGAGAATTGGTCATGGATATGATGTGCATGCTTTCGGTGATGGCGATAAAATTGTTATTGGTGGCGCTGTAATTCCACACACTCGTGGCTTAATTGCTCATTCCGATGGTGATGTTTTATTACATGCGTTGTGCGATGCACTGTTAGGTGCTGCAGCCCTAGGCGATATAGGAAAACATTTTCCGGATACGGATATGCAATATCGTAATGCAGATAGTCGTTCACTGTTGCGCATGGTGTACAGCAAAGTAAAAGCGAAAGGTTGGGTGTTGGAAAACGCTGATATGACAATTGTTGCGCAAGCCCCACGGATGGCGAATTATATTTCCTACATGGTTGAGAATATCTCTGCTGACTTGCAAGTTTCTGTCGATCAAATAAATGTTAAAGCTACTACCACGGAACGTTTGGGGTTTACTGGGCGCGAAGAAGGCATTGCTGCCTATGCTGTGGTTTTATTGAAAGCAGTTTAAATTCTCATAATTCTAATTTATTGCTTTGAGTCCTTTTTTTTTTGTATAAATATTTTTTCTATAAATCATTTTTCTGTAAATAATATGGGAATTTATGCTACCTACTTTTTCGTTAGATTTCCCTTATGCCTATGGTTACCCCGATGTGACTGCTGATTTTCGCACCGAGCCGGAAGACTTTAGTGTATTTGAGCATTTGGGGTTTGAGCCTTGCGGTGAAGGCGAGCATGTTTATTTACAAGTAAGTAAGCGTGGCGAAAATACTGCTTGGGTAGCTGAAAAAATTGCGGCGCTGGCGAAAGTTCTGGTGATGGATGTAGGTTATTGTGGCCGTAAAGATCGTCATGCTATTACTACGCAGTGGTTCAGCGTTTATTTGCCAAAAGTAGATGTTGAGCCACATTGGTCGGCATTAAATTCTGACTCTATCCAAGTTTTACAAGTGAGCCGCCATCAACATAAATTGCGTCGGGGTGATCATGAATCTAATCAGTTCGTCATTCGGTTACGTAATCTTACTGTTACCAATAAAGTCGCTTTTGAACAAAAAATAAATCAGGTGTTGATGCAAGGTGCTCCGAATTATTTTGGTGAGCAGCGCTTTGGGCGTAATGCAAACAATTTACCCGAGGCGCACGCAATATTGGTTGAGGGTAAGCGTATTCGCGATAAGCAAAAGCGCGGATTATTTTTATCAGCTGCGCGTTCCTATCTTTTTAATCAAGTATTGGCAGCGCGTGTGTTAGCAGGCAATTGGCAACTACTATTAGGTGGCGAGCCAGATACATTTCCCACCGCGCCACTCTGGGGTCGAGGTCGTTCTACCGCGTCCGGCGAAGCTGCACAATTAGAAGAGTCAGTCATTGTGCATTGGGGAGAATGGTGTAATGGACTTGAGCACGCAGGTTTACAGCAAGAGCGCAGAGCTCTGATATTAAAACCAGAACTGGCTTCGTGGCGTTGGTTGGATGAAGATATTGAATTAAGTTTTTCTCTGGGAAGTGGTGAATTTGCTACGACTATTTTGCGTGAGTTGGCGGTGTTGACCGTAGCGTTAAAAACAGAAGATGGCTCTGTGTGATATAGTTACTTGCATATAATTGCTTAGGTTGTAAGTGAAATAATTTTGTATACCCGTCGTGCAATGTGGAGGCCTAAAAGTGAGTGACTTGATGTTGCAAGGCGTTGGTATGACCTCGGCGCGAACGCGTGATCGTTTGATTCAGCGTTTGGTTGATCAAGGTGTTACTAACATGCGTGTCTTGGATGTTATGCGTGATACTCCGCGGCACATCTTTTTGGATGAAGCTCTCGCGCATCGTGCATATGAAGATACTGCACTTCCAATAGGGCATGGCCAAACGCTCTCGCAACCTTACACTGTTGCGCGTATGACAGAAATTTTACTGGGTGCAGCGGGGCAGTTGGAAAAAGTATTGGAAGTTGGAACTGGATCTGGTTACCAAACCACTATTCTCGCTCAATTAGTGCCTCAGGTTTTTAGTGTTGAGCGCATCAAACCTTTACAAGATAAAGCTCGGGAAAGATTGCGTCAATTAGGGTTACGCAATGTGCAATTGCGTCACGCCGATGGAGGCTTTGGTTGGCCGGAAATGGGCCCTTATGATGGTATTTTAAGTACCGCTGCGCCGCATGCTGTACCAGAAGAATTATTAAAGCAATTGGCGCCTTCAGGTGTATTAGTGATTCCGTTAGGCGGAAAAAAACAGCATTTGAATTTAATCATGCGTGAGGGAGATAGTGACAAATTCATTACTCGCGTAATAGAGCCAGTTAACTTTGTGCCATTAGTCACTGGCACATTACGTTAGTTAACGGCTAATTTATTACCCTTTTTTAAAAAGTATTTGATTGAATTTAGGGCATTAAATTTTAAAAATGTTAAATTTATAATTTATGGAAGGACCTTTGTTCAGTTTTGGTACATTTATATATGAAAATATTAGATAATTTTCAAATAAATTTTATATATTAAGCACTAAAAGCTATAAGCGTGGTTGAAAATTAATCAGTGCTCCTGAGTTATTCTATGTCACTGTCGTTTAAGAAATACCTCATAAATGTTGTAGTTGTGGTCAGTATACTGACCGAATCGGTAGTTTTGTCGGGCTGTAGTTCTCGGCAGGCTGCTGAGGTGAGTGACAGCTCCAAACACAAAAAAACTATTCAAAAATATCATGTGGTTGCTCACGGTGATACGCTTTATTCCATCGCATGGCGCTATGGGTTGGACTACCACTCGCTAGCTGCTGTTAACCGTATAAAACAGCCATATCTCATACATTCCGGGCAAAAACTTCGTATTGATCTGGCGGCTGATAAAGTTAATGCTTTCGCATCGAAATCTATTTCCACATCGAAGCTTCGCGACAAAAATCAACAAGCTAATTCCGTGCATACAAAGCGAGGTCACAAAGATGGAGAAACAAAAAATCGTTCAGAAATAAAGACAAAACCTTCCGGTTCCTTTGTAAATAATAACGGTGCGCAGGGTACTTTAAAATGGCAGTGGCCGGCTCATGGAAGATTACTTGCTTCATTTCAGGGCGGGACGGGCTTCAACAAGGGTATTGATCTTGAAGGTAAATTGGGGGAGTCTGTAATCGCTGCTGCAGCTGGAGAGGTGGTTTATTCTGGTAGTGGTTTGCGCGGATACGGAAATTTACTCATTATAAAACACAATGAAATTTTTTTGAGCGCCTACGCCCACAACAATAAATTGTTAGTAAAAGAAGGCGATTTCGTTAAAGCCGGGCAAAGAATTGCCGATATGGGTTTAAGTGGTACAGATAGAGTAAAGCTTCATTTTGAAATTCGTAGTGAAGGTAAGCCAGTGGATCCACAAAAATATCTACCAGCGCGTTAATGTTCGTAGTGCAATCAAACATTCCATACATTCAATAATCGAGATAATCGGAGAATAAAAATAACAGAGTCTATAAAAACCAATACCTGATTCAAAAAACGAAGTAGGCGGCATACTAGCGATAGGTGCGGCTTGGTAAATTGGTGCGCTCACCAATTAATTTGATGATTTAAAGGGGTAGAAAAATGACTTTACAAAGTAGGGAATCAAGCACATTCGAACGAGATGACGTATTCACAGCGGCAGATATTGATTTCGATGAAAATGACGCTTCACTTAGTGACGATGAAGCTGATAGTCCTAAAGCGGCAAGATCGGCAGGTGCTAGTGAACGAATTCTGGATGATAAATTTAATAAAACACTTGATGCCACCCAAATCTACTTGAATGAAATTGGTTTCTCCCCATTATTAAGTGCTGAAGAAGAAGTATATTTTGCACGTAAGGCTTTAAAAGGTGAAGAAGCAGCGCGTAAGCGTATGATCGAAAGTAATCTTCGTCTTGTGGTAAAAATATCCCGTCGTTATGTAAACCGTGGTTTAGCGTTATTGGATTTGATAGAAGAAGGCAATTTAGGTTTAATTCGTGCTGTAGAAAAGTTTGATCCTGAACGCGGATTCCGTTTTTCAACTTATGCCACTTGGTGGATTCGTCAGACCATTGAACGTGCCATCATGAATCAAACGCGAACAATTCGTTTGCCGATACATGTAGTGAAAGAATTAAATATCTATTTACGTGCCGCACGTGAGCTTTCGCAAAAACTTGATCATGAGCCCTCTCCTGAAGAAATCGCCCATTTGCTAGAAAAGCCCGTTGCTGATGTTGAGCGTATGCTCAGTTTGAATGAGCGCGTAACTTCAATTGATACACCTGTTGGGCCATCTTCTGACAGGACGATTGTTGATACCATTGCAGATGCCCATGTATCCGATCCCGCTACAATTCTTCAAGATAATAACCTTACGCTAAGCTTAGATGCTTGGCTGGATGAGTTAACTGAAAAGCAACGTGAAGTGCTTTCTCGTCGATTTGGGTTGCGCGGTCATGAAGTTAGCACGCTTGAAGAAGTAGGCCATGAAATTGGTTTAACTCGTGAACGAGTACGTCAAATTCAGGTAGAAGCGTTAAAGCGTTTGCGCGATATTATGGAAAAACAAGGTTTGAATAGTGAAGCTCTTTTTAGTGTTTAAAGATTAGTGTTTAAAAATTAAAAAAAGAATCAATAAAAAAGGCAGCTTAAAGCTGCCTTTTTTATTTTTCGTATTTCGTATTAACGTTCAAGATGTTGTAGCTTGCCAGGTACACCATCCCAGTCTTCTGCATCCACGGGTGATTCTTTTATTTCGGTAATGTTGGGCCACACTTCGGCTAATTCAGCATTAAGTTCGAGAAATATGGCTTGGTCTTCGGGTAGCTCATCTTCAGAAAAAATAGCGCCTACGGGACATTCTGGTTCGCACAGCGCGCAATCAATACATTCGTCTGGGTGAATAACCAAAAAATTGGGGCCTTCATAAAAACAATCTACAGGGCACACTTCTACACAATCAGTGTGCTTACATTTAATACAATTTTCCCCAACTACAAAAGTCATAGGTGACTCCACGGTTATTCATTTATCAAGATTGGCAATTCAAGGATTCGCATTCTAAACAGGCTGAGTTGTTTTGGGTAGTATTTTGGCCATCTCTTTGCGCTACCAAATAAACTATTTACCTTTCGCGTAAAGTTCTTTTAATCGATACAACTGCTCCAGCGCTTCTCTTGGCGATAAATTATCCGGATTAATTTTCTTTAATGCTTCCAGCGCAAGATTTGGCAAGGCATCAAATAACCCTGTTTGCTGTGGCGATAGTGGCGTGGCGATTAACTGATTTGCTGCTTGGTCTTCTGGCGTATAGAGCCCGGTAGGAAGCATTGTTTTAGATGAATGTTCGGGGTGAATGCCTTCCTCTAGCAAACGTAATTGTTCTTGCGCTTGCACTAATACTGCGGCAGGAATTCCTGCCAATTTCGCAACTTGCAAACCATAACTTTTGCTGGCTGGCCCCTCTTGCACTTTGTGCAAGAAAACGATGTTGTCGTTATGTTCAGTGGCGTTAAGGTGGACATTGACGATGCCGGGGATTGTTACAGGCAAGCTCGTGATTTCGAAATAGTGGGTTGCAAAAAGGGTGAAAGCTTTTACGTTTTCGGCAAGATGTTTAGCGCATGCCCAAGCTAATGCCAAACCATCAAAAGTACTGGTGCCGCGTCCAATTTCATCCATTAACACCAAGCTGTGCGCGGTAGCGTTATGAAGGATATTAGCTGTTTCGGTCATTTCTACCATAAACGTTGACCGGCCACCGGCAAGATCATCGGATGAACCTATACGTGTGAAAATGCGATCAACGATACCAACAGTTGCCTGCTGTGCGGGTACGAAACTGCCAATATGTGCAAGTAAGACTATGAGCGCAGCTTGCCGCATGTACGTCGATTTACCACCCATATTAGGGCCGGTGACTATCAACATATGGCGTTCGCTGTGAAAGTGTAAATCGTTAGGTACAAAGGGCGCGCTGGTGACTTGTTCAACCACCGGGTGACGTCCGCCTTGAATATCAATACCTGTACCTTGTGTGAGCTTCGGGCGGCAAAAATTTAATGCGTCTGCGCGCTCTGCAAGGGTTGTAAGTACATCCAGCTCTGACACTGCAGCAGCAGAATCCTGGAGTGGAATGAGTTGTTCGTTAAGAATATCCAACAGCTCATCATAAAGGGCTTTTTCGCGGGCAAGAGCGCGGCTTTTGGCAGATAGTGCTTTGTCTTCGAACACTTTCAGTTCAGGTGTGATGTAGCGTTCAGCATTTTTAAGCGTTTGACGGCGGATATAGTCAGCCGGTGCCTTTTCGGATTGTGCGCTGGTGAGCTCGATAAAATAACCATGCACGCGGTTGTAACCTACTTTAAGTGTGGAGATGCCAGTGCGTTCGCGCTCGCGAATTTCCAGATCAAGTAAGTATTGGCCAGCGTTAGTGCTGATATTGCGCAAATCATCCAGTTCAGCATCATAGCCATCCGCAATAACGCCGCCTTCACGAATGACCACGGGAGGGTTTTCGATAATGGCACGGGTTAATAAATCCACTAATGTGGGGAAGGTGCTGATTTGCTGCGCGAGTTGAACCAAGAGTGGCGATGATTGCTTTGCCAACTCAGTTTGCAATTCGGGGTAACAGGCAAGTGACATCATTAGCCGCGACAGATCCCGTGGGCGAGTTGAACGCAGTGCTAGCCGACCCAGAATTCGCTCCATATCGCCAACTTGTTTCAATACACCATTAATTGTTTCAAAGGCGTAGTTGAGTTGTAGTGCGGCAATGGCCGCCTGGCGTAAATTTAACTGACCAATATCGCGCAACGGGCGGTTTAGCCAGCGGCGTAATAATCGGCTCCCCATGCTGGTGGCTGCGCGATTCAGGACCGAAAAGAGAGTATGTTCATCCCCGCCATTCAGGTTGGTGTCCAGCTCAAGGTTTCGGCGTGTGGCAGCATCCATAATAACTGCTTCGTCGCGGTTCTCATGGGCGAGGCTGCGTACATGGGGCAGGGCGGTGCGCTGGGTTTCGCGTGCGTAATTCAGCAAGCAGCCTGCGGCGCAGAGTGCGGTTTTAAGGTGATCGCAGCCAAAACCTGCTAAATCTTTGGTGCCAAATTGTTGTACTAATAAGCGTTGTGCCGTTTCCAGCTCAAATTCCCAAGGGCCGCGACGGCGTAAACCTTTACGGTTATCGATCAATGCCGGTGTGGTGAGGTGATCACTCAATAAAAATTCGACAGGGCTCAGGCGCTGTAACTCACCCAAAGCAGCCTCTAAACCGTCCACCTCCAACACCAAAAAACGACCACTGGCCATATCCAGAGAAGCTATACCAAAAGTGTTGCCGGCTTGATGCAAAGCAACCAATAGATTATCCCGCCGTGAGTCCAATAACGCCTCATCACTTACTGTACCGGGAGTCACTATGCGCATTACTTTGCGTTCTACCGGACCTTTGCTGGTAGCTGGGTCACCGATTTGCTCGCAAATGGCCACAGACACCCCGGCTTTTACCAGCTTGGCTAGATAACCATCTGCTGAATGAAAAGGAATACCCGCCATAGGGATAGCTTCCCCATTAGACTTACCGCGCGCCGTGAGAGTTATATCCAGAAGTTCAGATGCTTTTTTTGCGTCATCAAAAAACAGTTCATAAAAATCGCCCATACGATAAAACACCAGCTCGTGTGGGTGGTGCGCTTTAATGCGTAAATACTGGACCATCATTGGTGTGTGTAACGACTCTTGATTTATTTGTAAGTAACTATCGTCATTCATTTATTTATATAGTCTCTTTGCAGGTCAATGTTTGTGCTCTATGCCGTAATGGTCTATTCATAGTTTTTCACGGAATGTGTAAAACGCCTGAGTTAAGAAAGCGGATGTAATTCATTATTAGCAATGATAAATACTATCATTTTAAGAGGTGTAGCAGTCTAGAAGGGCGCGCGATTCTAACAAACCATTTGATGTATAAAAGTTGAATTGTACAAACGGGAGGGGGTTGATGCAGCATCTACACATTGCGCAACTGCTTGCTGACTAAAATAGCTTTTATTTAGGGCTACTATTTAGTACTTCAATCTGGCATCGTTGCTCGTATGAGTCTGCCGGAGATCCGCTAGAGGATCAAATTACGAGTAAAAATTTGCTGTGCATGTATGAGCATTGAAAAGTGTTATTTCTGCATCGTCTGTAAAGGATATTAGATTAATGATTATTTCTGCGCACGATGTGCATCTATGGTTTGTATACAACGATAAAATTAATGACGCCCAATTGCTGGCGCTATATCACAAATTACTCAATAGTGCGGAGAGTACACAACAAAAGCGTTTTTATTTTGAGAAACATCGTCATCAGTATTTACTGACGCGTGCAATGGTGAGATCGGTTTTATCTCTGTACGTCAATGAAATCTCGCCGGAAAATTGGGAGTTCACAAAAAACGACTACGGCAAGCCCTTTATTAGCAATAATGAGCTGCCAATCCCATTGCGTTTTAATATTTCTCATACAGATGAACTAATTGTGATGGCGGTAACTTTAGACCAGGAAGTTGGAGTGGATGTAGAGTATTTGCCGCGGCTAGGAAAAATGTTAGACATTGCGAGTAATTTTTTCTCGCCTTCTGAAGTAAAGCAGTTACTGGATCTTCCAACAGAAAAACAAATAAATCGTTTTTTTGATTTGTGGACGTTAAAAGAAGCTTACATCAAAGCTTGCGGAATGGGTCTATCAATTCCTTTGGACCATTTCAGTTACTCGTTTTCTCAACAGGGAAAAATTAGTATCGATTTTAAAAAAGAAAGAAATGACCAGCCGGATTGTTGGCAATTTTGGCAAATTCATCCTAATAATATTCACAAAATTTCCATGGCTATAAAAGGAGCTGACAATAGTCGAAAATATACAATAATAATGCGTGAACTTATTCCTTTATCAAAAATAATAGAGGTTAACTACTCTATCGCGCATGGGCATATAATTTCCACAACATAGAATTTTCAACTACGTTCGAACTAAAAATTCACCATCTTTATCGGCAATGGGTTGCGGTCATATTTTATAATTCAAACCCATATTAATAGATAGCTCCTCTGCAGGTACGCCGTGTTCTGCATTAAATAGGGAGGGATGAAAATTATTCCGATCGAAAAGATTTCGAATACCAGCATGCAGTTTTATCTGCCGGGTAATATCTTTTAGAACAGACACATCAACACGCCAGAAGGTATCAAGCATGGAGGCATTTTCTGCATCATTGTTAATTCCTGAACTAGCATCAACATGCACACGATTGGTCAACGTGATTTGCGTTCCACCTTGTGTGCGATAACCCAGACCGGCGTTAAGTATTACGCGGGGAAATGCAAGGTACGCTTCATCCTGTGTTAGGTTTTCACTTTTCACCCATGAAGCTGATAGGTCCGTTAGCCAACGCTGCCCCTGAAATTGCCAGGATGCCTCAACGCCGCGGGACCGGCTTTTGTCAACGTTGTGAAATTCAAGCCGGTAATCCGGATCCTCACTCGGCACACGAATGATGCCGTCCCTCCAGTAGCTTGTAAATATCGTTATACCGGCTATCCAGTTGTCGGAATATCTCGTCGCAGCCCATTCAATTGTATCAACAGTTTCTGGTTCGAGATTGGGATTTCCCTTTGAGTTACCGATCCCATAAATTTCAAAGGCGGTTGGTGCCCTGAATGCTTTTCCATAAAGTAACTTGTATGTCCAATTTAATTTCGGAGTAAAAATAACACCAAGACGCGGTGTTTCCTGTGTGCCAAAATCGCTGTATTTATCAATTCTGCCGCCATAAACCAAATCCAATTTTTCTTGCAGCAGTGAAGTTTTTGCCTCTAGCACCACACTGCTAATGTCACGTTCCTTATTCGCAAACGCCTCATCAACTTCAGCCAAGACTCTGTTATCTTTGGCCAGGACGGTTGTGTGTCCCTCATCAACTTCCAGGGTGTCATGCCCTAGTGACAATGCCCACCTTGTATTATTGTCAGACTGATTCTGACGAAATGTAAGACCGGCACCGTAACGCACATCACCAATATTGACTCTGTTTTCGCCGATACCACCGGACGCCCGCAAAACCTTTGTTTCCTGCACAACGTCGGCGCGCCAAATGTAAGTACCAAGTTCCAGGTTAATTCCCGCCGGCAAATCGGTACTCGCCACTGCGTTCGACATTACAAAATCAGTGTCACTCCCAGACCAGTCTTGGTCTCCCAGTGCGCTGATACCGGGTGTCTGTGACCGACCGGGTCCGATAAAGCGGTCTCCGTCAAATCGATTCCAATATAATCCCCAACGAAATGAAAGCGGTGCATCATCTGCTGTAGAGATATTTATCAGCCCTGTTTGTGAATCGTATTGATTTTTACGGTATCCGGTGCCCTGATCGCCGCTTGTCGCATTGGTGTAGCGATAAGTTTGGTGTTGATCAGCCTGCCCGTTAGCGGACAAGGCAAACACTGATCGCACGGACTGGGGTTTGGATAAAGAAAAATGGCTACTGAGGTCGTAAAAGTTGTCACTGCTAGTCATGATCTGAATCTCGTCAGTAGCATGGTCAACACTATACAAAGACAACACGCCATGAAATGCATCGCTGCCATATAACGCCGATGCCGGGCCGCGCACCATTTCAATTTTTTCCAACGTATTTAAATTGATGTTGGGAACGGAAACCACCGCCGTACCGTTACT
>JANPKH010000379.1:0-1686 GCA_031425935.1 Gammaproteobacteria bacterium | reverse complement strand
TGCGGAATGTCCTCGTATATATGCGGGTTAAAATGCTGCCCCGCCTGACGTTGATATCGCGCCCCCTGGATGACGTGAAACAAATGCGGAATCACACACGCCTCAATCACACACTGCCCGCGCGCATCGAAATCAATCCCCCACGGGTTACTCGTCCCCTCGCCGAACACCTCAAAATTCCTCTCCGTTGGATGATACCGCCAGATCGCCCCATTCAATTTCGTCCGCTCATTATCCTTCACGCCCGGCTTTCCCACATTCGAGTGCGTGAACACTCCATGGCAGCCATACAACCAGCCATCCGGCCCCCACGCGAACGTGTTCAACGTCTCGTGCGTGTCATGGAAACCCCACCCATCCAGAAGAATCTCCGGCTCTCCATCTGCATTGTCGTCCCCATCCTTGTCCGGGATGAACAACAACTGCGGTGCCGCCCCCACGAACACCCCGCCGAATCCAACCTCCAGCCCGCTCACCAAATTTAGTTTCTCGGCAAACACGATCCGCTTATCGAATTTGTGATCCCCATCCGTATCCTCCAAAATTAAAATCCGATCCCGACCCTGACCTTCCGGCGCCCGCCGCGGATAAGTGAATCCCTCCGCCACCCAGACCCGCCCGCGATCATCCAGCGCGAACGCGATCGGCTGCTGCACGTGCGGTTCCGCCGCGAACATCTTCATCGCGAATCCCTCCGGCACACTCGCCGCCGCCGCCGCTTCCTCCGGCTCCAACCCTGCAAACCTCACGCTATCCACCGGCGGTGGGGCATCCGCCCCCTGCTTCACCGCATCAAATTCATTCTCAAGTTCCGGGCGCTGCCCGTGAAACCGAAAATCATCAAAGTTCACATGCCCCCAATGCCCGCTCTGCTCATCCACCACCCGAATGAAAATCTCCTGGCCTTGATGCTCCTTCAGATCCACCACCACCGGCCGCAACGTCTCGCTTTCACTTCCCGAAATCTTGAAAATCACCGCTTGCGTGCTCGTCCGCACCAGCTCCACTCGCGTATTCGCATGATCGCCTGCGGCCATCAGGAAGCTCGCAAACGGATGCGTCACCTTGAACGGCACTGAACTCAGCACCCCCTGCGGATCAGCCCCCGCGTTCTCGTAAGTCCCGATCCAGTACTCCCCCGCGTGATTGCTCTTCATATCCGCCCGACGCGGCGCGACCGTATCTCCCTTGATCGGCTGCCCTTCAAACGCTTTCCCGCTCGCGATCCAATCCGTCAGCTTCCCATCCTCAAACCCCAGGTTCAGCGCCCGCCCTTTCGCATCCTTCGGCACAATCCCGTCCCGTTCCGCGGCGGCCAGTGAAAGAAAGAGACACAACGTGGGGATGCAACCAAAAAAGCTCTTCATGCGGTAAGAAATGATTGCATTCTCATTCGCCCAAAACCCACCTCAGTGCCAGCCCAAAGAACAAAACGCCCTGTGCGTATAAAGGGCCGTTGCTTTTCAACCCATGCTGCGGCATCGTTGGCTAAACCCAACTGACCAAACTTATGAACACCCGATTCCCAGTCGGCCAGCGAGCCTTTACGCTTATAGAGCTCCTCGTTGTCATCGCCATCATCGCCATTCTGGCTGGAATGCTCCTGCCTGCCCTGGCGAAAGCAAAAACCAAAGCTCATGGCATCATGTGCATGAACAACCACAAGCAGCTCGCGCTCGCTTGGCG
>JANPKH010000378.1:0-5306 GCA_031425935.1 Gammaproteobacteria bacterium | reverse complement strand
CGATGGAAAACATTTAATTACACAAGGTGGCGATATTGTTACGACGTCAGATCTAAAGTTAGCGATTACAAAAACGTCAGTCAGTGTAACTATTAATGATGTTGCGTTTGACGCTCCAAATCAAATTGCGATACTTACATTGTCAGATGGAAGTGTAGATGTCATTAATCTTTTATCTTTAGAATCGATTAAAAAAATCAGTTCGTTAGGAACTGTTTCCAGCATTAGTATTGCAGGAAATAATCTTTACATGGTCAGCACCTTAGTTGGGTTCTCCAATATCTTGAAGCTTGATCATCCATGCCTCGATTGTGCGACAAATAAACCTCCTGTGGCAGCATTTGTTTATACGCCTTTAACTGGTAGTACGGCTTCGACTTATCAATTTAACGCAGCAACCAGTAGTGATCCTGAAAATAATAGTCTCAGCTATCGTTGGGATCTCAATGGGGATGGTGTATGGGATTCAGATTTCACTTCTACAGCTACTACTTCTCGTAAATATATTATTGCCGGTACAAAAAATATTCGCTTGCAAGTGAAAGACTCGAAGGGTTTGACCACAATTTTATCGGGAAGCTTTGCTGTCGCTCAAGGCATTGATAATGGTGTGGCAGTTACCGACAGCACAGCAAATCAATTTAATTTTAAGGTAACTGATAGCGTCCACGACACGGTGCGTGGAAAGCTTTATGTGAGCGATAAAACGGCTAAGCGTTTGTATGTTGTTGATGTGTTAACAGGGGTGACCGAAAAATATTTTGAGTTTGAATACATGCCTGAAAATATGGCTTTGTCAGTTGATGGAACCAAACTGTATCTTGCTTTGCTTTTGCAAGAGCACAGCTCTTACTTGTGGGACGAACAGCAGGCGGGATATGTCGGTGTGATTGATCTCGCTTCAGCGGCCTATGTCAACACATTAGCTATTAATGTAGATCCGTATGATTTAGCGTTGACTACGGATAATCATCTTGTTGTATCTGCGGGCTCAGGACAATGGACTACCTTTCATATTTATGATGCAACCAACGGCCAACAGATTACTGAGTTTGCTCAAGTTTATGAACGTACACGTTTCGTGTTGGATGCCACAACGAATATCGTCTACTTCATAGATTCTGGTGTTAAAAAGATCGATATAATCGGTTCGGCACATACTCAATCGTCTTCGTCAACTAATGAATCAGTTGGTAACAATTTGTGGCTCTCACCTGATCGAAAATATGTGATCACTCAGGGAGGTGTTCTTTTTAATGCGAGCGATTTGAGTGTTGTAAAACGTTTAACCGTATCTGGAACAACTATAGAATCAGTCAGTTTTGATGTTCAAGCGCAAGTAGCATTTCTAAGTTTGTCGTCAGGCTACGTGCAAACTATCAATTTGCTTTCACAAGAATCTATCGCTCAAACAAAGATAACTGGCGTGCCAGGTATCACTGCTGTGTTTAACTCATCGCTTTATATTTTGAATACTACGTCAACGAACGTAGCTTTAATCAAACAGGATCACCCGTGCCCAGCCTGCGCAATCAATAAAGCACCTACAGCTAAATTTGCATTCATTGCATCGACAGGCAATACCGCAGATACCTACCAATTCAACGCATCAAGCAGTACAGATCCTGAGGCATCTACACTCTCTTATCGTTGGGATATTGATGGAGATAATATTTGGGATACAAACTGGGCAAACAGCGCGCTTAAAAGCTATAAATTCTTACTGCCAGGAAATAAGTTGGTGCGCGTTGAAGTAAAAGATGCACAAGGAGCCGTAAGCAGCTATTCGCAAGCCTTTAGTGTTGCTCAAGGCATCGATCCTGGAACCGCCGTTAACGATAGTACAGCGTTTAGCTTAAATCTAACTGCCACGGATGTAGTTAAAGATGAAAAGAACTCAAAACTTTATGTGTCAGATAAAAGTGCAAAGCGCGTTTATATAATTGATTTGGCAACTGGGCTTACTGAAAAGTATTTCGATTTCCAATACGGTCCTGAGCGAATGACACTGTCAGCTGATGGTAATTTTATCTACATTGGTTTGCCTGTCGCTGAGCATTCTTATTACTTATGGACTGAGAATCAAAGTGGTTACATCGCCGTTATTGATACTACACAGAAAGCTTATGTAAAAACTTTCCCAATCGCTATCGATCCCTACGATTTAGTCATGTCGAAAGATAATCGTTTAGTCGTAACCTCAGGCTCCGGCCAATGGACAGAAATAAACTCTTACGATGCGATTACTGGTGAGCTACTTGGAGGCTCAACTATTTATCAAAATGCTTTGCTAGCGGCGCATCCAACCAATAGCTGGGTATTTGCAATAGATACAGGACTTTCACCATCAGATGTTCATAAATACGATACACAAGGCGCTAACCTTCAAAGTCTTGGCGACTCGCCTTATCATGGTGACCATCGAATTTATGGTGATATCTGGATCACGCCCGATGGTAAATACCTTATCACTGGTGGCGGCGATATACTGCTCACTTCGGATATGATATATGTACGTGGTTTAACTCCAGCTAATTTAAGTATTAAAACTTTAGCAGTCGACCCGACAAATAATTTATTAGTAATAGTGAATTCGAATTTGGATTTGGTTAGCTATGATTTGACAACGCTAATGCAAAAATCTGTAATTAAGTCCGGCGTTGCTGATCCAAAAACTATTTATATTTTTAACGGATCGGTTTACTTGATGCGTAATTCGACTGGCAATCACGTAATTGATAAAGTTTTAATTCCATAGGTAGAAAGAATCCTTCCATAAAGGCTTGGGAGCGCGCTCCCGAGCCTTTTTATTTAAAACGCATATGCGAGTCTTTTAAAGAGACAGGTGGTAATTGACTATATCGAAGTGTCAAGAATGTGGTTGAAGCTTCGCTTGCCGAAGTCATATATAAATCCAAAAAATCATAGCTTAAACTGTAATTCCTTACTCAATTCTACCACCAACCCTTGCCCCATAAACGGACACAAAAACTCCAAGCGATAAGCTAATAATTCCAAACCTGAATTTGATTTAGTGCCATACAATTTATCGCCTACAATTGGGTGACCAATATTAGCAAGATGGCGGCGAATTTGATGTTTTCTACCTGTTTCAATATGCACATCTAATAGCGTTTTATTGTTGTAAAAACCCATTTTTTTAATGTGTGTAATTGCAGATTTTCCATCCAGTTCATAAGTTAGCGTCAATCCCGCTTCTGGTATTTCACAATTATCGACTACCCACGCTTGATAATATTTTTTGATATCACGACCTTGAAATAATACTGATAGTTTTGCCGCACTTTGGCTGTCATGGGCAATAATCATTAATCCTTGCGCATCCGCATCCAGCCTATGCACCAAATAACATTCGCGCTTAGAGGGCGGGTTATATTGGCCATTCACTTCAACCCAACGTAAAATGCTACAGTGATCGCCCCATTGTGAGCCTTGCGCTAACATGCCGACGGGTTTAAACCATATGCTATAACGGTTTTCATCGTATATTAAGGTAGGTGTTTCGGGTTTTCGGGCGAGTACTTGTTCATCGTAAAAAAATTGAATTTTCGAGCCTTTATTTAATACTTTGGTGGCACGACGCATACGTAACGTTTTGCCTTTTAATGTCCACCAAACTGCGCCTTTATTCATGGCGTCTTTAATCCGCTGCTTAGAAAGCCCAGTACCTTCGGCTAATAAATCCAATGCAGTTTGCTCGGGTTTTGTTACAGTGAGTTCAAATTTTTGCGGTATGTCAAAAGAAGTGTCAGTCATTAAAAGTATTGGCCATGAGTAATGTGTAAAAATTATCAATCAAATAAGTGAGAAAAATTGTGGCAGAAAAGCCTACTATTCATAAACTTAACCTTACCCTTTCTGATATGGATCGCAATGTTTTCGGCGATTACAATTTAACCATTGCGTTGCATCCGTCAGAAACTATTGAGCGCATGATGGTGCGTATTCTAGCCTTTTGTTATCGCGCTGCGGAAAATTTAAGTTTTGCGCGCGGTTTGTCTTCAGCTGATGATCCAGAGCTTTGGCTTAAGCATGACGATGGCCGAATTTTGGAATGGATTGAAGTAGGGCAGCCTGCACCGGATCGGTTAAAAAAAGCATCAAGCCAATCAGTTGCGGTAAAAGTATTTGCCTATGGTCGCGGTTTGGATGTGTGGTGGAAAACTAATTCCGCTGCGATTAACGGATTGCCTAAAGTCAGCATTCATTATTTTGCAGCGGATGAGCTGCAAGAGCTGTGTAAGTTGGCGGATAAAACCATGAGTTTAACCGTTACTATCACCGAAACAATTGCTTATGTTTCTAGTGCGATAGAGAACGTCGCCGTAACTTTATATGAGATGGAGTCATTATAATGAATATTGTTGATATCAATTTAGAAAATGCTCAGCAATTATTGATTGATGAATCTTTCAAGCGTCCTGTTGTCATTGATTTTTGGGCTGACTGGTGCGGTCCGTGCAAATCGCTTATGCCGATTTTAGAAAAACTTGCGACACAATTTAACGGCGCTTTTTTGCTCGCTAAAGTGAATGCGGATGAACAAAATGTTATTGCATCACAATTTGGTGTGCGCAGTTTACCCACCGTGATGGTGATGAAAGATGGCCAACCTGTTGATGGTTTTACGGGTGCTCAAACTGAAATACAAGTGCGTGAGTTATTGGAAAAGTATTTACCCAAGCCTTGGGAGCTGCCACTCGCCGAAGCACAACAATTCATAGCTGCCAATGATTACGCAAGTGCCTTACCGCTATTACGCAAGGCCTATGACGAGTCCAAGCATCTTGCTGCTATAGGTTTTTTGCTCGTCGAAAGTAACATTGCTTTAAATCGCCTTGAAAGTGCAGAAGCTATTTTAAGTACGATTAAAAAAGTAGATCAGGATGTGCATTATGAGCAACTTGTCGCGCAAATATCGTTAAAAAAGCAGACAGCTAAGTCGCCCGAATTGATTGCACTTGAAGCTTTACACGCCAATGATCCTAATAATACGGATGCTTCTTTTCAGTTAGCACTACAATATGTTCAAGAAAAGAACTATCGCCCCGCGCTTGAATTATTAATTAACATCTTACGAGAAAATCGTAGTTATGCAGACGGTAAGGCTCGAAAAGCATTAACTGACCTATTGGTAGCGCTTGGTAAGGGAGACCCACTGGCGATTGAGTTCCAGCGTAAGTTATTTACGTTGCTTTACTAAGTTAGAAAATTATTTTATAAGAAAAATGAGATAAACTGGCCCTTGATGTATTGGCATTGAGCCAATCAAGTTTCAACTGTCA
>JANPKH010000377.1:0-2495 GCA_031425935.1 Gammaproteobacteria bacterium | reverse complement strand
ATCTTTCGCTCCTTTTTATTTCTTCGCGGTCAATCGCTGTACCGATCTCTCGCGTCCTTAACTTCCATCAAGGTTCCCTGCCCGCTCCCCTCATCCTCCGGCGGCTTCTCCGCCTGCTTAAACCGAACGCAGCTTCCCTCGAACTCAAGATGAATATCACCGGTCCACCCGTCCCGCTGCTTCGCCAGGATTAGATCCGTCATATTGGGCTCCGGCAGCCGATGCAAAAACATCACGATATCGGCGTCCTGCTCGATGGATCCCGAGTCCCTGAGATCGTGAAGTTGCGGTCGGCGCTTTTCGTTTTCGTTTTTGCGGCTGAACTGCGATAGCGCCACAAGGCAGCACTCGAGCTCCTTCGCGGTCAGCTTCAACTGCCGAGTGATATAGGAAATTTCGGCATTTCGGTTTTCCGCATTTGCACCCGCGCTCATCAGTCCGAGATAGTCCACCACCCCGAGGTCCAGTCCGTCGTGCGCTTTCTGCCAGCGTAGAGCGGCGTTCAGACTGGCGGGAGTGCATCCGGCACGGTCACTGATTCGGAATCCGGTCTTGCTGAGCCTTCTGAACGCGCTCGCTAGGCTCATCCTTTCCTCTTGCCCCAGTCTGCCTTGCCGTGCATACTTCAAAGGCACGCCCGAGATGGAGCAAGCCGCCCGGAGTAATAATGCTCGATTGCCCATTTCGAGTGAGAACATGCAGGCCCGCGCCCCATGGAACGCCGCCGCAATCGCGATCTGGAGCCCGAGAACCGTCTTTCCCTGCCCCGGCCTCGCGCCGAGGACTATCAGTTCGCCACGACGGAACCCCCCATCCAGCGCCTCGGTTAACTCTGGAAATGTCGTCGGGACTACCTTTCTCGGGTCTCCTCCAAGGAGCGCGTCAATCCCACCTTCGTGCTCGATTGCCTCCCCGATGGTAAGGAGTTGGTTCGCCGTCGTAAGTTCTGAGCCTTCTTTCAGCTGAGCGATGGAGGATTCAAGGTCGACCAGTTGGGAGGCTGGCTTCCCTGCCTCGTTATGAATCGCGTACGTCTGCAAATAGATCTGTCGGCGGCGCGCCTCGCGTTGGACGAGCGCAATGTACGCGTCCACATTGGGCAAGCGAGGCATGCCGTCATCCAGGCAGACCACATACGAGAGCCCGCCTGCTTGGTCCAGCAGCCCTCGGCGATGAAGCTCGTTCGACAGTGTAACCCGGTCGATCACGTCTCCACGCTTGTATATGTCGCGGCAGGTCGAGAGGATGATCTTGTGAGAGTCAACCGAGAAGCTGGATGGCGGCAGGTCCTGAATCGCAGGCCAATATAGTTGGGAATTGGAGATGGCCGCCGCGAGTACTAATTTCTCCGCGTCAATTGCTTCCGGGAGGGCCTGAAGTTGCATCATTCCGATTCAGCCGCCTCCGGTGTTCGGTTGCACAACTCCTGGAAGGAAGGCCACCGCGCAACGTCTTCCGGCGGCAGATTGAACGGCCTCGCCTGATCTTCGATCCGTGCGGGCGGAAAGCCACTGCGGGCCTGGGGCGGGTCTGGATCTGGCGTATGCTCGTCTTCCCAGCGCTTATTGTTGAGCCAGGTTTTCGCGTGGGGGCGGTACGTCGGCTCGGCCCGGAGCAGCTTGGGCAGCGCTGCGCGGAGGCCAGTCAAGATGGCCGCCGCGGCGGCCGGTGATTTCGCGGCGGCGGCGAACTTCTTCCGGGCATCTTCCTTTCCCTCCTTCCGAGGGTAGAGCGCCCAGAATTGCTCGAACGAGTTCTCATCTCCGGAGCTGATTTCGGTCCTCTGCTTCGGCCGCTTAGATTTGTCGGCGACCGGCGCGAGTTCGCCGTCCACGTCTCGCGGGGTGACCTCGTTCTGAGGGGCTGGCGGGGGCAGGGTGGGTGTAGGCGCAACTGAGGGGGTTGCGGCCACGCCCCCAGTCACAGCCGGGCGGGACGTAGCAGCCTCGGGCCCTGGGAGGCCGGATGGAGGTTCTCGGTAGTCGGGTGCCTGGTGCTCGGCGAACTTCAAAATCGAGATGATGCGCGTGCCGCCGACGGCATACCGTTCGATCAGTTGGTTAGAGACCAGTTGCTCGAGCCACCTCTCGACGTCGGCGACGGAGCAGGCGTCGAAGCGAAACGCATACGCCTTAATCCGGGCGGCCCGCTCCTCCAATCGCCCGTCCGCACCGGCGAGTTGCCAGAGGGCGACGAATAAGAGCCGCGCGCAAGGCTCGATCGTGCCGATCTGCTCGCTTTCAAAAAAGCCAATCTTTACATTCCGTGAACGCGGCAAGCAGCTTCCCCCTTTTTGTCCCCGCTCCTGGCGGGTTCCATTTCTATTCGATTGGCGACGCGACCGGCCGTGGTTGGCGACCAGGAGTCGCCAACCTCCGAGCCGAGCAGGTCTGCGAACGTTGCGCGCCGGATCGCAACTTCCGCCACGGGAATCAACGTCGCTGCCCGGGGCCGGGGCGCGGACTTCAATGCGTCGAGCTCCCGGCCGACCCGGC
>JANPKH010000376.1:0-13600 GCA_031425935.1 Gammaproteobacteria bacterium | reverse complement strand
TTATTTAATATGTTTGCTGGTGAGTTTGCGAATGGCTGCAAAAAACAAATTCAATTTCCCCTCGCTCCCGAATATTTAGGTTATAGCGATTTAGGCTTATGTGATGATTTCTTTACCGCTACGCGCCCTACAATTGAAATCCTTGATGATGAATTTTTTAAATACCATGTTGATTTCAGCCAGCTAAAAATTACTGAGCGTACCGGAGCAATCTGCGTATCACGCCCCACAAATCCTACTGGCAATGTTATCAGCGATGAAGAATTGCAACATCTTGACACATTAGCACAGCAGCATGGAGTGCCTTTAATTGTGGATGGCGCGTATGGCACACCTTTTCCTAATATTTTGTTTGCAGATATAAAACCGCATTGGAACAGCAATACTATTTTAGTGTTGAGTTTATCAAAACTAGGTTTGCCCGGTGCACGCACGGGCATTGTGATTGCAAATCCACAAGTTATAAATGCCTTTGCAAAAGCTAATACTATTTTAAATTTAGCTTGCGGAAATTTTGGCCCTGCATTAGCACGAAATTTACTACAGGATGGAAAAATATTAATGCTCAGCCGCGAAATTGTTGCGCCTTTTTATCGTGATCGAATGGAAAAAGCAGTAGCACTTTTTAAGTATCATTTAGGTGACTTGTCGTATCGAATTCATAAACCTGAAGGTGCCATTTTTTTATGGTTGTGGTTTAAAGATTTACCGATTAGCAGCGAAGAACTTTATCAGCGCTTAAAAAAACGTGGAGTGCTAGTAATCTCTGGGCATCATTTTTTCCCGGGTTTAAAAGATGATTGGCGCCATAGCTATGAATGTATTCGTGTGACTTATTGTCAAGATTTAGAAATCGTGGAAAAGGGCGCAGTGATTATTGCTGATGAGGTGAGGAAGGTTAGACACATTGGCAATGTGGAAGGGAGTTGAATAAGATCCAATCCACAGATTGCCCAAAAAATTACTTTTGCCAAAACCATTTCTTTGGCGGTTGGGTAAATTTATCTATTTGCTGCTGCTTGTGTTCCGCATCACTAAACCAATAATAATCGTGTTTGGTTTTAGGTTTTTTCCAACCTGTGAAGGGCGCAACATGTTCGAGTTGCAGGCCAGGCATGCCATGGCGACGGTCAGCATTAAAGCTCTGATTCCAGTGCACAAGTATGTCGCGTTTTGCTGTGGCAATAGCTAGCTCTTGGGACTGAGCTTTTACTTAACGACACGCAATAAAACCAACAATAGGTTCGGTGCTGTCATAATTTTCAAAAAAAATATTGTCACCAGATATTACAACTTTGTAGTACATCATTACACTAAGTGCCTTCTATATCATTCTGTATCATTTGTACTGGGGTAGAGCGGTGTGGATGCGGGCATATTTTTAAAGAGTTTACTGAAGTGTTGTTGTACACGGCCAATATTCATTACCGACATGCTGCTTGAAAACCCAAACCATACATAAAGCCCGTTTAAATCGCGGAACATAGGGGGTAAATATTTAGGTGCGGCAATAACGCCTTCTAAATAACGTTCATAAAGTAAAGGTAGATCATCAAGAGTAACTTTGCCCACAAATAGCATGGGAATAATCTCCGGTACACCAGATTGTATTGCGCTGCGAATAAAATTCACATTTTCAACAAAACCTTTTACATACGAAATATCTTTAGTAAACACTGATCCACCAGTAAGTGTGCCACCGCGAAATACACGTTGGGTTACACGGTAACTGTCGTGCTCGCTTACCCCACGTTCTAAAAAGTAGCGATAAACTTCGCAAAAATCAGCTCCTTGTTCGGCTAAATCCACAGCTACTACGCGGTCGCTAATACGCCTTGCGCGTTGGGGAAACGAACTAAATGTGAGTGTTTCCAGGAGGACAGCCATGCCCTCCTGAATGGCGGTAATGCGCGGCGAACCTACGCTTAACCAAGTCGCCCAAGGTTGAAGACGTCCATTGAGCGTAGTGCCTACATGTACCCAGCCTTCGTGAACCTCAAGCACTTGTAAATCTAGCTCAGAAAATTGTGCGCGGCGGTTAATTTTTATACAGTCACCGCCGGCCGAGGCATCCGAAACGATATTGTCGCTAAGTTCGACGCGCACTTCGTTCGCACCAAAATAACTGTCCATACGATGGTGTAATACATTTACGGCTTGTTCTGAGCTGATGTTATGGGGGTAAGGCCGGTGTAAGTATTCAGCTGCTGGCAACGAAAAAATATGGCACAAACGCTCGCCCATTTGACGCAACGTTTTTCGGTCACCACGAATTTTGTCTTTCGCGGAACCGTAGAGCAATTGGCTAAAATGGCCGAATTGATCTGTGCCTCTGTGGCGCAAAAGTTCAATGACTATCTGGTATTGGTCAATAGTGGCGTAAAGTATTTGGCCGAGCGAATCGCCTCGCCCGAGTTGTTTACGTACATCGGCTTTTAAATCTTTGAGCGATTGATAAATACTGTCAGGGTCAAACGCTAGTGGTTGGTTTTGGTAAAAGTTTTCTTGGATGTCGGGTAACTCTCGCCCAGCATTAGCGAGAAATCGTCCTTCTATGTTGGTTGGCCATTTGATAGCATCGAGAATGCGAATCGGCTTTTGCAGCGTTACTAAACGAGTTGACAACCCGCGTAAACGCTCCAAATAGGCTTCGTTTTTCATAGAGGAATATTCATAGGGAAAGTTTCAGCAATAAACTTGTAAACGGTAGTCGTTAAAGTTGTCATTCTATAGGTTCTTGCTGCTAAAGTGCTTGCCCGAATGGTAAAAATTTGCGTAATTAACAATAAGAGAAAGTTATGTCAATTATTGCGGTTATTTTTTGTCTTGCCTTATTAATATTGCTTATTGCCTACTGGCATTTTAATCCGTTCATTGCATTTTTAGTGAGTGCGATAGTGGGTGGTGTGCTTCTTGGCATACCGCTCGATAAACTTCCTCAATCCGTTGAAAAAGGCATAGGTTCCATGCTCGGCTCCTTGGTGGCCATTATTTGCCTGGGAGCAATGTTTGGGCGGTTAATTGCTGAAAGTGGGGCTGCACAAAAAATCTCCTCGGTATTAATTGCGCTGTGTGGCGAAAAATATATCACCTGGGCGCTGATGTTGACTGGTTTTATCGTGGGCATACCGCTGTTTTATAATGTTGGTTTTGTTTTGTTGGTGCCCTTGGTATTTTCAATTGCCTATCAAACAAAATTGCCTGCAGTGTATTTGGGAATCCCGTTGCTGGCGGCGCTTTCTGTTACACATGGTTTTTTGCCGCCGCACCCATCACCTACCGCAATGGTGCCGCAATTTAATGCTAACTTTGGTTTGACACTGCTATACGGTTTATTAATTGCTATACCAACAATGATATTAGCCGGCCCAATTTTTGCGCGCACATTAAAAAATATTCGTTGTACACCTTTGGCGATGTTTACACCGGAACCGGTTGCTGAAGAAAAACTGCCCTCAGCTTTCAATAGCTTTTTCATCGCATCATTGCCTGTGCTTATGTTGAGCCTTGCTACACTTTTACCGTTAATGGTGAGTGACACAAGCAGCTATTCAAGCGTTGTTTTATTCATTGGCAACCCGATGATAGTGATGCTCATTGCTTTAGCACTTGCCAGTTATTATTTGGGCATAAAGCGTGGCGTGAGCATTAAACAATTAATGCAAACTTATACAGTCGCCATTAAAGATATAACGCTCATTTTATTGATTATTGCGGGGGCTGGCGCTCTTAAACAAATCTTTGTGGATAGTGGTGTTAGTAATGAAATTGCGGGGGCACTAAAAAATATTCCGTTAAATCCATTGCTCTTAGGCTGGTTAATTGCGTTTATCATTCGCGTTTGCTTGGGCTCCGCTACAGTTGCAGGGTTGACTGCTGCTAGCATAGTCGCGCCGCTGGTATTGGCAACGCCCACTATCAATCCTAATTTAATGGTTCTCGCCATTGGTGCTGGCAGTTTGATGTGTTCGCATGTAAATGATTCCGGGTTTTGGATGTTCAAAGAATATTTTAACTTAAGTTTGCGAGACACCTTTAAATCCTGGACGGTCATGGAAACTATTGTTGGCGTAGTCGGGTTAATAGGTGTGCTGTTGCTCGATTTAGTGATTTAATGCTTCGGTAGATACAATATTTTTTACAGTTAAATTTTAACCTTTACATTTCATGTAGGAAAGTATGAAAAATTTATTAATCGTTATATTGCTAGCTCTAGGTATTTTTTTTGGTTTCGTCTATTACAAAACAGGCAATATTCCGGTGCGTGATTGGAGCGAGCAATTTCAGCGCGATGGGCTTGCAGGCACTGTTAATAAAATTTCCACAGGTCAGTTCGTTGATCAGGCAAAAAAAATAGCGAATGACGTTATAGCTACCGACGTTAAGCAAGATACTTTTGCGGCGCCTCCCGCGGGGTCAGTACAAATTTACAAATGGACTGATGCTAAAGGCGTGGTGCATTACGATAATCAACCAGTAAAAGGCGCCACAGAATTAAGCATTAACCCTGACGCGAATGTGGTACCCATGGAGAAGGCTACTGAAGTTGCTCCTACCGAACAGGCACCGACCGATGAAGCAAAGTTAATGATGGAAAATATAGAGAAAATGCGAAGGGCCAAAGAGGCTCGGATGGGTATTTAATTCTTGATTCAAATAGAATCCCGAACAATAAAGGTGAAGAAAACTGCCAAAATTACTGCTGTGCTAATTCCACTGCATAAATTGTATTGACCGAGATATCTCAAGGGCTTAGATTCACTGCCTTGTAAAAATGATGGAATTTGTGAATGAAATCCTTTGGGCGAATATGTGGGCGGGTTCTTTTAATAATATTTGTGCTGATCTGTGTCTATCAATTGTGGATTTTTGCTCATGTACTTTATTGGAAATCAAATACTCCGGAATCAACCAGTTTTATGGCGCTGCGCCTGAGTGAACTGCAAGAAAAAAATCATAACGCTACCCTGCGGTACGAATGGGTTCCCTACACAAAAATTTCTATTCATTTGAAGCGCGCAGTAGTGGCCTCTGAAGATGATAAATTTATGGAACACAAAGGTTTTGATTGGGAAGGTATGCAAGACGCTCTTGAGAAGAATCAACGCAAGGGGAAATCGGTAGCAGGTGGCTCAACAATTACTCAACAGTTAGCTAAAAACTTATTTTTATCTCCATCGCGTTCATACATTCGCAAATTGCAAGAGGCTGTCATCACGGTGATGATTGAATTGCTATGGGATAAGCGTCGGATTTTGGAAGTGTATTTGAATGTGGTGGAGTGGGGTAGTGGCGTATTTGGCGCCGAAGCAGCAGCCCAAAATTATTACGGAGCATCCGCATCAAGGTTAAGTGAGCAACAGGCTGTTCATATCGCTGTGATGCTACCCAATCCGCGCAAGTTCCAAAAAAGGTACCCTGGCTACGTAGCCTCGCATGCGCAAAGGGTATTGGAGCGAATGCGGTATTCGAGAGTGCCTTAATTAAAAAGTGCCTTAAATGATCATATTTATGGCGATCCTGTTGTTGGCGATCTCATTTGGGGGATCTTATTGTTCTCGCCAGCTGGCTTTAGGCTATAATCGTGAGCCTTTTGCTTTGGAAGCATTTTACATTCCAAAGTTGTATATTTGCCGTATAAAAATCTTTTCAAGGTGGTAGTTGTGCCTATTTATGAGTACCGATGTGAAGCCTGTGGCCATGTGGAAGAGGCTTTGCAAAAATTGAGTGATGCTGCACTTGTCGATTGTCCAGCATGCAAAAAACCTGACTTAAAGAAGCAAATATCTGCGGCAGGCTTCCGTTTAAAAGGCGGGGGCTGGTATGAAACAGATTTTAAATCCGGTAGTAAAAAGAACATTGCAGGGGAAGGCGGAGCTTCTAGCTCATCGCCAGCGACCACAGCGCCGAGTACCTCATCTGAGAGTAAGCCAGCCGCGAGCACTCCGTCCGCGCCTAAGTCTTCGGACTAGGGCTAGAGCGGTTGGAGTGGGCATGGAACCTAAGTATCATTTAGCGTGATCATAAATAATTAATTAACAATCGTGTTTTTATAACAACAGGACAGCCTCTATGCGCAGCCAATACTGTGGCACTTTAAATGCCGCTCATATTGAACAAGAAGTCACCCTCTGCGGATGGGTGGATCGTCGTCGTGACCACGGCGGTGTCATATTTATCGATCTGCGAGATCGCGATGGTATTGTGCAAGTAGTGTTCGATCCCGATGCGAAAGAAAATTTTGAGCTAGCAAACAAAGTTCGCGGCGAATACGTGCTCCAAGTAGTCGGTAAAGTGCGTGCTCGTGCTGCTGCTACTGTGAATCCGAATATGGCGACTGGCAGCATTGAAGTTTATGCCACAGCACTCACTATTTTGAACGAAGCTGAAACTATTCCTTTTCCATTAGACTCCTATTCAAATGTTGGGGAAGACGTACGCTTAAAGTATCGCTTCCTCGATTTGCGCCGTTTGGAAATGCAAAAAAGCTTGCGCTTCCGCTCTAAAGTGACCACGGCAATTCGCAATTATCTCGACAACAATGGTTTTCTGGATATAGAAACACCGATATTGACGCGCGCTACACCTGAAGGTGCGCGCGATTATCTAGTACCTTCACGCACCCACGACGGTAAATTCTTTGCATTGCCACAATCACCACAATTGTTTAAGCAATTATTGATGGTGGCGGGTTTTGATCGTTACTACCAAATTGCCAAATGTTTCCGCGATGAGGATTTACGGGCTGATCGTCAACCAGAATTTACCCAGATTGACATAGAAACCTCGTTTATGACGCAAGAGCAAATCATGTCGGTTACCGAAAAAATGATTCGCGAATTGTTTAAGGAATTGAAATCGGTAGAGTTTGGTGAAATTTCGCGCATGCCATTTTCTGAAGCCATCGCCAAGTATGGCTCTGACAAACCGGATATGCGTATCCCGCTGGAGTTGGTCGACATCAACGACTTGGTAAAGGAAGTTGATTTCAAAGTTTTTGCGGGCCCCGCTAACGATCCTAAAGCGCGCGTTACCGCACTGAAGGTTCCCGGCGGCAATGACAAACTGACCCGCAAACAAATTGACGAATACACCAAATTTGTAAGTATTTATGGCGCTAAAGGTTTGGCTTACATTAAGGTTAATGACAAATCTGATCTAGAAGAAGGCTTGCAATCGCCGATTGTGAAAAACTTGCCGGTGGCTGTACGTGCTGCAATTCTCGATCGCGTAAATGCCGAAAATGGTGACCTGATTTTTTTCGGTGCGGACAAGCATAAGATTGTTACTGAAGCCCTAGGTGCATTACGCTGTAAGTTAGGCGCGGATTTAAATCTTTATACCTGCGAGTGGGCGCCTCTTTGGGTAGTTGATTTCCCGATGTTTGAGGAAGATGACAAGGGTAATTTCAACGCCCTTCATCATCCCTTCACTGCACCTTCCTGTTCACCGGAAGAATTGGCAGCAAATCCTGGAGAGGCGTTGTCACAAGCTTATGATCTGGTATTGAACGGTACTGAATTAGGTGGTGGTTCGGTGCGGATTCACACCCAGCCTATGCAACAAGCAGTTTTCAATTTGCTTGGTATTAGCGCAGAAGAGCAACGTGAAAAATTTGGCTTTTTATTAGACGCGTTAAAATACGGTGCGCCACCCCATGGTGGTTTAGCATTTGGTTTGGATCGCTTAATTATGCTGATGCTTGGCGCAAGTTCCATTCGCGACGTAATTGCTTTTCCAAAAACACAAAGTGCAGCATGCGTAATGACGGATGCTCCTGGGGCCGTAGACGATTTGCAATTGCGTGAATTGCATATTCGTTTGCGAAAAAAAGAACAAGTATCAGTAGCGGTTGAAACAGCTGAATACGGAATGTGATCGTGCTAATAACAATAACGTAACAATTAAAATTTTACGTCATTGTTATAATCTTATTTGTTAACTTATTTTGGATATATTTAAATGTATAGCGATAGACGGAAGCCGGGGACCCATTTAATAGGAAGCCAGGACGAAATTGATATCATGGATTTACTAAAGAAAATTTGGAGAGGGAGAGTTTTAATTATCAGTGTTATGGTGCTAAGTGCAATTGTCGCTTATGTTGCGCTTATGATGTTGCCATCTTATTATCGGATTGAGAGCACTATCGATGCAGTGCGAGCTGAGCAAATGCGCCCGATTTCTCCGGCAATATTGGAGAGTAAAGCCTATTTAGTTACTAATTCAGTTAATGATGGGAAAGAATATCAAGTTCAAGCGCCCGATGAAAAAAAAATTTACAGTAAAGTGCTTTTGCAAGTTCCTTCATTCTCTATACTGAAATCATTTTGGGAGTGGAAAACTGGGAAAGTATTGGATTTTGGCAAAGATATTCCATTGACTGATGATGCACGAGCATTTAAAAAGTTTTATAAAGGGTTCGTGTTGCAACCTTCAAATTCTAAAACACCTGAAATTACTGCAAGGCAAATTTCATTTGAATATGAAGATCAGAAGCAGGGAGTGACACTGCAGAAAGAGTATTTAGATTATTTAAATAAGTATGTATGGATGGACCATTTGTCCACAATTGAAGCTATCTATGTTGAAAATTTGAAAGCTTTAGCTGTAAGTTATGAATCCAGAAATTTAATAGAGCAGCGCAAGCTTAATGATGAAATCTTGAGATTACGAGAGAGCTTGAAAATAGCTGAATCGTTAAATATTAGGGAAACGCCATTCAAAGAGCTTGAAAATGTTCAATTGAGAATTCTAGATAGTCGTGATTATATTTTAGGTACTAAAACTTTATCACAACAACTGGAAATTTTACTTGCGCGTCAAGGGAAATCGTTATCGCCGTTTGTACCGGATTTACGGAGCATGGAAATTTGGAAAGAACAAATGACTGCTGATCTGCTGCGCTTTAAAAACTTAGATCATAAAGTCAATATGTTTTCAGTTGTTAACGCACCGTCATCGTCATTAGATCCAGTTAAGCCACAAAAAACTCTTATTTTTATTGCTGTGATTATATTATCAGGATTGTTTGGAGTATTTTTTGTATTGATTCGATCATCGCTTAAAAACCATAAAGTTACCGCCAATTAAATTCCAAACGTCGTTAAAAAAGCTTTTTGTAGATAAGAAACGTTTTTTGAGATGATTGCATAGCTAGTAAAGCGAGTGAGCAAGCATCGAAATTATTTTGAAAATATATTGAGTGTCGCTGTATTTAAATTATCTCAATTGCCGTTGTATGCCTCCATCAGAAACGTACGTACCAATGTGATGCCTCGAAGGGATAATAGAGACGGCTGACTGCGCACCCTGGTGGACTTTTGTCAATAATACAAGTAGCTTGCTTGCGATAACCCTCCATGCAACACTGCATTAACTTTATCTATTGTAGATATCTATGGCTCTTATCCTAGGAATAGACCCCGGTTCACGCAAAACTGGCTTTGGTATTATCAATGTGATTGGTAGCAAAATTGAGTATGTAACTAGCGGCGTTATTCGAATCCCTGATGACGAATTACCAGAGCGTCTTAAAACGATATTTAACTCATTAACACATATTATCAATCAATATTGCCCGCAAGAAATGGCGATTGAGCAAGTATTTATGGCGAAAAATGCTGCTTCTGCATTAAAGCTCGGGCAAGCACGAGGTGCTGCAATTGTTGCGGCAGTGGCATTAAATTTGCCGGTGTCAGAATACGAAGCGCGTAAAGTGAAGCAATCTGTTGTGGGTAGTGGCGCAGCGGATAAATTACAAGTGCAACATATGGTTAAAACGTTGTTGCGACTACCTGCTATACCTCAAGAAGACGCGGCTGATGCCTTGGCAGTTGCACTTTGTCATGCGAACTCGCAGCAGCTACTATTAAAACTTGCCGGCTCCAGCAGCTTTCGCCGTGGACGTGTTGTGTAACAAACTAAATTTTACAATGTAATATCTCTCGAGAAAAAAATGATCGGACGTTTACGTGGCACCCTAGTTGAAAAGCAACCGCCCTATTTATTGCTAGATGTAAACGGCGTGGGTTATGAGTTACAAGCACCTATGACGACGTTTTATCGTTTACCTGCCGTGGGCACTGAGCTGATTTTACATACGCATCTATCGATTACTGAAAACTTACATCAATTGTTTGGTTTTATTGATCAGCGTGATCGCTCATTATTTCGCACGTTAATTAAAGTGAGTAGCGTTGGGCCTAAATTGGCGATTGCAATATTATCGGGTATGGAATCTGATGATATTGCACGTTGTGTCCGCGATAACAATATCGCCGCACTCACAAAGGTGCCTGGGATAGGTACAAAAACTGCTGAGCGTTTGGTGATTGAATTACGTGATCGATTAAAAAATTGGAATTCATCATCTAGCGATTTAACTATTCACAGTGGCTTACCCAAAGCCGTAGATGCTAATGACGCTTACGCTGCAGCAGAAAGCGCGTTAATTTCGTTAGGTTACAAGCCTGTTGAGGCAGCAAAGATGATTGCAACGGCAGCCAAACAAAAGCCCGAAGCTAAAAGCGAAGAATTAATTCGTTTAGCTTTGCGCGCTATGGCATCTTAATAATTTCCCAATTCTTAGACGCTAGTACAGAGTAAAAATGATAGAAATAGATCGTTTAATTGCACCCGCCGCTCAAGAGCGCGAAGAATTTCTTGATCGTACTGTGCGGCCTAAAAGCCTTGCTGATTATATTGGCCAGCCAATAGTGCGTGAGCAAATGGAAATCTTTATTGGTGCTGCAAAGAAGCGTAATGAAGCATTGGATCACACCTTAGTATTTGGTCCACCAGGTTTGGGGAAAACCACGCTCGCACATATTATTGCCAATGAAATGGGTGTATCACTTAAAAGTACTTCTGGTCCGGTGCTGGAGAAAGCGGGTGATTTGGCCGCTCTGATGACTAATTTAGAGCCGGGTGACGTGTTGTTCATTGACGAAATACATCGTCTAAGTCCTGTAGTCGAGGAAATTCTTTACCCTGCGATGGAAGATTTTCAATTGGATATTATGATAGGAGAAGGACCCTCCGCACGCTCTATTAAACTTGATTTGCCGCAATTTACACTCGTAGGCGCAACGACGCGCGCGGGTTTATTAACATCGCCTTTGCGCGACCGTTTTGGTATTGTTCAGCGTCTGGAGTTTTATAATGTCGCAGACCTCACACATATCGTAGCGCGCTCTGCAGCATTATTGGGTGTGAATATGGACGCGCAAGGCGCTGCGGAAGTGGCCAAGCGAGCAAGAGGCACCCCGCGTATTGCTAATCGTTTGCTGCGCCGGGTGCGTGATTACGCGGAAATGAAAGGTAACGGTGTAGTGACTTTAACGATGGCAGATAGTGCTTTAAATATGTTAAATGTCGACGAGCGTGGTTTTGATCATATGGATCGCCGCTTACTTATGGCAATGATGAATAATTTTGACGGCGGGCCCGTCGGTATTGAAAGCCTCGCTGCAGCAATTAGTGAGGATCGTGGAACTATTGAAGATGTTATTGAGCCTTATCTAATTCAACAAGGTTTTATAGCTCGCACACCACGTGGTCGTGTGTTGACCAATAATGCCTACATGCATTTTGGAATCTTAATGCCGAAACGGCTACAACAAAATAGTAACGAATAGCAGAAACGGTTCTGATAATAAAATGATAATGAATAAATTTCGTACAGAAAATAAAAATTGATGACTGAATTTAGTATAGCTATTCGCGTATATATTGAAGATACCGATGCGGGCGGAATTGTTTATTATGTTAATTACTTAAAATACATGGAGCGTTGCCGTACAGAATTTTTACGCAGTTTGGGTTATCATAAGCCCGCAATTTTGGATGATGGTTTATTGCTGGTAGTTCATTCTGCACAGGTTGAGTATCGTCGTTCCGCACGATTGGATGACGAATTGCAAATTACTACTAGCCTCATGAAACTAGCACGCACTTATGTTGAGTTTAAGCAAGCAGTTATGCGTGGTAAGGAATTGCTCTGTATAGGTAATATATGCGTCGCGTGTGTTGATAGCTCTACTATGAAACCTAATGCGTTGCCTGGGCATATGCATTCAAAATTAAATCATTTTGTTGTACCTCAATCTCAAGGTTAATTATTGTTATGTCTGAAGCTGAGAATACCCTATCACTATGGACTTTAGTTAGCGACGCAAGTCTGCTGGTAAAGATGGTTATGTTGATTTTATTCTGTGCCTCAGTAGTTTCCTGGGTCATGATTTTTCAGCGTGCGATTTATCAAAGTAAGGCTAAAGCTGCTTTTGATTATTTTGAAAAGCAATTTTGGTCGGGGATAGATTTAAATCAACTTTATCGTCAAGGAAACGGTCGTAATGAAGCGGTAGAGGGCATTGAAAATATTTTCCGCGCAGGCTTCAAAGAATTTACGCGGTTGCGCCAACAAGCTGGTGCAGATTCGGAAGCTATTATGGAAGGCAGTCAACGTGCTATGCGCGTAGCACTTGCGCGCGAAGAAGAAAAGCTGGACGAAAATTTACCGTTTCTTGCAAGTGTTGCTTCGGTTAGTCCTTATATAGGTTTATTCGGGACGGTATGGGGGATTATGAATTCATTTCGGGGCTTGGCACATGTTCAACAAACTACGCTCGCAGCGGTGGCTCCAGGGATTTCAGAAGCCTTGGTTGCAACGGCAATGGGTTTGTTTGCCGCTATACCTGCGGTGATAGCATACAACAAGTTTTCTGCGCGATCAGAAGCGCTTAGTAACAATTATCAAACTTTTGCGGAAGAGTTTTCGACAATTCTGCACAGGCAAGTTCATAGTAAATAATTTTTCAAAGAGTTCAATACAGAAATTGGATGAATGGAATTGAGTTGTTAAAATCTTATGGCTGAATTTAAAGCAAAAATTAAAAAAAAGCCCATAGCGGACATTAATGTGGTGCCCTACATTGACGTTATGCTGGTGCTATTGATTGTTTTTATGGTAGCTGCACCTATGATGTCTCAAGGTGTGAAGGTTGATTTACCAAAAGCTTCCGCAGAGCCTATTGATACTAAAGATCAAGAACCTATAAACGTTTCGGTTAAAAAAGATGGTAGCTATTATATTGATTTGGGGGGTGACCCTGAGAAGCCACGCAAGCTTGCTGAAGTGAAAGCAATAGTGAGCAAAGTGCTTAGCCAGAAACCTAACACATTGGTGTTTGTGCAAGGGGACCGCAGTGTGCAATACGGTGTTATTGTTTCGCTCATGAGTGAGTTAAAAAGTGCGGGTGCAGCTTCAGTTGGGTTAATTACAGATCCGCCAGCAAATTAAATGCTCATCACAGGCTTTTGGTTAGTATGAAGTTAGAAAGGTTATTTTCGTTGCCGATATTTCTCAGTGTATTTTTGCACACTGCGCTCTTGGTGTTTATTATTGTTAAATTTGATTTTTTGAAAGAAGAAACTGAACCTTATCAACCCCACTTTGTAACAGCCACGTTAATTGATGTTACGCCCAAAACTAAGCCTGCACCGCAGCAGCCAAAAGAACAGATATTGGATGGTAAGAAAAATCCAGAATTAAAACAAGTGAAGCCGCAGGAGGAGCAAGAGCGTCGAGAAGCTGAAG
>JANPKH010000375.1:0-10132 GCA_031425935.1 Gammaproteobacteria bacterium | reverse complement strand
CAAATTTTTTGATTTGATTCGTGGTTCTGGTGAATACAGCATCGAAGCCTGGATCATTCCAGAAAATGTTACTCAGGGCGAAAATGACAACAACCCCGCTCGCATCATCACTTATGCAGGTAGCGCTGAAGATCGTAACTTTGCTCTAGGCCAATACGAATACAACTACAGTTTCCTTAACCGCACTGACAAAAGTGATGGCAATGGCTTGGCTGAACTTCATACAGCTGATGCTGATGAACGCCTGCAAGCCACGCTGCAACATGTTGTAGTCACCTTTGATCAAACCAACGGTCGTCGCATCTATGTCAATGGCGAATATACCGAAGACGAGGAAGTGGCAGAGAATCAAGGCGCAGCTCTGAAAGATTGGGACCCCGATTATGCCCTTGCAATCGGCAATGAAGTGGGTGGCGTTACCGGTCAATGGCAAGGGAGTATTCGCTTTGTAGGCATTCATAAACGCGCCATGAGCCTTGCAGATATTAAAGCTAATTACAAAGTGGGCGTAGGCGCAAAATACCTGTTGCTGTTTAATATCTCCTCTTTAATCGGCACACCAAATAGTTTTGTAGTTTTCGAAGTACAACAATTTGATGATTACGGTTATTTATTTGCTAACCCATTCTTTACGAATCTGGATGGCACCGCTATCAGTACAGATATTCCTTTAAAAGGTATTCGCATCGGTATTAATGGTGAAGAAGCCTCTACCGGACAGGTATTTGCTAATCTCAATACCAATATCAACTCCAGCGAAATGGTTAATGGTCGGCAATCACTTTCTACCTTGGGTACGGTGGTAGAACTGAAAGGTGGACCAGATCAGGATCAATTCTTCATTACATTTGATCAACTTGGGAGCAATACTTACACCCGCGCAGTACCTGCGGTGCCGCCCGCAGCTGAGCCTGCTGACATCGTTGGCCAACCACTTATTGGCATACACACTTTTGCCGAAATTAACGCGTCGTTGTCATACTTAACGGGCGTACCACCAACAAATCCTGCCGTTGCTGCGACTTATCTAAAAGTACAGCAACAACTACCTACCTTAGCCAATCTTGACGGTTTTCTTGCTGCGCAACAAATGGGTATCACTCAGCTCGCCGTGGCTTACTGTAATGCACTAGTAGGCACATCGACAGCCCCCAATAGTTACTTTGTCGGTTTCAACTTTGCAGCAAGTGCGTCCACAGCTTTTGATACCACAGGCCGCAGCCAAATTATTGAACCGTTGTTACAACGCCTGCTTGCACATGAAGTAGGTTTAGCTGGCGGCGGTACGGCGAAGCTGAACAATCAAGCTGACCCTACCTTGTTACGCAGTGAATTGAATAATTTAATTACAAAAATGACAGCTTGTGGCGGCGGCTGCGCCAGCGACCGTACGCTCACAGCAGTCAAAGCTACCTGCTCCGCCGCCTTCGGTAGCGCGGTGATGTTGGTGCATTAATACAAATCGGTCGCGCTGTCGCGACCTACGATAGATCATGAACACTAGATACCAACGTTTACAGTAGGTAACAACATGGCCAAGTACAAAGCTCCACTCCACCCAGATGCACCATTGCTGTTGAATGACCATCGCCGCCCCGTAACACGTCGCGAGCTCATCGCGCAGGGTTTTAAAGCGGGTATGGGTACTGTCGTCGGCGGTTCACTCATGAGCATGTTTGCCAACCCGAACGCCTTTGGTGCCTTGTCGGATGATTTGGTTCTGGCTCGCAATAGCTGTGGTATAGCCGCTCAAGGCGCGGGGAAGATTCCGTTTATTTGCTTTGATTTGTCAGGCGGTGCCAATCTTGTTGGCTCTAACGTTTTGGTAGGCCAACGTGGCGGCCAGTTGGATTTGCTCAGTGCAGCTGGCTACAACAAGCAAGGCTTGCCTGTGGATATGACTCCTGCATCGTCTACCACCAATTTTGTTGATCGAAGCCTTGGCCTTGCCTTTCACACTGACAGCTCGATTTTGCGTGGGATCACCTTAAAAGTTAACCCTGTCACTGCTACCAAAACTAACGGGGCTGTAATCCCTGCTCGTTCTGAAAATGATACGGCGAATAATCCTCACAACCCTATGTACGGCATCAATAAAGCCGGTGCTGATGGCTCACTGCTTACCTTAATAGGGTCACGAAATAGTGATTCTGGTGGCAACTCTATGTCACCAGCCACCATGATCAATTTGGAAGTTCGTCCGACCAAAGTTGACAATCCCAATGATGTTACGGGTTTAGTTGATGTGGGTGATTTGGTAAGCCTGATGTCTCAAACAGATACCGTCTCTGTGATGGAGTCTATCTACCGCATCAGCGATAGAAAGCTCACCTCCGTTGTGCCTGGTGTCGACTCAACGCGCGATGAAGAGCTGAGAAAAATGCTGCGCTGCGGCTATGTTAAAAGTGCAGATCTCGCTGATCGTTTTGGTAACCCTTCTGCCATTGATCCGGAAGCTGATGCTGACATCGTGGGCGCCACTGGTATCTTTACCCAAGCCGAATTCGATGGCGATGGCGAGTTCCGTAAGACTGCATCAGTAATGAAACTTGTTGTTAACGGTTATGCCGGTGCGGGCACTGTGCAAATGGGTGGTTTTGACTACCATACCGGCGACCGCTCCACAGGTGAACTACGCGATTTACGCGCTGGCAAATGTATTGGCGCGTGCTTAGAGTACGCAGCCCGCAAAGGCATGCCCATCATGATCTACGTGTTCAGTGATGGTTCGGTGTTCAGTAATGGCATGATGGATAACTCCATTGAAGGTCGCGGCAAAGGTGTATGGACTGGCGACGATCAACAGACTGCCTCTTCCTTCTTCCTCGTCTACAATCCCACCAGACGTCCCGTCCTAATGGGCGGAACTAGCGCAGATCCGGCAGCACTCACGGCCGAACAAAACGTACACCAGCAAATTGGTTATATGCGGGCCAGCGGCGATGTGGAAACCGCCTCTAGTCCTGCAGCTAACAATGTAAATTTACTGGTAGAGACCGTTATCCTTAACTACATGGCACTGCATGGTCAACAAGGTCAATTTAAAATTCTATTTCCCGGCAACGGCTTAGGCAGCAACACAATGCTTGATAAGCTCACAGCCTTTCAACCCATTTTTAATGGAGTTATTTCTGCCCCAGTCTAATGATTTTCGGCCACGGATGGCATCCCCCCCTGAATTTTCATACGCCTAAACCTGTTCCGCTCAAATTAACCTCCTAAACTTATCTACCGATTTAACCCCTTGAACTTGTCTATCTCTGCCCCCATAAATGTTGCTTATAACGCGTCTAGCATTAAATTCTTTTCAATATATTTTTTAATCTTAACAATACTCAAACAAAGAAAGTATTTTCTTGATCACTAGCGAGTAAAGCCGTTTTATGAATCAGATATTTATCCTACAAAATCAAGACAAACTTTTTTTTGGAAAAAATAAAGAATGGCTGGATGGCTACGACGCCAGCAATCTCTTCAAAACTATTTATAAAGACGAAGCCATCAACCAGATGGTGGAAATTAGCGCTAAAGATTACCAGCAACGCGTCAAAATTATTCCCTGCGATGCCGACGAAAAAGGCTTACCTTGTATTGATATTGAAATAATGCCCTCGCCATTAGCTAAAGTACCAAAAACATTAAAAGCTGCTGATGATCTTCCAACGGCTGCATTCGAGGAATAGATTTTGTCATTGACTCATCCCGTCCGTTGGCAAGAGCGTCTCAACGCTTTTTCGCAAGCACCTGCTAATGCTACCCTCACTGGCATTTTGCGTGGCCTTGAAAAAGAAAGTTTGCGAGTTACACCGCAAGGAAAGCTAGCACAAACGAAACACCCTGATAGACTCGGCTCAGCATTTAAACATCCTCATATCACCACCGATTACAGCGAAGCATTGCTCGAATTTATCACCGAGCCTTTTAACAATATAGGCGCGCTCTTGCAGCAGCTGAGTGATATCCATCGATTTACTTATCAACAACTGGCTAAAAACGAAGAGCGACTTTGGCCTGCAAGCATGCCTTGCGCACTACCTGCCGATACTGATATTCCTGTGGCGCGATATGGCAAAACCAACGCCGGGATGATGAAAACTATTTATCGCGTTGGGCTCGGCCACCGTTATGGTCGAAGTATGCAAACCATTGCTGGCATCCACTATAACTTTTCCATGCCTGATGAATTCTGGCGCGAATTGCAAAAATTGGAAGGTGATACACAAACACTGCAGAATTTTAAAACAGAACGTTATTTTGCATTAATTCGCAATTTTCGCCGTAATTTCTGGCTATTAATTTATCTCTTTGGGGCAGCTCCAGCGGTAAGTGATAGCTTTGTTGCAGGCCGTTCGCATCGCCTAAAACCTTTTGGTGATGGACTACAAACTCAATACCTACCTTATGCAACTTCATTACGCATGGGTGATTTGGGGTATCAAAGTGATGCGCAGCAAGCACTATTTGTCTGCTACAACAACTTAAGCAGCTACTTGAAAACCTTATGCGGCGCCATCACCCATGCACATCCCGCTTATGACGCTATTGGTGTTAAAGATAACGAGGGAAATTACCGTCAACTCAGCACAAACTTACTACAAATCGAAAATGAATTTTATAGCAGTATTCGCCCAAAATGCACTACACAGTCCGGGGAAACAGCTCTGCAAGCGCTACGTTTGCGAGGCGTGGAATACATTGAAGTGCGTTGCGTAGACTTAAACCCCTACGAGCCTCTTGGTATCACCGCCGAACAAATGCATTTTTTGGATGCCTTTTTGCTTTATTGTTTATTCAGCGATAGCCCGCAAACGTCTGACGAAGAATATGCAGAAGGACAAGAAAATCAAAAACGGATGGTCTATTTTGGACGTGATCCGCAGTTAAAATTAAAACGCGCAGGACAAGACATTAGCTTCCAACATTGGGCAACCGAAATATTAGATGGCGCAATGGCATCTGCCTCTCTGCTTGACCAATCCAATCGCGAAAAAGCTTATGTCGAGGCAGTGCAGCAGCAATACGCAAAACTAGCAAACGTAGCGCTAACGCCCTCAGCTCAAGTGCTGGCTGATTTACAAGCGCAAGGGAAAAGTTTCTTTGAGCACACTCAAGCACTTGCTGAGCAACATCGCAAATATTTTGAGCAACATCCATTGAGTGCGGAGAAAACCACACAATTCCACCGCCAAGCAGAAAATTCACTAGCAGAACAATATCAATTAGAAAGCGAGCCGCAAATTAACTTTGATGAATACCTCGCAAATTATTACGCTCAATATCGCGGCTGTAGTTGCGGATAAACCAAATTATTTCTGTACCACTAAATTATCAAAAAATAAGTCTGACACCGGCTCAGGTTTAGCACGATTATTTTTTGTTTGCTCGCCTTTACCTAGCTCGGCGCTTTTGCTCCCGGCTTCACTATGACCAGCATTTATTTGCAGCTCTATTACTTCATTTATTTTTGTTAGCGCCTGCTGGCGCATAAGCTCTTTACCATCCCCATTGCTTAATTGTTCGTCCGTAATACCACTCAAAAACATGATTAGCGTATCTCGGATTAGAGGCATGTGATGTTTCACCTCTACGGCATTGCCAATATTTTCAACGCGCATTGAAATTTCGACCTTGATAAATTTAATCTTGCCTATTCCACCGTAATTAACAATCAAGGGTGGCTTAATTGATAAATAATTTACCCCCTCAGCAAAAGTATCACCACCGCCCGCAGAGAATGATATAGGCGCAAAAAATACTAAAGCAATTAATGCTGTTTTAATACTACGAGCAAAATCAATGTTTAACACTTTCCTACTCCTAAATATTCCGTCGCCAGTACGGCAAGGTTTATTAAAGCATAGACGATTTGTTGAAAACGTCTGGCGCTTCTAGGGGATTCTTGCTTACTATAGAGCAATTATTTTCAGCAGAGCAAAACCATGAACGTCGCTATGAATACAGACACAATGCCCTCCCTTCGCAGCACCAATCTCATTATTTTCATCGGTTGCGTATTGATGATTCTCATGGGAATGTATATGGAGCACGTAATGCGATTGATTCCATGCCCGCTCTGTATTACTCAGCGCGCTTTTATTGTTTTAACTGGGCTTTTAGCATTTGTGGGTTTTATTCATAATCCGCAAACGAAAGGCCGGCGTATTTATGCCATTTTGGGTATCGCCTCCGCATTGGGCGGCGCTTGTTTTGCCCAGCATCATGTTTGGCTCCAAAGTTTACCAGCGGACCAAGTTCCTGCTTGCGGCCCAGGGCTTGCATATATGTTTGAAGTATTTCCTTTGATGGAAGCTTTTACTATGCTCCTACAAGGCGATGGTTCTTGTGCCGTACCGCATCCATTTTTGGGCTGGAGCATTCCTGGCTGGACTCTGATTGCCTTTATCGGTTTAGCCTTGGTAAATGCTTACCAACTCATTCGTAACAATTAATTTAACTATTGCTGCTCTCGCCGAGATAGCCTATTGTGGCAGCTTAACATTTTCACAATGAATTACTCCCTAAACCAGAGCCAGTAGTCTTCAGGAAAAATAACCATGTTAGAGAATTGTCAAAACGCCAAAGAACGCTGGGGAGGGGTGAGTGAAATCATCGACCGCTGGCTCCAGGAACGCCAAGATATGCTGGTGCAATATTGCACATTAAGTGGTCTTGATCACGACATTAATAGCAGCGAACTTCGCGGTGAGAAATTGCGTAGGCTCTGTCAAATTTTAGTGGATTATGTTTCTGCAGGACATTTCGAAATCTATGACCAACTGATGAAAGAAGGTCGCGAGTTTGATGATGATGAAGCGCTACAGGAAGCTGGCAATTTATTTACCACTATTGATAACACCACTGAACAGTTACTCGATTTTAACGATAAGTATCTTGAAACCGACGACTTAATTAGTTTAGATAGTGACTTGTCCGAGCTAGGTCAAACTTTGGAAGTACGTTTTAGTGCTGAAGACCGTATGATTTCTGTACTTCACACCTGCCATAAAGATTTGGTTAGCTAATCACGGTTGTGATGGATGCAGGTAAGCAAAATTACTGTTTAATAAATCCCATAAAAAAACCCCGCAATGCGGGGTTTTTTATTATGCAAACTTTAAACTTACTTCTTAGCTGGTTTCGCCGGAGCTACTTTTGCAGCTGCTGCTGCCGCTTTAACTTCCAATAATTCCACTTCAAAAATCAGTGTAGCTGCTGCTGGAATTGGGCCCGTACCTGCTGGACCATAAGCCAATTCAGAAGGGATATACAATTCCCACTTAGAACCTTGTGGCATTAATTGTAGAGCTTCAGTCCAACCAGGGATTACGCCACCGACTTCAAAAGTAACAGGTTGGTCGCCGTGTTTACGCGAACTATCAAATTCAGTTCCGTTTACCAATTTACCAACATAATGAACACTTACAGTGTCAGTTGCTTTTGGTTTAACGCCGGTACCTTCAGTAATAACTTTGTACTGTAAACCAGTAGCGGTTACTTGAACGCCTGGCTTAGCTTTATTTTCGTCGAGAAATTTCTTACCTTCAGCAATATTAGTTTCGCTTACTTTTTTATTCTCTTCTTCTTTTTTAGCCATTACTTTTTGTTGCATTTCTTGCATTACTTTCTGACCATCTTCTTCAGAAATACGAGTAGGTGTACCACTTTTTACATCACTTACCGCTAGCAAAAATGAATCAGTTTCTAAAACAACACCATTTTGCTGCAAGCTCTTTGCCATATTTTGGCCAATTAAATAGCTTACTTTTTGCTCAGTTGTTACAATTTTTGAGCTGTCGTCTTGTTTTTTAGGTTCTTCTTTACCTTTACAGCCTGTTACCAGCACAGCAGAAGCTACTAAACCAGCAATTATTAGATGTTTGTTAATCATGTTGCACCTTAGTCGTATGGATTTTTTGAATGAATATTTTGGCTTAAGAAGCGCCACGTTTGTAATGGGTAACCAGTAGGAATATCCACCAGTGTGACAACCCTAACGGGCGCTAATGGTAACTCAAATATCACACGTTGTGCGGTATTTTGTCTTATTAGTAGGGGCTAAGCGAAAAACTTTAATCTTTAATGCTAAAGTATCGAAGAGAAATAGTTTTCTCTAAACTCCAAATATGGTATTTTTTTCACTTGTTATTTACATATATTTTGTTTTGAAATAACAGTCTTATATTTATTAAAGCGCGCTGCACAGTGAATAACTTTTTACACTTTATAGGATTTCATTTATGGCTACCCTTAACCTAACTTCGCTTAGCATTGCGGATATTGAAAAGCAAATTGAAAAAATTGGCGCTGAAATAGAGAAGGCACGCGCGCAAGAATTAATGGCCGCAGAAAAATCCTTAGCCACGGCTGAAAAAGCCGCAGCTGTTGCACAAGCCACGCTTGTTAAATTAATTGCTAGTGGTACGACTACCCCAGCTGCAAAGGCCCGCCTAATTGCCGCCAAAGAAGCTTTTGCAAACCATAGCAAGACTGTGATGAATGCTCAGCAAACCGTAACGCTACTAACTGCCAAAAATAAAGCCGCAGAAAAATTTACCAAAAAAGTGGCCAAAACTTTGGCTAAGGCAAGCAAAGGCAAAAGAAGCAAAGCGGAAAAAAAACTCGACAAACAAACAAAAAAAGCCAACAAAAATAAAGGTAGTATTAAAAAAGTTCAAACGTTACCCGTTGAGCAACCAGCCACCAAACCAGTAGCTAACAAAGTCAAATCCGAAAAAGCTAAACCTGAAGTAAAAATAGTCAAAATAAAAGCTACGCCAAAAGCCAAGGCCGCTTTATCCAAGACTGATATAGCCAGTGCTACTAATTTACCAATGACTGCACCGGCTACACAGGTTGTTGAGGAAACAAAAATTCCGCTATCACCTAACCTTCTCACCCCAGAAAAAAGTAGCTCCGTTGAAGTCTCTCCCACAGACGATTCTTCAAAAACAAATATTGAGCGGCCTGCTAACAATTCTGATATTTAACATATCTGGTTTACTGATAGCACCCTTAATTTTAGGTTGCTGTCAGTTTTCCTCATTCCTCACATTTAGCTTCAAGCGTTCAATAAATACTTGCGGAATATTCAAGAAATTTAAATAGCACTCCACATTTTCCCCCTCATTCAATTGAAGTGATTCCATACTCCAATCGTCGGCTAAATTTTCCAACCATTGTTGCTCTTGTTTTTCAGCCTCCAATTCAGCTTGTTTGATTTTCTCGCGAACCGACACAATTAATTCTTGATTTTGCGCAAAATCAAACCTCATCTTTATCCCGCGCCTTAGCTTGCGAAGAACCTGCACACAATCCCTATCCCACGGCTGTATAAGCTCAAGTGCGGCCTCTAGCCTTTCGCCAGTTAAGCGCACCTGCCTTCTTTCTAGCCAGATCGCCCATAACAGTACATTCACATTGGCGGCATAACCGTCTTGAAGCTGTAGGCAACAATCGGCAACCTCCGGTTTGGCATAAAGTGAAAGCGAAAAATCCCAAAAATTGAGGGGGTGAGTCATTATGGACCTTATAAGAAATGTTCGATAAATCCGATGAGGAAGAGTAGCCACTAAGTCTGCTAGAATGCGCGCCATGATTCAATTACAAAATATTTCTCTACAACGCGGCGCCAAATTTTTATTGGAGGCTGCCGACTTAACTATCTACCCAGGCCAAAAAATTGGCCTGATTGGTGCCAATGGCAGCGGAAAATCTACGCTGTTTAATATGCTGCTCGGCAAACTGCCGAGCGATACCGGCACTGTAGATATACCCAAGCAGTGGCGTACTGCACATATGGCGCAAGAAGTTGGCCACACTAGCCGCAGCGCCCTTGATTATGTGCTGGATGGCGATAGTGAATTACGTCGCCTTGAACACGAAATTATTGTTGCAGGCAATAGCGGCACGGACAATGGGGATAGGCTTGCCCACCTTTACGGTGAAATGGAAAATATCTTTGCATATTCCGCGCCTTCTCGCGCACAACAACTTTTAAGTGGTTTAGGCTTTGCGCCCGGTGATGATGCGCGCCCCGTAACAGATTTTTCTGGCGGTTGGCGTATTCGGTTAAATTTAGCACAAGCACTCATGTGCCCCTCCGATTTATTGCTGCTCGATGAGCCGACCAACC
>JANPKH010000374.1:0-11341 GCA_031425935.1 Gammaproteobacteria bacterium | reverse complement strand
ACACTCACGCCCTTGCAACCATAACCAATGCGCAATGCGTTGTGATTGCAGCGCCTGATAGCCTTTAAAAAACAATAGCGGCATGCTGTAAGTATTGCAGGCAGGGTCACGCTCGTAGTGGGCAACAATATCCGCGCGCATAGCAATCTCAATAGAAGGATCAGCGCTCATGGCAGTCAGAAGAATTTCGCGAATCATTAACGCGGGCATAGTTTGGCTATCTAATTTACTAGCTAGATGAAAGCTAATAGCCGCTGAAAACATATCATGATTTAGAATCGTCGCATGATAAAAACTTGCCAATATTGGTTCGGCAATACTAGCTTGCAGTGCTTCAACACGAATTATTTCCCATACATCTACAACGTGTGGTTTATTCATAGTAGTTTTTTCATAGCGGTTTTTTTATAGCGCCTATTTCTTTAAATAGAATTGGAATTAAGGATCAAAGGCATTAATTCATTCATGTGATAAAAAAATTCCACCTGCATTTTTTTAATTTCTGGCAGTAAAAAATTATCACCACCATCTTCTTCAGGGGGACAATAAGCTAACGCCCGCATTCCCGCAGCACGCGCAGCAATAATACCCGTTAGAGAATCCTCGACCACTATTGCTTTGTGCGGTTCTACGCCCATGGTTTTGGCAGCGTGTAAAAACAAATCTGGTGCGGGCTTACCCCGAGTAACGTCCTCAAAACTAAATACCTTACCCGCCACATATTGCAATAAATTTGTTTTTACCAAAGTCATAGCCATTTTTTCGTGCCTGCCATTTGATGCAACACAGAATGGAATATTTTGCTTTTGCAGCGCTTTCAATACTGCTTCAACACCAACAACAGGTTCCAAACGTTGCTCACACGCAACAAGTGTTTGCAATTGCACATGACGCCAAAAATCTTTGCCTTTTTGTTCACGCTCTGCTTCGCTTAAATTTTGCCAACGTAATTTTTCAGTGAGCTCAGCAGTAATCATAATAATGCAATCAGCCACGGATTTTCCACGGTATGCTTCCAACGAATAGTCTGCACCTACATGAATACCATATTGCTCGCTTAAACATTCCGCAAATACTTGTGCAGATAAAATTTCACTGTCAACTAAAACACCATCACAATCAAAAATAACTAACATACAACGCAATACCCTTCAAAAAATTTATATAGCTAGATTTTTAATAGCTGAAGCTAAACACTAATATTGCTTAATAAAATTACTTATCGACAGCAAGCACTTTATCTATTGCAGGGTAAGGTGTCGCCAATAAAATTAAAAAGCCCACAACTAAAAATACGACTAATGCACACATTCCTATACGCGCCGAATGTGTGAGTAGCGTTAAGCTCGCAACTGACAACGGCGCAAGAAATGATGTTGCGCGCCCCGAGAATGCGTAAATTCCGAAAAAGCGACCCGCTTCGTCTGCGTCAACGCTACGCGCCAAAAATGAACGCGAGGATGCCTGCGCCGGACCAAACACCAAGCCAATTAATAAACCGAAAATGATGTATGCTTTTTCCGCGGCGGTGCCAAATAAGCCACCTGAATCTGCCACGGATAAAGGCAACAGTCCAAATAAAGTGTAACCAGGGCCCGTTGAAATAATGCCAACGGTAGCGACGATAAGGCAAACAAGGCTGATACTGATAATTTTTTTCGAGCCCATGTGAGTATCCATTTTGCCAGCAAAATAGCAACCCGCTATTGCAATCACTAATAATATAATTCCGTAAATTCCCATCTCAACTGTTTGCCAGCCAAACATGCCAGCTGCAAAAGTTCCCCCAAGTGCTAACAAACCATTAACGCCATCTTGATAAATCATCCGCGCAATTAAAAAACGTGATATCGGCACCCGCGTGCGTAATTCGCTTAATGTATTTTTTAAGTCACTTAATCCCGTGGCAATTGCGTCTTTTAGTGGTAAGCCTTTGCTGCTATCCGGGGTAAATAAAAATAATGGAATAATAAAAACAAAATACCAAAGCGCTGCCAATGGTCCGGTGATGCGAGCGTCCTCACCAAGGATTGGGTTTAAATCAAACAGTGGGTTTATACCTATTAATGTTTTACCCGTACTTGGGCTGGCAGCCAACAATAATAAAACCACAAACAGCACAATCAATCCGCCGGTGTAACCCAAACCCCATGCTATATTCGAAATGCGCCCGACCTCAGATTTACTCACCAAACGTGACATCATTGAATCATTAAATACGACAGAGAACTCAGCAGCGATGGTCGCTAAAATAATTAACAACATAGGTAACCACAACGCCGAGCCAGGCGCCGCTAACCATAAAAAACTGAGCGCAATGATTTGAATAACAGCGAAAAAACCAATCCAATTTTTCCGCGCACCGGAAGCATCCGCAATGGAACCTAATACCGGTGATAACAGCGCAATAATAAACCCTGATATGGTTATGGTATAACCCCACGCAGCTTGTCCTTCAACAGGATTATTCACTAACCGCGAAACAAAATAAGGACCAAAAATAAAAGTAATGACTACCGTAAAAAATGGTTGAGCTGCCCAATCGAAAAGCATCCAGCTAACAATCGCGCGCTTATTTGCAGGTGGTGAAACGTGATGGTGACTCACTACACTTTCCCTTTTAGCAATATGGGTGAATAAAACGCTGATAAATTTCGCTCAAATTTTCTAACACTATTTCTTTTAAGGCGATGTCAGATTTTTGTATTTGCGCGCGCAATATTTCTTCACTCATTTGCGCCGCATATATTTTTGCAACGGGTGCATAACTGAGGTGCCACGGCTCTGGAGCCACCCCGTTGTTGTCACTACATTTATTGTAATAAGGTCGATAAAAACCGCGGGCGTTATTATTTAATTCTGCACTTAACCACTGATGAAATTCAGTGAAAGGACCATCGTCCTCTGTTTCTGCAAGAGTAAGTTGCAAAGAATAATTTATGTCTATACGCGAAGTATCATAAACATCAAGATCTGTTCCCCAATGATGACGAGACGCCCCGGGTAACGCCGACCAACGTAAAATAGCGAACACTTTCTCCTTGTCACTTAATGTTGAAATATCCAATGGTTCGCCATTTTTATCCAACACCACGCGCAAGCCATTAACTTTATTATTCCATATTAATAATTGTCGCTCAAAATCACGATAACTACTGGCTACCCGCAAACAAAAGCCTTTCAATTGCGCCTCCATCGCTAATTGTCTTAATGACTCAACCACAAGTGGATGTAGCACACAATTAAACTCTGGCACTGGGACTAATTCCTTATCGCTAATTCCCAATAACAATTCTGGTGCAATTTCACTTGCTGATTCACTCATTCATTCCTCCAAAATCATATTAACAACCGGTTACAAATAGCAAATGCGAATATTTGCGCCACATTTTGTTAATAATTTGATCTAGTACATAACATTTTAATTGCGCCTAATAATTTACAGAGTAAGATACTGAGCTGCTGTAAATGGAAATTTTATCGCAAAGGAAACAATAATCATAACTTAGTTCAGAGCGGGAATTTCATGCATACCCACCACAGTGAATTACTTCAGTTAAAAAATCTTGGTATGGCTTCCGTCAATATTCTTCACGCAGTCGGTATAAATACTTATGCAGATCTGCGAAATATTGGTGCCGTTGAAGCCTATCGTCGCATAATCGCGCGCGACATTAACGTTTCTAAAGTCATGCTTTATGCCCTACAGGGTGCATTACTTAATATCCATTGGAATGACCTTTCGCCGGATATGAAACTACAGTTAGTTACCGAGGCCGAGCATGGCTACAGTAATGATCAAGAACAAACCCAGGCTATTGCATAACTACCGCTCTGCGATTTGAAACACATATTTTTAGCACCCAGCCGTACTAAACTTAATAAAGTAGTGTTGCTTGGCGAGGGTATATGCATTTACTGACAAAGCAATCTGACCAACTAATAGACCTAGCCACAAAGTGCCGAGGCCTAACTGATTTACTGCTTGAAAATCTTTTGCCCTGCGCCCCTCCATTAGAATTCAATAAAAATGCAGACATTTTTGCTGATCAATCTACCGCAAAATTGTTTCGTATTAGCGAAGGCCAAGTATTCCTTAGCGTACGCAACAAGAAAGTAACAGTATTTGATGAGGGTGATTTGATTGGCGTGGCGCGCTCACTCAATTTGAACGAAGGGACTTTCAGCTGTACTAGTGCAATCACGTTGCTTCCTTACCAGCGCGATGAGCTCATTGTTCACGTTAATTCCAACCCTAAATTGCAGAAAAACTGGGCGCATTACCTCATTTGTACATTTAATTTTTACCAACAAGCTTTAGCGCAGGAACTGCGCACTGAATTCCAACCCCATGCAGGCTTCCTGCACTTCAATACTGGCGACACAATAATCCAGCAAGGCGAGGCAGCCGACAAAGTTTATACATTGCTGGAAGGTAGCGCCGACGCAATATGCGATAGCAAAAAGGTAGGCGAAATTCACACGGGTGAAATCTTTGGCGCTATCGCAGTATTTACCCGCCAACTACGGATTGCATCAGTTATCGCCACCAGCGACTGCATGGTCCTAGCAGTACGAAAAGAGGAGTTTGTGGATTTAATTGACCACCAACCTCAAATTTGCCTGAGTTTAATTGAAGAGATGGCGGAAAAAATAAATCAATTAAACAATCAACTTCTCGCCAAAGCCTAAGCTAACATTCACATGAACTCATCCGCCACTCAGCGAGTTAGCGCTCGAGAGGCTTTTGCTATTTTCTATTTTCCACACATTTAATCATTGAATTTCGTCAAAATGCACTTATATAGGCAATAGCTACAAGATCACGACTGAACCTTATTCAGTACTATTTTTAAACCGAGGAGAAATTATTGTGCAACGTATTATGTTATTTCTGTTAACTAACCTTGCCATCATGGTTGTAGCGAGCATTGTTCTTAACGTGCTCGGCGTCGGTAGGTTTATCAGCAATGGCCAAATGAACCTGCAAAGCCTACTCATCTTCTGCGCGGTGTTTGGCTTTACGGGTTCATTTATTTCTTTGCTAATATCCAAATGGATGGCTAAACGTAGCATGCATGTTGAGCTGCTCGAAACCCCTCGCAATGCCGATGAGCAATGGCTAGTAAATACCGTTACCGAATTGGCAGCAAAAGCCGGCATTAAAACTCCGGAAATTGGTATTTTCCCTGCACAAGAATCCAACGCTTTTGCCACCGGATGGAACCGCAACGCGGCTCTGGTCGCGGTAAGTATTGGCATGTTGCAACGCTTTGAACGTGACGAAGTTCGTGCAGTACTGGCCCATGAAATCGGTCATGTCGCTAACGGCGATATGATTACGTTAAGTTTGATTCAAGGCGTGGTAAACACCTTTGTGATGTTCTTTGCCCGCATTATTGGTTTTGTCGTCGACAAGGCTCTACAAGGTAATAGTGAGCGCAGCGGTACCGGCATTGGTTTTTATATCGCAACTTTTGTGGCTGAAATGGTTCTGGGTGTATTAGCAACGATGATAGTTGCCGCATTTTCACGTTACAGAGAGTTTCGTGCTGATGAAGCGGGTGCAAATTTGGGCGATAGAAATGCCATGATTCGTGCGTTGCAGCGTTTGCAAGTTGAATCCGGCCAAAGTCCCAGCGCTATGCCAGCAAGCATGCAAGCCTTTGCTATTAGCGGCGGTATTGGTCGTTTTTTTGCCACTCACCCGCCATTGGAAGTCCGCATTCAAGCATTGCGAGATGGAGCTAATAGCCCTGAGGCTTTGCAAAAAAGCCTGTCGTAATTTTTAAAACAGTTATTAAAGGAAATGCGCATGAAATGGTTATCCAGATTATCGCTTGCAGCATTAACGGCGCTGGCCAGTATAAGCGCTACCGTTAATGCAGCGACTCCTACATCAACGGCTGCGGTAGGGTTTGCGACCGACGATGAACGTAACAACATGCAAATATTCGAACACGCACGCCCAAGCGTAGTATTTGTTACGAATCAACAAGTTATGCGCGACCCACGCTCCTACGATTTGATGTCAGTGCCCGCGGGAAGCGGTACTGGCTTCGTTTGGGGCGAACAGGGTTATATAGTCACTAATTTTCATGTCGTTCAAAATGCCAACAAGGTCATGATCACATTACAAGATCAGAGCTCTTGGTTTGCCGAAGTCGTGGGATTGGCGCCAGAACGCGATCTCGCAGTATTAAAAATTGCCGCACCTAAAGAAAAGTTAGTTGCTTTGGCCTTGGGCGATTCCAGCCAGCTGTCTGTTGGCCGCAAAGTATTAGCGATTGGCAACCCTTTTGGACTCGACGCCACGCTCACTATCGGTGTAGTTAGCGCCCTTGGGCGTGACATCATATCGCCTAACCAACGCAAAATTAGTGGAGTTATCCAAACGGATGCGGCCATAAACCCGGGCAACTCCGGAGGCCCACTATTGAATTCTCAGGGTCAGTTAATTGGTGTTAACACCATGATTTATAGCCCAAGCGGCGCAAGCGCCGGTATCGGTTTTGCTATTCCTGTCAATACTCTTAAGGATGTAGTGCCGCAACTAATCAAACATGGTCGCATCATTCGCCCGGTTATGGGTTTTGAACCAGCTCCGGACCAATGGACGCAGCAAAGTGGCATTGAAGGTGTCGCCGTACTACGTGTATTCCCCAACTCCCCCGCTCAAGAAGCTGGCCTACAAGGCGTAATGCGTAACTCCTGGGGGCAGTTGGTATTAGGCGACGTAGTAGTAGCTATTGACGGCAAGCTCACGCCCAATAACGACCAATTAATGAGTGCACTCGAAAACTACAAGCCTGGGGACAGAGTAGAAATACACCTCATGCGTGACGGCAAAATCATTAAAAGCCAACTAACCTTGATTGCACCAGGAAAACAATATAATTAAGCAAATGAGGAAGTTACATTGAGCGAATCGGAGTTGCGTGTGGCTGACATCCCTGAAGATGGCAGCAAAGGGTTTGATTATAAAAGTGAAAAACTTTTTGCTGTCAAAAAAAAAGGAAAAATATTTGTATATAAAAATAACTGCCCACATATTGGTGTAACACTTGATTGGGAAAAAGATAAATTTCTCGATGGCAGCAAATCCATGATTCAATGCGCCAATCACGGCGCATTATTTGTAATTGAAAATGGTCATTGTGTTTCCGGCCCTTGCACCGGCCGCAACCTCACAGCAGTAAACTTCGATATTATTGATGGTGTTATTTGCCCGCACTAGTTAGCGCAAAGTCATCACCACGCCGCAACAGTAAACATGCGTAAATTAACTCACTCAATATTTATGGATGTTTTACATTCCGCATTCTTTAATACATGAGTCTCGACTTAGGAGAATTACATTATGAACAATTTCATTTTTCACAACCCCACTAAAATCATTTTCGGCGAAGGCCAAATCAGCGCGCTACCAAATTTACTACCCAACAACGCGCGCATTTTGTTTGCTTACGGTGGCGGCTCTATTAAAAAAAATGGCGTATACGATCAGGTAATTACTGTTCTCGAAGGAAAAACTTTTTTTGAATTTTCTGGAATAGAACCTAACCCACATTACGAAACTATTTTAGAAGCAGTGGCTGTGGTAAAAGAGCAGAAAATCGATTTTTTACTTGCTGTTGGTGGCGGAAGTGTTATTGACGCCGTCAAACTAATTGCTGCCGCCGTTAATTTTGAAGGCGAACCCTGGGATATTCTCGCAAAAAATGCACCGATAAAAAGTGCATTACCTATCGGTTGTATTCTTACTCTGCCCGCTACCGGAACCGAAAGTAATGGCAACTCAGTGGTAACCAAATTTTCAACACATCAAAAGCTTGCCTTCTCAAGCCCGCTGGTTTATCCACTTTTTTCAATTCTCGATCCCACTACCACATACACTTTACCACCGCGTCAAATTGCGAACGGTGTAGTTGATGCATTTGTGCATATCATGGAGCAATATCTTACCTACCCGGTGAATGCAAAAGTGCAGGACCGCTTTGCCGAGGGTCTGTTATTAACACTCATTGAAGAAGGCCCAAAAATTTTGATACAACCAAATGATTATGCAATTCGCGCCAACATTATGTGGGCCGCGACCATGGCGCTGAATGGCATGATTGGTGTAGGCGTACCACAAGATTGGGCAACCCACTGTCTTGGCCATGAAATTACCGCTCTGCACGGCTTGGACCACGCACAAACTTTAGCCATTGTACTGCCATCATTGATGAACCAACAACGCCAACAAAAACGCGAAAAACTAATTCAATATGGAAAACGTGTGTGGGGTTTAAGTAATAGCGATGAAGAAATATTAATTGATAATGCAATCACACAAACCAAAAACTTTTTTGAACAAATGGGTGTACCCACTACCTTTTCCGGATACGGAATAAAAGATAGCTCTACTCCAGTACTCGTTAAAAAATTAGCCCTGCATAATCCATTACCAATAGGTGAGCATAAAGATATAACAGCAGATATAGCGACTAAAATCCTGATCGCGGCAGCTTGATATAAGCAACCACTTTACACACTCATCGCAGCCATATTATTTTGTGAAAAAATATGCCCCAACACGCTAATCGTCTTTCTCGCGAAGGACTTTTTTTATTACTCGGCTTAGGTTTTGGTTGGGGTTTAAATTGGCCGATCATGAAATATATTCTGGCGGGAGTACCCCCGCTTACTTTTCGTGGCTTTTGTTTATTTTTAGGTGGCCTTGGTATTTTAGGTATAGCGCGCTACACCAACAAACCAATAAAAATTCCTGAAGGTTATCTCACTAAAACTTTCATTATTTGTTTATTAAACATAGTAGCCTGGAATGTAATGGCGACTTACGGGCTTGCTCTTTTACCCGCTGGTCGCGCGGCACTTCTCGGCTATACCATGCCAATTTGGACGGTGCTACTCTCAGTATGGATTCTTCGCGATAGCTTTAATTGGCGCGTTGCAGTCGCCTTGTGTTTGGGTATGGTCGGCATTTTATTATTGATGAGCGAATCACTCATTAATTGGGTTAGCGCACCGCTTAGCACTTCACTTTTAACTGGCGCACTATTGATGCTTGCTGCCGCATGGTGCTGGGCGATCGGCACCATACTAATGAAACGCTGGAATATTCCACTTAATAGTGTCGCGCTCACAGGTTGGTTATTATTGCTTGCGAGCATTCCTATTTTAATAGGTGCTTATTTTATTGATGGAATACCTAAAGCCCTGCCATCCAATCTACGCCTGTGGGGTGTTGTCTATAACGTATTTATCGGCTTTATGTTTTGTTATTGGGCGTGGGTAAAGCTCGTCACATTAGTGCCCGTGAGCGTTTCATCACTGTCGTCGTTAATTACACCAATGATTGGTGTAATTTCAAGTATTTTCTTACTCGGCGAACAGCCTGGAATAATGGAATGGAGTGCAGCGGTATTAATTTTAAGTGCAGTAGCAGTCATTAATTTTGGCAATAAAAATGACGCGAATGTGACATACTAAACACTGTCATCTTAATGACGTATTTAACTTTTACGCATTTTCAAAGCAATTAACAACTAACAACTAACAACTAACAACTAAGATCAATATATGCAAAATTTATTTCGTTTAGTCAGTGTGTTTTTATTCTTGATATTTATTCATAGCAATTGTTCTGCCGCTATTGCCGAAAAAAAATTCAAATGGCCAAAAGGTGTGAAAGCTGCTGTTAGCTTAGCTTATGATGATGCCTTAAACTCTCAGTTAGATAATGCAATACCAGCCCTCAACAAATACAATTTCAAAGCAAGCTTTTATCTTACGCTTTCGAGCGACACAGTGTTAAACCGCCTGCCTGACTGGCGCGCAGCTGCAGCAGAAGGACATGAGCTAGGAAACCACTCTTTATTTCACCAGTGCTCGAAATCACTACCGAACCGCGAATGGGTACTACCACATCGCGATCTGGATAAAATTAGCGTGGCACAGATGAAAGATCAAATCATAATGTCGAACAGTATGCTGCATGCTATTGATGGAAAAACGGAACGCACTTTAACCCCACCTTGTGGTGACCTAAACGCAGGTGGGGAAAATTACGTTAACGCCGTCACATCAGAATTTGTCGCTATTAAATCAGTAATGGGTGACAGTGTAACCCCAAACATGAACCAACTTAATCCTTACGCCGTGAGTGTTGGAACACCATTTAATGTGACTGGCGAACAATTAATTAACTTTGTAAAAAAGGCTGCAAAAAAAGGTACCATGGTTAACTTTACATTTCATGGTATTGGAGGTGATCATCTTTCTATATCAACAGAAGCACATGATGAACTACTGCATTATCTCGCCCAACATCCAGACATATATTGGGTCGATACTTTTATAGACATCATGAAGTACGTAAAAGAAAATCAAAAAAAATAATCTATCGAAGCCTTTGTTTTTATAAAGGCTTTTTTAAGCTGTGCATCACAAGTTAAAGGAGAAGTACATCCATATGAAAGCTCACGACAAACTACTTGTATGAGTGGATAGTTATTTTAACTCGTTATCATTTTTGGAATTTTTCTATAATTATTTCTCACTAGCCCAGCGCATTTTAAAAATCCTTTCAATTATTATAAAAGAAATAATTTTGTGATATTTCATGAGCTTTTATTTAACCCGCCCATATTTCGTAAATTCCTTAAAGTCGCTTTAGATGCCATCATAAATATAAGCGGTTGAAATAAATCAATATTTATTTACACGAAGTGTCAGTGTTACTCGGTGAGAGGGCAGCTTATGTAGATAGTTGACTATAGAGGTTGGCGCTTAAGAAGCCACAAACTTACTTTTCGCTATTATTCGTGCAATTGTTGGTACATTTAAGGGGTTTCTATTTGTTGATACAGGGGCTATAGTTGCCCGAACTGAAGTATTTCGGTTTTTCGAATAATCATACGATGCAATTTTAACCCCTGTTATTTTAATATTGCTGTACCACCAATAATAATAAATGATCGAAAATCCTACCGAAATTACTATCAGCGTTTCCATACCCGATTGTCATCTTTAGTTTCATTTATCTTTTTTTAAATGATTTGCACTTAAAAATGATTGCGCAACCAGTCACAAAATTATAATTAGCTGTAACTTCTTTAAGATCAAAATCATGCTGGGAAGTTTTATAGAGTTTTATTTTTAAAATCGCTTCCGCTTAAAAATGATTGCGCAACCAATTATAAATCTAAATGCTTGGGGACGCCTTTTTACAATGAAAATTAAAGAAAGTCATGTTTTAGAGTATCATCTTAATCAAAGAGATATTAAAAATAGAACCTGTTTACAAATCATGTCACAAAATAGAATTTATAAAATT
>JANPKH010000373.1:0-1512 GCA_031425935.1 Gammaproteobacteria bacterium | reverse complement strand
GCCATGTAAGGCATTTCATCCTCATAGTTATGAGTAGTAGAAATGCCTTACATGGCTAACCTTGTATTGGTAAACCCGGTTGATTTCTATATTAACCTTGTTTCTGCAAAGGATCTTAATGGATTGCCATTATATCCAAATGCTTCTTTATTCAATCAAGTAGTTATCGGTGGCGTTACCATTATGCCTGAAGAAAGCATTGCAGTAGGTAAAATATTTGTTGCCGACATGAGCAAATACAACACTACCAACTACATGCCTTACACCGTTAAAATCGGGTGGGTAAATGATGACTTTATTAAGAATCAGTTTGTAATTCTTGCAGAGAGCCGTTTCCATGCTTTTGTAAAGAAGTTGGATCAACAAGCGTTCATCTATGATGATTTTGCAACAATCAAAACAGCGATCACTAAACCTTAATTGTTATGCAATACGAAATACTAAAGCCGTGGGCCGGTTATAAAGTAGGTGAAAAAGTAACTATAACTGATAAGGCAGTATCAAAGAAAGCCATAGAAGAAAAAGTTATTGGAGAACCTAAATCTAAAAAAGAAAAGTAAATGCCAATTGTATCAACATCTGATTTTGTAGGTGAATTGACCATTGCACAACTTGAGCAATCAAGTATAGATGCAGATGTTAATCAATTTATTGTAACGTATGAGGCCGAGTATCTGAATAAGGTACTTGGCTATACGTTGCTGACGGCATATAATACAGGGCTTGCTTTGCCAACTCCTGCACCTTTATATGTTGCCTTGCGTGACGGTGGTACTTATGTAGATGTTTATGGTGACACAGTTAAATATAATGGCTTAAAAGAAGCCATTGTTAACTATGTGTACTTTCATTACATACGCAATAATGCCACATTCACAACGGGGTCAGGTGAGAAAGAGATACAAAAAGCACAGGCTGCATCTTCTTTAGATAAGCAAGTACGGGCATGGAATAGAATGGTTAGTATCAATAAATCACTAAGGGCTTTTATAAGGTCAAACCCTGATTATGGTACTGTGAACTATGCTTACAATGAAATGTTTGTTTACATGAATACTTTAGGTCTATGAACAACCCTCCATATAGGCAACCTCTGGCATTTTACCAACTCGATAATTGACAACTCGACGACCATCAGTTTCAAAAATTAAGCGGTAATTGCGATCGGTTTGTCCAGTAGGCGTAAAAATTAAGTAGTGTCCGCGCAGATATTTATGCGGGGACCCTTTCAGGCGATCGCGATAAAGTAACTCGATCTGTTGCTCGCTATCTCCAATCCCCGCACCACTGAGCGTTTTAATTGAGCTGCCAGGGTTGATATCGATCCGTGCAATTCGACCTTCGACTACCATCACACTGATGTGTTGTGAATTTTTCTGAGGGCGAACGTAGTAACAATGACGATCGATCGTACCGACAGAAACTAACCTAATTCGTGCAGCTTGTGCGGCTTCACTCACTGTCATCCCAATCCGAACATCACCGATACCATTGATTTGTACTTTCGGTTGC
>JANPKH010000372.1:0-21446 GCA_031425935.1 Gammaproteobacteria bacterium | reverse complement strand
ACCTGGAATGACTACCGCATTAACATTGTGGACACCCCAGGCCACGCCGACTTCGGTGGCGAAGTGGAACGCGTACTGTCGATGGTTGACTCGGTTTTGTTGTTGGTTGACGCCGTTGGCGGCCCAATGCCACAAACTCGTTTTGTAACTCAAAAAGCGTTTGAGCAAGGTTTGAATCCTATTGTTGTTATCAACAAAGTTGACCGTCCGGGCGCACGCCCTGAGTGGGTTGTTGATCAAGTATTCGAATTGTTTGATCGATTAGGTGCTACTGAAGAGCAATTAGATTTCCCGGTAATTTATGCCTCCGCGTTACACGGTGTTGCAGGCCTGGCACCAGATGCGCTCGCAGATGATATGACCCCATTGTTTCAAATGATTATCGACAAAGTAAAAGCGCCAGCAGTAAATAGTGAAGGCCCTTTCCAAATGCAAATTTCTGCACTGGATTACAACAGTTACGTAGGCGTTATCGGAATTGGCCGCATCACTCGCGGCACCTTATCGCCCAACCAACAAATCGTAGTAGTCGCGCACAACGGCGAACAACGCAAAGCAAAAGTATTGCAAGTGATGGGTTACCACGGCCTTGAGCGTATCGAAACTGATCTTGCTACCGCTGGCGATATCGTCTGTATCACTGGCGTTCAAGGTCTCGGTATTTCTGACACTTTGTGCAGCCCGGATTGCGTAGAAGCCATGGTTCCGCTCAGCGTTGATGAGCCAACCGTAAGCATGACCTTCCAGGTAAACGACTCACCGTTTGCAGGCAAAGAAGGCAAATACGTTACTACGCGTAATATCAAAGACCGCTTGGATCAAGAGTTAATTCACAACGTAGCATTGCGCGTTAAGCAAGGCGAAACGCCGGATAAATTTATTGTGTCTGGTCGCGGTGAATTGCACTTGTCAGTCCTGATTGAAAACATGCGCCGTGAAGGTTTCGAAATGGGTGTATCGCGCCCTGAAGTAATCATCAAAGAAGTGAATGGTGAAAAACACGAGCCGTTTGAACAAGTTGTTATCGACGTAGAAGAACAACACCAAGGTAAAGTGATGGAAGAGCTCGGCTTGCGCAAAGGTGAGCTGAACAACATGCAGCCGGATGGCAAAGGTCGCATTAAATTAGAATTCTTGTGTCCATCGCGCGGCCTGATTGGTTTCCGTGGCCAGTTCCTTACCATGACCTCTGGTTCCGGCATTATGACCAGTATCTTTGATCATTATGGCCCAGTAAAAGAAGGTGAAGTTGCCAAGCGTCAAAACGGCGTGTTGATTTCGATGATCAAAGGCAAAACCCTGGCTTATGGTTTACACCCATTACAAGAGCGTGGCCGTTTATTCTTTGGCGCTGGCGTTGAAGTATATGAAGGTCAGGTTGTTGGTATTCACTCGCGCAACAATGATTTGGTGGTTAACCCAACTAAGGCTAAACAGCTCACTAACGTGCGCGCATCAGGTACCGATGATGCATTGACTCTGTCTCCACCAATTCGCCATACGCTTGAGCAAGCGCTGGAATTTATTGAAGACGACGAGTTAGTAGAAGTGACTCCGCTTAGTATTCGTGTACGCAAAAAATTCCTTACCGAAAACGAACGCAAACGCGGTAAAAAAGCGTAACAATTGATGAGTAAAATGTAGTTGTTAATTGTTACGCAAAAATCCCCTGAGTGAAAACAAAGGGGATTTTTTTTAGCAAAATTAATCATATCGAAAAAAATCTATGGATATTTTCTGGCTGCTTTCATTTCTCGCACTTGGCGCTTTCACGGGTATATTCGCGGGCTTATTTGGTATTGGCGGCGGCGGCATTATGGTGCCAATACTCACCTATATTTTTGTGAAGCTTGCCTTCCCTGCTGAACACATTGTTCACATGGCACTCGCTACGTCCATGGCTGCTATTGTGCCCACAGCGATTGCAAGCTTACGGGCACATGATGCACGTGACGCTGTGTTGTGGTCCGTAGTGCTAAAAATTACACCTGGAATTTTACTTGGCACTTTTGCTGGTACCTTTCTCGCGGCTTACTTACCCACTAAAACACTCGCGATTTTTTTCTCGTGCTTTATGGCAATTATTGCGTTGCAACTTTTATCAAACGCAAAACCAAAACCATCACGGGAATTACCTGATACTCTCGCACTAAATGCAGTAGGCTCTGGAATCGGGGGAATTTCTGCACTAGTAGCGATTGGTGGTGGCACTATGACAGTACCCTTTTTAATGTGGTGTAATGTTGCTCTCCCTGTGGCGATTGGCACATCAGCAGCGGTGGGTTTACCTATCGCATTTTCGGGTGCAGTGGGTTATGTAGTGAACGGTTGGTCAGTGGAAAATTTACCAGCTTACACACTCGGGTTCATGTATTACCCTGCAGTTATTGCGATGGCATGCGCCAGTTTTTTTACCGCACCCTTTGGGGCCAAGTTGGCGCACAGCTTACCAATCCCGCTATTGAAAAAATGTTTTGCACTTTTGCAAATTTGTTTATCTGCACAAATGTTATATACGGTTTTGGGGCATTAAGTTAAAAGCTTCACATCCATGCACCAGTAAAACAAATAAACATATTATGCAGCCCGACGGGCATCTAACGTTTTCCTGGTACTGCGGGTCGCCTTTTGTACTAATAGATGTGGCTCGCGCACACTCCGGCCACACCCTAAATTAGAGTCGCAATTAGTGTTAGTGTGGCCGAAATTGTTAAGCCGTAAAAAATCTGCACCCGATAGCAAAGCCCAATATGCGGCTTTGCTATCGCTAATCCACGGATCATTACTGCTCGCGAAATTTTTGCTGGAACTTGTAAAGCACGCTGCGGGAGGTTTTTTGCAATAGAAAATTTGAAAGTATTTTTGCAAAATAAAACACTACTTACTCACTGAAAATTTATAACTCATCGTAGAGGTATACTCCTCGCCCGGGCGCAAAATAGTATTAGGAAAAGCCGGGCGATTGGGCGAGTCAGGAAAATGTTGCGGCTCTAAACAAAAACCACTGTAACGAGTGTAATGCCAACCTTTACCCGTTAGCGAGCCATCTAAATAATTAGCGCTGTAAAATTGAATGCCAGGCTCTTGGGTAAATACTTCTAATACGCGGCCGGAATGAGGTTCAGTCACGCGGGCAGCAAGGCTAAGTTCTTTAGGTGTAGATTTGTTTAAAACATAATTGTGATCGTAACCATTGCCGTTTTTAAGCTGCTCGTGATCTTGCGCTATTCGTTCACCGATAAGATGCGGTGTGCGAAAATCAAATGGTGTATTTGCCACCGAAGATAATTCACCAGTAGGAATTTGTGCATTACTAATAGGGACGTACTGATCAGCATTAATCATTACTTCATGGCCGAGCACATCGCCTTTACCAGCCAAATTAAAATACGCGTGTTGCGTTAAATTAATGGGCGTAGGCTTATCGGTAACGGCGTGATATTTCACTAGTATTTCGTTGTCGTTAGTGAGCTCGTAAGTCACAGTAACTTGCAGATTACCGGGGTAGCCCTCATCACCATCCACACTTAAATATTTCAGTGTTAATCCTGAAGAATGTTGTGTCGTAAAGGTATCCGCATTCCACACCACTTTATCAAAACCCACCAAGCCGCCATGCAAATGGTTAACGCCATTGTTTGCCGCAAGCGTGTAACTTTTTCCATCCAGCTCGAATTTTCCAGCAGCAATGCGATTACCAAAACGACCAATAAGTGCGCCGAAATACGGAGCTTCTTTATAATATGGTTCGATGCTATCGAAACCAAGCGTAACATCAGCAAACTCACCTGCTCTGTCTGGAACCCTAACTTCAGTTATGATCCCACCAAAGTTGGTAATCTTAACCAACATTCCATGCGCATTCACAAGGGTGAACAAACTTACCGGCACTGCACTGGGCGATTGACCAAAAGGTGCTTGCGTAATGTTTAGCTGTGCAATCTTTTGCGTATTAGTATTATCGTGTTGTGTTCCTGCGTGCATAAATGTGTTCTCTTGTTTAAGTGTGCTTCTTATATTTTTTAGCGGCAATTATTTTTATAAGTAAACACATTCGCTACATTGTACGTAGTAATGTGGTTTTGTTTTGCCATGATACAGGAGTGGACAATTCAAGCAATGCAGCCATTAGCTCAATAGTTTATTTTAGCAAAGTTGTCACATGTTACAAAGAGCGCATTTATTCTCGTGACGAATCACTGCACCAATAATTCATCCAGCCCACCGACTTTTGCAAGCGCAGCCATGGTTGCGGGCAGCTGTTGAAAGCGCAAATTTTTTTGTTTTTGCTGCGCAACACGTAACCAGCCAAGTAACAATGCAACACCTACGCTACTGCTGTAGGTGACCAAACTGAGATCGAGATTACACGAGGACGGCGCTGCATCACGGATCCAGTTCTGCACCAACATATCCACGTCAAGCACCGATTCATAATCAAGCACACCTGATAATGTAAGCGTATCGCCATTAATGTTGATAGTTGCACGCGCGGTCATTTTTTATCTGCTTTAACTTGGTTAGCGGTTTGTGGTTCTACTTTCCAATTCGCAATAACTTTATCGAGATCACCCTTGTTTAAATCAGCCGACTCTGCAAACTGGCTGCGATAAGTTAGGCCGAGATTGATGCCTTCAATAATCAAATTTTGTAATTTCCACTCACCAGCTTGAGTCCGACGCATGCTGTATTGTATGACGTATGGCTTACCTGAGTCGTTGTAAATATTCTGGATAATAGACACTGAACCCGACGCTAAATTATCACCTTTGCGCAACGGTAAGGTTTCAATTTTTTGGCCATTAAGATTCAATAAGCCGTTAGCATAAGTATCAACAAGACCTTGTTTAAAGGTAGAGCTAAAACGTTGAATTCGTTCATTGAATGCAGCCTTTTCAGCTTCGGATTTTAATGCTTTATAACGCTGCGCGCTGGCATAACTGCCCATAACGCCACGTGCAAAATGGTTGAAATCAACAACCTTGTCCAGCTCAAGCGTAACCTCTTTTTGAAAGCGCTCAGGGTCTTTCTGGGCGTAGCCTTTGGCATCCTTAACAATTGCCAATACCTTTTCAGTAGTCTGCTGAACAATTTGATAAGGATCCTGCTCAGCAGCACTGGCCTGCGAAACTAATGCTGTACTGAATAACAACGCGCTAAAAAAAGAAGCAACTAAGAAAAATTTATTAAAATTAATCGAGAAAAAAATATTAATAGTTCGCATCATTTTATTCACCTTTTTTACTGCCCAAACTAGTAAGCACTTTGCCGATAAGATCTTCGAGCACTAATGCTGATTGTGTATCCGTAACCTCACCGCCATCCGCCAACACTTCAGGGTCGCCGCCCACCGAAATTGAAATGTATTTTTCACCGAGAATACCAGCCGTTTGAATCGATGCAATGCTATCCAGGGTCAAATAATTCACGTTTTTTTGAATGGCCATTTCAACTTTTGCACGGTTATCAACCGGGTCTAGAGTGATGGATGTCACCCGCCCAATCACCACGCCCGCAACTGTTATTTTTGACCGCTCAGAAAGCCCCGATGCATTACTAAAACGAGCGAACAACTTGTAAGTATCCCGGTTATTATCTTGCGTATTAATACCGCTAACTTGAAAGGCAAGAAAACCAAGCGCAAGGATGCCCGCCAGCATGAAAGCGCCAACACTGATTTCGATGGTGCGAATTCGCATAATTAATTAACTCCAAACATAATAGCGGTTAGCAAAAAATCCATTGCTAAAACGGCTAGCGACGAATAGACCACAGTGCGAGTGGTAGCAGCACTGATGCCTTCAGAAGTGGGGATCGCGTCATAGCCCTGGAATACCGCAATCCAGGTCACCACCATCCCAAACACCACGGACTTAATTAACCCGTTTACAACGTCTTCCTGAAATTCCACCGCGTTCTGCATGTTTGCCCAGAATGAACCCGCATCCACCTTTAGCCAATGCACACCCACAATAACGGCGCCCCATATGGCAACCATATTAAAAATCTGCGCGAGGATTGGCATAGCGATCATACCGGCCCACAAGCGCGGACGCACAATGCGCTTCAGTGGATCAACGCCAATCATTTCCATGGATGCCAGCTGCTCGGTAGTTTTCATTAAACCAATTTCAGCTGTTAATGCTGAACCCGCACGCCCGGCAAATAGCAGCGCGGCCACAACCGGCCCCAGTTCACGTATTAACGACAAGGAAACAAGTTGCCCGAGCGCCTGATCCGCACCGAAGCGAACTAGCACTGTGTAACCTTGCAACGCCAACACCATGCCGATAAAAAGACCCGAAACAACGATGATAACCAGCGAATAAACGCCAACAAAATACAGCTGTCGAATGAGTAAGCTTGGGCCATTGCGCCAATCTGGCAACCCCACAATTGCGTGCCACCATAACAAGCTAGCGCGACCCAACACGCTGAGCGCATTTAAGCCGCCAGCGCCTAGACGTTGCAAAAAATTTAGCACTACGCCAACTCCACAACAGGCTTCTGACCAAGGCCCAAATGTAAATCTTCCCGATAATTTGGGGCAGGATAATGAAATGGTACTGGGCCATCTGCCAAGCCTTGAATAAATTGGCGAACACGCGGCTCTTCTGTATTCATAACTTCTTGCGGGGTGCCATGGCCAATCACTTTGCCATCAGCAATCACATAAATATAATCAGCAATACTTGCAGTTTCGTGTACATCGTGAGAAACAATAATACTGGTTAGCCCCAAGGTATTATTAAGCAAACGAATTAATTGCACTAACATGCCTTTCGAAATAGGGTCCTGCCCAGTGAAAGGCTCGTCATACATAATCAATTGCGGATCCAACACAATTGCGCGTGCCAGTGCAGCACGGCGCGCCATCCCGCCGGACAATTCACTAGGCATTAATTCGCGCGCACCGCGCAAACCTACCGCATGTAATTTCATCAACACGACATCGCGAATTATAGATTCTGGCAGACGCGTGTGTACACGCAAAGGGAAGGCAACATTTTCAAAAACAGTTAGATCGGTAAACAACGCGCCACTTTGAAACAGCATGCCAATTTTACGTCGCACCGCAAATAATTCATTGCGATTGAGCTGTAGAATATTATTGCCATCGAGAATAATAGAACCGCTATCTGGATTTAATTGGCCACCAATAAAGCGCAATAAAGTTGTTTTACCAGTACCACTTGGCCCCATGATGGCGGTAATTTTACCGCGCGGAATATCCATGTCGATACCATTGAAAATACAACGCTCGCCACGCTGAAAACGCAGATTACGCATTTCAATTAAGCTGTTGCTTGAGTGATGATTTATCATGGGCTCTCGATACGAGTGACTTTAAAGCAACTATAAAGAAGGTAACTATAAAGAAAAGTAACTATAAAGCAAAAAAAATTATAGAAATGTTCGCTGCCGCGCAGTGATGCAAATATGTGTAGAGAAGGAAATAATAATTGCTTTGCAGGGGCGACACAGGTACTCCCTCAACAGTAGTTCATATATCCAACTCCTATTTACATCGCCCCCGCCTAATTTAACGCATTTTAATTCGTTACCGCTTAACATTAAATGAAATTGCGATGCGATCTTCATCAGTTTGATTGGGCCTTACTGAGTGCTCACACCAACCGGGAAATAAAATCATGCGCCCTTCTTCGGGTGGAATAGAGCACACCTCCGATTGAACTGAACGGTAAAAGTCACGAGTATATGTTCTCGCTAAAATTGGATCGCGAAAAGAAAGCGCTCCGGCGTGATTTGAACTCTTGGGAATTTTGGGATAATAAACACCGCTGAGCCAGGAATCAGGGTGATTGTGAGCGCTATTGGCATGCCCTTTTTTATTAATAATTGACCACATGGCTGCAATATGACTTTCGTCTATTTCCTCTCCTGGATACCACTTTCCTTTTAAAATATTGTCATTTATCGAAGTGATAATGAAATTCTTTAATTCCTCAAAGCCCGAGCGATTAAGGAGATCATATGTACGAAAACCGCCAAGATTGGATAAGCCCGTTTTTTCCGCAGTTCCGTTAGCGTACTCCTCATCACGAATGTCATAAATCAAATGACACAAACGATTATTATCTAACTGCGTTGCCTGGATTATGAAAACCGGAATGGGAAACAACTCCATTACCTGCATATTGCTACTCATGAGGAGAACTCCCATCAATAAAATTAAATTAATTGCGATTTTTTTCAGAGCATTTTCGTCTCGCTAACTATAAGACACGATTTATCTGCTTAACTGTCAGTGTTCATAGCAGCCATAGCTTGCTTGCGATATTCGGTTGGTGTTAAGCCAACATTACGCTTAAAGAAACGGTGAAAAGCAGAGGGGCTATTAAAACCTGATTTAAAAATCACTTCTAATATGGTTTCATCCTTATATTCTTGCAAGGCCAGTAATCGCTTGGCTTCTATTACGCGATAGCCATTAATAAATTCAAAAAAATTAGATTGATAATGTGCTTTAAGCACGGCTGAAGTATCTCTAGGACGCAAACCGATTTGTTCAGAAAAACGTTCTAAATTGATATTGCTATCCAGAAATAATTTTTGTTCATGGATACCGTCTTCTATTGCCTTAACTTTTAAAGCAAGCTTCGATTCAGGAATTGGTTTACTGGGCACCGTAAGAGCTGGGCTGACTAATTGCCGCGTATTAATTAATCCAAAGGCGAACAAGCCATTTACTAAGATTACCATCAAATAATTATCAAAAATCCCTAATTTATCGCTAACATCAGGCCCCACATAATTTTCTAAAACATAAGAAATTAAAGACCAAAACCAATGAAGGCAATATCCTAATAGGACAACATCCGCCAACTTAAGATCTAAAACTGAAATATTTGAATACACCTGCTTTAACATGTCACGTAATCGATATTCAAGATACACGCAGGCTATAACATAAATAATCGGCACCAATTTAACCATTGCCCAGACCAAAGCAATGGCAATTTTTTCATTTCCGGTTATGACTGTTGTGGGCTGCCAATCGATACTATTGATATCAAATACAAATATTATAATGACCGCCACTATTGACGGAACGAAATGAATTAAATTTCGCCAATGCCGAACGATTACTTTTTCTGACAAAGAGCGCAAATAAAAATATAACGCTGGGCCTTCAAGCAGTAAACAGAAAACCATAATAGCAACAACGATAGGCGTTTGATTTATCATCGCTGCCTTAAGCTCGCCATTCCATACCATAACGGTTGCGGTTAAATCTAACGCAATCAATATTAAAAACAAGGCTAGAATGTTGCGCGGTTGACTACGCTTTGAGGGCAATACTTTTAATAAAATTGCTAATAACACACACTCAAGTGATGTTAGCAAGAATACCAAATCATGGATATTGAGGAAATTTACTTTCATTTATTATTCTCGCGATAATCACTCAGCGTCGAAAAACTATGTTTTATTTAATGACACACCATCTTAAAATGAAGAGCACAAACGTTTTAAATTGAAGAAAATAATGATGCCAGCCCACTTAACAGCTATAACAATAGCTGATTTCTGGTATACCAAGATCACATCACAAACAAATATGCTGCATTTTGAGCAATCGCAATCAACATATAGCCGAACCTAACAATGTCGATTTAATTTTTTACTATATTAACTTTCTACAAAAAATAATTGTTTTCAATGCCATGAATCTTCAGTACATCAACGCCGACCATCCCTGCACTTGCCGCCGCTTCCAATCCCAACTTTGCATCTTCAAATACGACACAATTGTTTGCGGCAACACCTAGTAATTCCGCACAGCGCAAAAACGTATCCGGTGCTGGCTTCGGGTTTTGCACCTGATCGGCGCCCACAATAGCACCCATATAAATATCCAACCCGCACAATTTCAAAATAGTTTTTGCTTCACCAGTGTTAGCGCCGGTACCTACAGCCATAGGCTTGATGCCGTGGTATTTTTTTGCAATTTCGATTAACGCAGTAGGCTTAATAAATTTATGCATATTCTCATGTACATATTTTTCTTTCACTGCATTCATTTCTGCTAACGAAGCTACAGGCTTACAATTAAATTTTTCAAGCAAAATTTCAATGGTGCCTTTTGTAGGCACACCTGCCAATGAACGCATCAAAGGACGATCAAGAGGAATGTCATATTTTTCTAAGATGGCGCTCCAGGCAAATTCATGCAGCTGGCCACTATCAACCAGCGTGCCGTCCATATCAAATATTAGTGCTTCAAAATGATCGTACATGAAGTTTTCTCGCCAAATTAACTACATCTTTTTATAAAAAAACTGCGTCATTTCCATGCAGTTTCAATCGCTATGTTAGCTTCTAACCACGCGCCGCCAAGCTAGTTTTAGCGCGCGCAACGGCAGCTTTTACCTGAGCAGGTGCAGTGCCGCCAACGTGATTACGCGCCGCCACCGAGCCTTCCAACGTCAATACAGCAAACACGTCTTGCTCGATAAAATTGGAAAATACTTTTAGCTCAACCAAACTCATTTCTGACAAATCTTTGCCAGTTTGCACACCATAAGCAACCGATTTACCTACCACCTCGTGCGCGTCGCGAAAGGGTACGCCGCGGCGCACAAGATAATCTGCAAGATCAGTTGCGGTAGAAAAACCGCGCTTAGCCGCTTCATACATTTTTTCTTTTCGCGGTTGAATCGCGGGAATCATATCCGCAAATGCGCGCAAACAATCTTTCACGGTATCAATCGCATCAAACACGGGTTCTTTGTCTTCTTGGTTATCTTTGTTGTACGCCAGCGGTTGTGATTTCATCAAGGTTAACAACGCCGTCAAATGGCCGTAAACTCGCCCGGTTTTGCCGCGTACCAACTCCGGCACATCGGGGTTTTTCTTTTGCGGCATGATCGACGAGCCAGTGCAAAAACGATCAGGTAAATCAATAAAACTAAATTGTGATGATGTCCATAACACCAGTTCTTCGCTGGCACGCGATAGGTGCATCATCAACACGCTGGCAAAGGCGCAGAATTCAATCGCAAAATCGCGGTCGCTCACTGAGTCCAGGGAGTTTTCTGTCGGCGCATCAAAACCCAGGAGCTGCGCTGTATAGGCGCGGTCAATGGGATAAGTAGTCCCGGCCAGAGCTGCAGAACCTAAAGGCGATTGATTCATGCGTTTGCGACAATCCATTAAACGTCCATAATCGCGCTGCAGCATCTCAAACCAAGCCAATAGGTGATGACCAAACGTAACTGGTTGCGCCGTTTGTAAGTGAGTAAAGCCCGGCATAATAGTTTCTGCTTCACGTTCTGCAACCAACAATAAACCTTGCTGCAGACGAGTCAGCTCTTTCGCGATAGCGTCGACTTCATCGCGCAAATAGAGACGAATGTCGGTGGCGACTTGATCATTCCGAGAGCGTCCGGTATGAAGCTTCTTACCAGTGATACCGATCCGCTGAGTAAGCTCGGCTTCGATATTCATATGTACATCTTCAAGGCTAATGGACCAGCTGAATTTACCAGCTACAATTTCAGCACGAATCTGTTCCAAGCCAGTGATAATTTGGTCGCGCTCGGCCTCAGTTAACACCCCCACTTTGGCGAGCATAGTCGCATGCGCAATGGAACCGTTAATATCGTGATGGTAAAGGCGGTAATCGAAACCGACAGAAGCAGTAAAACGCTCAACAAAAGCATCAGTTGCTTCGGTAAAGCGGCCACCCCAGGGTTTGATTGGCTGATCGTTTTGGCTCATGAAGATTGGTCCACAGAATGAAAATGAAAAGTGCGGCATTATAGCCATATTTAATCGCTTCAGGTTTAACTGCAGACCCGCTGGATTCAACCGAAAGCAGGCCAGTTTTAACCCTTACCAGGAGTTCCGAACGCGTGTCAGTAGTGCATTCTAAAAATGATCATGGTGAATTTTTGCCTAACCTCTGCACCGCTCAAGCGGTGTTGTTACTAGTCTTGGCCGCCGAATTAGTTGCTGTACTGCTGACCTTAAACAATACCCAATTACCCCGCTTAAATTGGGACTTGCTCGGACTTTACTCCGTACAAATTCAGTGGATAAGCTTGGCTAGCGCCATGGCCATCTGCCGCTTGCGACCCTGGCTTAATCGCTGGCCGCCATTCAAGGCAGGGCTTGTATCATATGGCGCGGTACTGGCAATTACACTGATTTTCTCACTGCTCGGCCAAGCTATATTGCAAGCGTTTACTACCACGGTCCCCAGCAGCAAATATGAATTTGAGCTCGATTTTTGGCAGCTCCTTGGTAACCTTATCATGGCCGTGATTTTAGCTGGTATCTCACTGCGTTATTTATATTTGCAACAGCAGCTTCAGAATCAACAGCAATCCGAATTGGAGGCCCGCATTCAAGCGTTACAGTCTCGTATTCGCCCGCATTTTTTATTCAATAGCATGAACAGTATCGCCAGCCTTATCGTTTCCGATCCAGATACTGCTGAGCGCGTGGTAGAAGATTTAGCCGAACTGTTTCGCGCCAGCCTCGCGGAACCTACACTCATTCCCCTTGAAAATGAAATTACTCTGTGCCGTCGTTACTTAGAAATTGAGCAATTGCGCTTGGGTAAACGCTTGACGGTGGATTGGCAAATTGGGCAACTCAATGATGATATAAAAATCCCTAGCTTGATGCTGCAGCCACTAGTCGAAAACGCCATTTTTCACGGAATTGAACCCTTGGTAAAAGGTGGCACTATCAGCATCAAAATGTCACAAGCCAAAAACCAATTAATGATATCTATCGCTAACCCCTACCTTTTAACTAAAAGATCGCAACCAACAAATTTAACGCCCACCGATGACCAAAATCGCCTTGGCCGACATAATCGTATGGCACTTGATAATATTCGTCATCGCTTACAGGTACATTATGGCAACGCTGCGCGCCTCTCATCCAGCGAAGAGCACGGCATGTTTACCACCTACATCTTTTGCCCACTTTCTCCATAAATTTTGTTTTTTGTAACGCATGTTTTGCGAACCTGTTTGAAAGTATTTTTTAAGAACACATTTTTCAAGGGCCACTTTTAAGAGACCAACGATGGAAATTTTAATAGTTGACGATGAACCACTGGCACGCGAACGCTTGGTGCGCATGATCGAAAAGCTGGAAGAGCACAATGTGATTGCTGAAGCCGACAATGCCGAAGCTGCGCTCGCGGCTATTGATGAGCATGACCCGGATATTATATTGCTCGACGTACGCATGCCAGGCAAGGATGGTCTCACGCTCGCTTATGAAATAAGTGAATTGGATTGTCCGCCCGCGATAATTTTTTGTACCGCATTCGATCAATATGCATTGGATGCGTTTGGCACCACCGCTATAGGCTACTTATTAAAGCCCATTAAAAGTGAGCAGCTGCAAGATGCGCTTAACAAAGCGCAAAAATTAAATAAAGCCCAACGCGCCTCTGCCCAAACAAAACCTGTCGACAATAACATTACACGCAACCACATCTCTGCCAAGACCCGCCGCGGTATCGAATTAATTCCACTGGAAGACGTGCGTTATTTTGTTGCTGATCACAAATATGTCACCGTATATCACTGCAATGGCGAGCATTTATTAGACGAAACATTAAAAGAGCTGGAAGAAGAATTTGGCTCACGGTTTCTTCGCATCCATCGCAATGCCTTGGTATCAGCAAAACATATAGAAGCCATCGAGCGCGCCGTTCATGGTCAATTTCAAGTACGCCTTTCAGGCACCAAGCAGCGCCCTATTATTAGCCGCCGTCACGTAAGCGGCGTTAAAGAGTTACTGAAAATTATGTAACTGTTTATTGCCAAACTTTTTATTATCAAATTTTTATTAATAAAATCACTACTACCAATTACTTACCATTACCAATCACTTACAATTCCTTTTCACACCTTACGGAGAATTTCTATGAAAAAATTACTTTTAGCGCTACTGCTCATTCCTACTCTCGCATTGCCTCATATAGCACTCGGCCAAACCTCTACCGGTGCCACCACAAAAACCGCCATAAAATCGGAAGCTCCCAAAGCTACTATTACCATGGAAAACGGGGGCAAAATAGAAATTGAATTCTTTCCAGAGGTTGCACCCAAGCATGTGAAGAACTTTATTACCCTGGCTAACAAAGGTTTTTATAACGGCCTCACATTCCATCGAGTGATACCTGGCTTCATGGCCCAAGGTGGCGATCCAAGCGGCAATGGGACTGGCGGCCCAGGCTATTCAGTGCCAGCAGAGTTTAACGATAAGCCGCATTTGCGTGGAACGCTCGCGATGGCTCGATCTAGCGATCCCGATAGCGCTGGTAGCCAATTTTACATTTGTTTCGCGGCGCAACCCACCCTGGATCACAGCTACACAGTATTTGGCCAAGTGACTAAAGGTATGGAAGTCGTCGACGCTATTAAGATCGGCGACAAAATGAAATCAATAAAAATAAAATAAAATAAATTAACGTTAGTAATTTATTGATCGAAGCAGAGAAAACAAACAGAAACATTTTAACTTTAGGATTCCATTCCTCGGCAAATCACTTTCTATCAAAAGAAAATTTTATTTGATAGAAAGTGATGGAGCGTCCCATGGCGCCGTATCTATATCGTTATAGTTGTAGTTATCTGCAGGTTATTGCAGGCCTTTCAACAGAGCCACCATTACTAGCACCCTGAAAACCAAACTCAACCGATTGCCCCGCGGCTACGCTGCCATTCCAACTTACGTTTGTAGCCGAATATGGATTGGCGCCAGACACAGTAGCATTCCAGGAGGAAGTAATACGGTTAGGCCCTGAATATTGCCAGGTAGCCGTCCAACCAGACTTTGTAGCGGTGCCATTATTGGTTACGCGGATAGCGGCGGTAAAACCAGTCCCCCACGAATTAGTAACGACATAAGTACAGCTGACGCTACCAGTTCCCGCCGTAGATGAAGCCGCGCGGCTAGAGGCAGGCACAACTGATGCGGCTATGCTGGAGGCTGGTGCGCTTGTTGCTCTGCTACTTGCTGCTCTGCTAGAAGCAGCAGTGCCAATAATGCCATACGGCGCTGGCAAAGCGGCGCAACTAGTACGGCCTACACAGCTCGCATTATTTTCCCATCCCCAACCATTGTCAGACGTGGTGCAAATTGGGAAAATATTGCCGTGCCAGTTACATTGAGAACCTGTCCCCGTACCAACACTGCTAGCGGCGGCTCTGGAGGTTGCACTGCTAGTGGCGGCTCTGGAGCTTGCAATTGCAATGCTAGATCTAACACTGCTCGTTGCGCCACCGGTAAAATTGGTCGCTAATTTTGAGGTTGCTTTAATTCCGTTAGCGCTATTAAGTAGGAAATTACCCCAAGTACTTAAGGTTGAAGGATTCCAATTAGTGACAATATCCAAAGCCGTACAACAAGAACCATTACCGCTCCAACTCCAACCCATGTAACCGATACCCATTTGTTGGGTATATGACAGGATTGCAGCTTCATCTACATTGTTGCCATTATTTTCTGTACCAAACTCACCGACAATCAACGCAAAACCTTTTGCTTGAAATGATGATAAATAATTTTGGACAGCACTTGCGGTGTTATAAACCTCGTACATATGCACAGAAAACATTGTATTGCTTAACATATCAGCTGCAAAAATTGTTGCTGCGTTGTCGCGCATTATATGTGACCAATCCTGACCCCAGTTAGGCGCATCCACCATGATTAAATGCGTTAACCCTGCATTGCGGATTGCTCTGATAGACGCAGATGTTTCGTTAGTAAAAGTCGATGCTGAAACACCATTGCCGTAAGGTTCGTTAGCAATGTTCAGAATCACATAATCTTCCTGACCAATGATCGCTGATTTAATATCAGAGCTGATCCAATAAGTGGTTGCATTAGAAATATTTGTTGCGGCAGCCGAGTCACCAAAACCAGTAGAGTCATGTATTTCCAATACACACACTAATTTTGCCGCTTTACACTGACTCACAATAACAGCTACATCTGCACCCGGTGTACGTGGCCATTGCGTACCATTTGCTAGCACAACCCTCACCGAGTTAGCGCCCGTTGCGGCAATGGCGGTCATGGCAGCTGCTGTTCTATCGGGATACCAAGCATGCGCATGATTGATCCCGCGAAAAATAAAATTATTTCCTCTGGGATCAAGCACTTTAGTACCGTTCACACTCCAACCGGCAAAAGCCTGTGTAGCAACCAGACCAAAAGTTAAAAGAACGCCAAAAGTTTTTATTAAAACCGATTTAATATTAATTTTCTTCATGATTTTTCCTATATGTAGGACACAAAATAAAACACAGCCTGCGCTGTAATATTTATTTGGCCGCACCTAGATTATTGTTGGAATTTGCCACATGAAATAATGAACGAATCATCACTGGCAACACTCTTTCTATTTCTGTTGTGTGGTAACGAAAATACCTGGACCAGGTCAAAAGATAGTCGATGATTCAAATGACGGGATAGTGCTTGAACAGCGCCATTTAGCGGACACAAAGCAACTTGCCGATTGTTATTATGTACTTGAATAATCTGATTGACGCACTTAGTAACCGATTACATTTTATGCGCTAAGCTGTTATTTAGCAAGCAACCCATGCCTAAAGACACATCTTTACCGTTCACCCCGAAACTACCATCGACTCCCGAACAATCCTATTGCTTACACAAAGCTACAATTAGATTTCCTGTACACTTCCTGGTTTAAAACACACCTTAGCCCACCCAAAGCCCTTTAACTTAGCCTGATTGCAATGACACCTGCCCTATTTATTAAACCAGAGACATTTTCACCCATATTTGACCTTAACCAATCCACTCACCTCTGGTTATTGGATTTATCACAATTAACAGATGATGCGATCATCCATCACGAGACAATTTTATCAAACGCAGAAGTGTTGCGAGCAAGCACCTTTAAACAACGAAAATTACAATTTATGGCGACGCGTGCATTTGTGCGTTTGTGCCTGGCCCGATACACCCACACCGCGCCGCATACATTAACAATAACAGCAGAACCGAACGGCAAACCTTATTTAGCAGATTCACCCCTGCCTATCGTTTACAACCTCAGCCATTGCCAAAACATGGCTGTGCTTGCTGTAAGCTTGCAGCATTGTATTGGCGTAGATATAGAAACAACTTTACGAAAACGCAGTCAGCAGGGAATTGCAGAACGCTATTTTCACCCCAACGAAGTTGCAAAATTAAAGCAATTGACTGATGCAGAACAGCGCAAATATTTTTTTCAGCTGTGGACACTCAAAGAAGCTTTTTTAAAAGCAACGGGCGAGGGCATTTCAGGCGGGCTAGACAAAACAGCATTTGATCTTCACAGCGATGGTATTTACAGCAATAGTATTCAAGTCGAACTAGCTCCCGAAATAAATTCAAAGGCTCAAGATTGGCAGTTCTATCAAACCTTTATCAATGCTGATTATTGTGTGGCGCTAGCGCGACACTCTAACCAGCCCTTTAACGTTCACTGGTTTAATGGTTTGGAATTATTTTTATAAATCCTCACCGCAGACCCAAACTTATATACACCCCACGATTAGCCTTTTTTTTAAACGACTTATACTTGATTAAATGCTATCGCCGTGTTTTGCTTGACTCTTATGGCTTCACTGCTAGCATTGCCGCCTAATTTACTATTTTTACTCTTACAATAAGAATTCCACCATGTTGCCATTCCATGCTGTTGTTAAAGAAGATTTTGCTGCGGTTAATCAACTGATCATTGATCGACTCTATTCCGATGTCGCACTGGTGAAAGATATCGGCCACTACTTGGTTGAGGCAGGCGGTAAGCGTTTACGTCCGCTGATGGTGTTACTCACCGCAAATGCGTTAGGCCTTCAACACACGAATACGACAACCCCCACTAATTCCGCCGGACAACATATCGATCTGGCAACAATTATAGAATTTATTCACACTGCAACTTTGCTTCATGATGATGTAGTGGACATGTCCAACCTGCGTCGTGGCCGACCAACAGCGAACGCCGAATGGGGTAATGCTCCTAGCGTATTAGTCGGTGATTTTCTTTACTCGCGCGCGTTTCAAATAATGGTGAATATCGGCAGTATGGAGATAATGGCTATTTTATCGAATACCACTAATGTAATTGCTGAAGGAGAAGTGCAACAACTAGTGAATGCTAAAAATCCAAATGTAACTGAAGCAAATTATTTCACTGTCATTGACAAAAAGACGGCTGTGCTTTTTGCCTCGGCCTGCGAAGCAGCTGCGGTTCTTTGCAACGCAACAGTGGCGCAACGTTTAGCATTGCGTACTTATGGCTCTAAAGTAGGTATTGCGTTCCAATTGGTGGATGATGCACTGGACTACACTGGCGATACCGCAGCCTTAGGTAAAAATGTAGGGGCTGATCTGGCTGAGGGTAAACCAACACTGCCACTTATTTACGCAATGCGCACAGGCACCGCAGCGCAAGCCGAAATTATTACTAATGCCATTCGCAATGGCGATGCCAGCCAATTGGCCATCATTTTGGAGATAGTCCAAACTACCGGAGCGATGGATTACACCCTCAATTGCGCCCGTGAACATGTGCGTGAGGCGATAGCCCAACTACAACATTTACCAGACAACATCTACACACAAGCAATGCACCAAGTGGCAGAGTTTGCCCTCGCGCGAACTTATTAATCCGAAAAAAGGTTAAATAATAAACCAACCATTATCAGCATTTTTTAGCCCTCGCTGGACAACCAAACTGCAGCAGGTAGAATGCGCCCGTTGCGCGATATAGCAGACACATTATTTCTACTAACTGAGTTTATTCCATGACCCCATATGAACCTAAAAGCTCATACAGCCGCGAAGATTTAATCGAGTGTGGTAATGGCCGTTTATTTGGCCCAGGTAATGCACAATTACCCTTGCCTAATATGCTCATGCTTGATCGCGTAGTACATATCAGCCAAACCGGTGGTGAATTTGGGAAGGGTGAAATTGTAGCGGAGCTGGACATCAACCCTGATTTATGGTTCTTTGCTTGTCATTTTCCCGGAGACCCAGTGATGCCTGGCTGCTTAGGCCTAGACGCCATGTGGCAGTTAGTTGGCTTTTTTCTGGGCTGGAAGGGCAACCCCGGTCGCGGTCGCGCACTCGGTTGTGGTGAAGTTAAATTCACTGGCCAAATTTTACCAACGGCTAAAAGAATTACTTATCACATCAATTTAAAACGTGTCATTGAACGTAAATTGATTATGGGCATAGCTGATGGCCGGGTCTCCTGCGATGGCAAAGATATTTACTTTGCTAATGATTTACGGGTTGGACTATTTCAAAATACAGATATTTTTTAGCTGCTGACTGAAACCTACGCCAGCCATTAGACTCTGTAACATGAGGTAATTTTCGCCTTTTAGTGCATAAATTTTAACTGCGCAAGGCTTTCAATCGCACAGAATTGGCTATAGCCGCATATTCGTTAGGTCTGATTACCAAGGGTAATAGACTACATTTAAGTAAGAGGTTGCTTATGAAACGTGTTGTTGTTACCGGCATGGGAATTGTTTCTTGCCTTGGCAATGATAAAACGGCCGTGCTAGAAGCATTGCGCGCTGGCCGCTCCGGCATTAAATTTCAAGAAACTTATAAAGAAATGGGCTTACGTAGCCATATTGCCGGCTCTATAGAGATAAATTTGTCTGAGCTTATTGATCGCAAAATTTTGCGTTTTATGGGTGACGCTTCCGCTTATTCTTATATTTCTATGCAGCAGGCGATCGCTGATGCCAGTTTAAACGATGATCAAGTTTCAAACGTGCGTACCGGCATTATCATGGGTTCAGGTGGAGCATCGTCGCAAAACTTAGTTGAAGCTGCTGATATCTTGCGCGAGAAAGGTATAAAACGTGTTGGACCGTATCGAGTAACACAAACGATGGGCAGTACTACTTCTGCATGCCTAGCCTCTCCCTTCAAAATTAAAGGCGTGAACTATTCCATTACCTCCGCCTGCGCCACTAGTGCTCATTGTATTGGCGCAGCAATGGAACAAATTCAACTCGGCAAACAAGATATTGTTTTTGCCGGCGGCGGCGAAGAAGAACATTGGTCACTCGCCTGCTTGTTCGACGCCATGGGTGCACTTTCTACCAAGTACAACGACACACCTGCGAAAGCTTCACGCGCCTATGATGCAGCACGCGACGGCTTTGTAATTGCCGGCGGTGGTGGCTGCCTAGTTTTGGAAGAATACGAGCATGCATTAGCTCGCGGTGCAAAAATTTATGCGGAAGTCGTCGGCTATGGGGCCACCTCAGACGGTTACGACATGGTAGCCCCGTCTGGCGAAGGGGCCATACGCTGCATGCAACAAGCATTAGCAACAACCGTTGGCGATATTGACTACATCAATTCCCACGGCACCAGTACTCCCGTAGGTGACTTGGCGGAATTAAAAGCAGTTAAAGCTACTTTTGGCGATAAAATCCCTGCAATCAGCTCTACCAAATCACTCACCGGCCACAGCTTAGGGGCTACTGGCGTACAAGAAGCCATTTACACCTTATTGATGATGGAAAATAACTTCATCTGCGCTTCTGCCAATATCGATACCCTTGATGCGGAAGCCGAGGGCATTCCTATTGCTCTCAAACGTCAAGATAACGTGAAAATTAATCGCGCCATGTCCAACAGTTTTGGTTTTGGCGGTACCAACGCAACCTTGGTTTTTCAACGTATAGAATAAAATCAGGCAATACTTAAAACGCAAAACCGCGGTTCCACCAAACTGGAATCGCGGTTTTTTTATGTGTGGAGTATTTGATTGCCTATACTCATTGTTATCGCGATGTACTCATACCCTTGAGCAAGCTTATCTTTTCTAAAATTAGCACAACATTCTGTGCCTAAATTGCTAGCAATAAGTTAACTCTCATGTTCAAGTCCGTATGCATCAGCTACTTTTGATTAGCCTCACAAGTAAGGTTTGTTTTTTATATGACAAAAAAAACTCATTGGATTTTATTGCTGATGCTAATGCTAGCTTATGAGCATTGCCTCGCATTGAGTCCAACACCCACTGTTCGCTTTAACGTTTTGCTTGCAGAGCAAGGCTTAACGATTGGCGCAGTGCAAACAATTTATCAAGATTCTAAGGGATTTATTTGGTTGGGTGGGCCTGATGGCCTAGCTCGGTATGATGGCTATTCCTTTGAAATTTTTCGTTATGATCCAGCTTTCCCCGAGAGCATTAGTAGCGGTGGAGTATGGGATATTTTGGAGGACCGCAAGGGTAATCTTTGGATTGCTACCGATGGTGGCTTAAATCGCTTCGTACCAGGAAAGAATCAATTTGTTCATTATCAGAATCAACCCGCTAACACTAACAGTTTGGCTAGCAACATCACGCGAAGCCTGGCTGAAGATGCTGACGGAAATTTATGGATTGGTAC
>JANPKH010000371.1:0-42036 GCA_031425935.1 Gammaproteobacteria bacterium | reverse complement strand
CCAAACAGACTTGCCACCAATGCCAGTCAAGATGGTGAATCGGCCATGTCCAACAACGTCACGAGTGGATATCAGTGCGTCGCGAGGACCCGATATAAAATGGCGTGCGATCTAGTGCTATAACGCCATCCTCGCCTTCGGCCAACCGATCTACTTTTGCGCCATTTTTCAATAAGGCAACTACTTTTCCTTGCTCATGAAGTGAGCCGTATCCAAGAAATTCAGTAGCAGATACATCCAATCCCACTGCAGTGTAATCAACTTTAAATGAGCCCGCGGCACGAGCGCGAGCGCGCTGTTCAGCCATGCAAGCTTCATAACCTGCAACATCTATAGTGAGACCTTTTTCACGCGCTATATCATTGGTTAAATCCAATGGAAAACCGTAGGTGTCGTAAAGCGTAAATGCAACCTGACCCGGAATAATTTTACCAGTTAGCTTATTTAGCGCCTCTTCGAGAACGCCTATACCTTTATCGAGCGTTTTTTCAAACTGCTCTTCTTCAAGTAGCAAAACACGTTCGATTTGTGTTTGTTTGGTCAAAAGTTCGGGGTACGCATCGCCCATAACTTCCGCCAACGCTTTTACCAACTTGTGAAAGAAAGGTTGTTTTTGCCCCAGTTGATGACCATGACGTACGGCGCGGCGAATAATACGGCGCAAGACATAGCCACGACCTTCATTAGATGGCATAACACCATCACTGACTAAAAACGAGCAAGAACGAATGTGGTCAGCAATCACCCGCAACGATTTATTTTCCATATCGCTGGTGCCAGTAGCAACCGCAGCAGCTTGCAATAAATGCTGAAATAAATCGATTTCGTAATTGTTATGGACATGCTGCATTACTGCCGCAATACGCTCCAAGCCCATGCCCGTGTCGACAGAAGGCTTAGGCAGCGGTACTAATGAGCCATCAGTTTGACGCTCATATTGCATGAACACCACGTTCCAAATTTCAATGTAACGATCCAAATGATCGTCAGGGCTGCCGGGTGGACCGCCGGCAATATCGGCCCCGTGATCGTAAAAAATTTCAGTGCAGGGGCCGCATGGACCGGTATCGCCCATTTGCCAAAAGTTATCTTCATCCAAACGCGAGATGCGATCAGGGCTAATACCCACTTCTTTAACCCATATTTCAGCGGCTTCATCGTCGCTAATATGAGCTGTAACCCACAAACGTTCTTTTGGGATTTTGAGTACAACAGTCAGGAATTCCCAGGCGAATTTAATAGCATCGTGCTTGAAATAGTCGCCAAAACTAAAATTGCCAAGCATTTCAAAGAATGTGTGATGACGTGCGGTATAACCGACATTTTCAAGATCATTGTGCTTCCCGCCGGCACGAACACAGCGTTGCGAGCTAGTGGCGCGAACATAGGCGCGCTTGTCTCCACCTAAAAAAACATCCTTAAATTGCACCATACCCGCATTGGTAAATAATAGCGTCGGGTCATTACCCGGAATTAGCGAGCTACTCGGTACTATGCTATGACCATTACGCTCAAAGTATTTAAGGTATGCATCACGAATTTCTGCGCTTTTCATAATGGGTCCGTTACAAATCCAATGTTTAACTTAATAATTAATTTGCCTTGTGCTTTTCTTTTTCTTCAAGGCTTAACTTGCGTGCTTCACTTTCCAGCATGACCGGAATGCCATCGCGAATGGGATAGGCTAAGCCACTCGCCCAACAAATCAGCTCCTGCTGCTCAGGAAAATATTCCAGGGCTGCTTTGCTCACCGGACAAACTAGAATACTGAGTAATTTTTTGTCGATCATCGCATCGGCCCTATAAATAGCTAAACAGGGGCGGCATATTACACCGCTGACGACTAGCATGTCTCTAGCTAACCGCAAGACAACAGGCTTATCTCGCTGATTTTGCATGGAATTCGTACAAATCCCATGACCTACCCGTCATAGGATTATTAACAACATTGATAAGATTCTAAACAACTTTATTATGGTTTCGGGATTATGGCTTCGAGATTATTGTTCCGGCATTAACCCTACTAGCAATTGCGGATCCACTCGCGTTTTAAACCAGTTCATTGCCCAGTGCAAATGGGGGCCAGATGCCCTGCCCGTCTGCCCAACCAAAGCTATATCTTGTCCTTGCACTACTGAATCACCTTTTTTCACCAGGATTTTACTCAAATGAATAAAGGTGGACGATAAGCCATGGCCGTGATCAATAATGAGGGTACCGCCGGAAAAAAACATATCAGGGTGAGCTAATGTCACCAGACCGCCAGCGGGAGCACGCACTTTAGTACCCGTAGGTCTGGCAATGTCCACGCCATAATGTGGCGCTTTGGGTACGCCATTATAAATACGCTGACTGCCATAAACTCCGGAAATAGGACCGATCAGTGGCCATTGAAATTTTTGCGCAAAAAACATTAGGGCTAGATCGCCTTTGCGTGCGGCGCCAACCAATTCTGCTTCACGTTCACTCCGTGCAACTTGATCTGGGGTAGGCTCCACTGTTTGTTGCGGCACACCATCCACACGCTGGACCTTGTATTCACGCGCTTTGACAACAAAGCTGCGCTGCTCGCGCTTGCCTTTATTATTGGTGATGATTAGTGTCGCTTCGGGAGCCGCATCACGCCCTAAACCAATAACAAATTGTCCATTTGTGGCGATCTGCAGTTTTCGACCTTCAAACTCTACTCGCTCAACAGTTGCCCGTTCAGCAGCGGATAACTGGCCGACAATAACAGCTCCTTGTTGCCAGTCTTCACTAATTTCCAACGCCATGCCGCAAGGTATAAAAAAGCACAAGAAGCAAAATAGGATGGTGTTACGCACAGTTAATTCTCTTTTAAGCCTTGGTGATAATGATTAAATCAGCCAAGTTAAATTCACACACTATAAACAAAAAAACGGCAGACTAGCTGCCGTTTTTTTGTCGCTATTGTTAGCGGGTTAAGCGATTTTATCGCCCACTACCAAAACTTTCATACTGTTGGTGCCACCCAATAAATTGCTGTCACCACTGGATAGAATAACCAAATCCCCATCCACTAATAAACCTGATTGTTTCAGGGTATTAATTGCGCGGAAAAAATCCTGTGTAGTGGGCACTGTTGCAGTATCAAAAGCGACCGGATAAACCCCACGATACAACGCCACTTTCCGTTGCGTACTGACATGACGTGAAAACGCAAAAATAGGTAATTGCGACCCTACACGTGACATCAAACGCGGGGTAGTACCAGATTCAGTTAAACTGATAATTGCTTTTACGCCATCTAAATGATTGGCAGTAAACATAGCCGCGAGTGCAATTGACTGATCAATTGACGTAAAGGCTTCGTCCATCCGATACTTGTCAAAACTAGCAGTAGGATGCTGTTCTGCGCCAAGGATAATACGCACCATGGCTTCAACCGTTTGCACCGGAAAGCTACCTGCAGCTGTTTCCGCAGATAGCATTACTGCATCAGTGCCATCGAGCACAGCATTGGCCACGTCGAACACTTCTGCACGCGTAGGCATTGGGCTGTTAATCATTGACTCCATCATTTGCGTTGCAGTAATAACGACTTTATTGAGCGCACGGGCACGTTCAATAATGCGTTTTTGCACACCGATTAACGCGGCATCGCCAATTTCAACACCCAGGTCACCGCGAGCAACCATGACTGCATCACTAGCGCGAATAATATCATCCAGAGTTTCATTATTAGCAACGGCTTCAGCACGTTCAATTTTAGCAACGAGTGCTGCTTTACCGCCTGCAGCCTCCATTAACTTGCGCGCCTGGTTCATATCTTCTGCGCAACGCGGGAAAGAAACGGCAAGGTAGTCAACATCAATAGCAGCGGCAGTAATAATGTCGGCAAAATCTTTTTCGGTTAAGGCTGGTGCCGTTAAGCCGCCACCTTGACGATTGATGCCTTTATTGTTTGATAATGGGCCACCAATAGTCGTCGTTGTATAAATACGAGAACCTTCAATGCGGTCAACTTTAAGCACCACTCGCCCATCGTCCAGCAACAACATGTCGCCGGGAACACAATCACTGGGCAATTCTTTGTAATCAATCCCAACTTGGTTTTGATCACCTACATCGCGCGCTAGAGAAGCATCCAGAACGAACTTATCACCCACATTCAAGTGAATTTTGCCTTGGGCAAAACGCGCTACCCGAATTTTAGGGCCTTGCAAATCACCCAATACAGCGACATGGCGATTATGCTTGGCGGCTATTTCACGCACCATCACCGCACGGCGGCTATGATCTTCAGGCGAGCCGTGCGAAAAGTTAAGGCGCACCACGTTAACGCCTGCCAGTATTAATTGTTCCAATACTTCAGGAGATTCAGATGCTGGGCCAAGGGTACTGACGATTTTTGTGCGTCTTAACATGATAATGCGTTCTCTTATTATTTAGCTGACGTTTATTTAGCAGACATAAGTGCAAGGGTGTTATCTAACATGCGGTTTGAAAAACCCCACTCGTTATCGTACCAGGCAAGTACTTTTACCCACTTACCGTACACTTTAGTTTGCAAAGAATCGTAGTTAGATGAATGTGGGTTATGGTTGAAGTCAATAGAAACCAATGGCTCATCAACATAAGCCAAAACACCTGGCATTTCGGTTTCAGCCGCTTTTTTCATTGCCGCATTAATTGCTTCAACGCTCACATCTTTTTCTACCAACACGTTCAGATCAACCAAAGACACATTGATGGTTGGTACGCGCACGGAAATACCATCCAATTTGCCTTTCAGTTCCGGCAATACCAAACCTACTGCTTTTGCCGCACCGGTTGTGGTTGGAATCATGGATTGAGTTGCTGAGCGAGCACGATAAATGTCTTTGTGAAATACGTCAGACAAAACCTGATCATTGGTGTAAGAGTGAATCGTCGTCATCGACCCTTGTACAATACCAAAATTATCATTCAATACTTTAGCGATAGGCGCCAAGCAATTAGTAGTGCAAGATGCGTTAGAAATAATGGTGTGTGAAGCTTTCAAAACATTGTTATTTACACCGAACACAACGGTTGCATCTACATCAGTACCAGGTGCAGAAATAATAACTTTCTTCGCCCCAGCTGCTAAGTGTAGGCCCGCTTTTTCTTTGCTGGTAAATATGCCGGTACATTCGTAAACCACATCAACTTTCAACTCGCCCCAAGGCAATTTGGCAGGATCACGCTCTGAAGTAATACGAATGACGTCGCCATTAACGGTCATGGAGTTGTCCGCATATTTAACGGTACCGTTAAACACACCGTGCACAGAATCATATTTGGTCAAATGCGCATTCAAATGGGCATCACCCAAATCATTAATACCAACTATTTGGATTTTTTCGCGCTTGCCTGATTCGTAAAGTGCACGCAGCACGTTGCGACCAATACGTCCGTACCCGTTAATTGCCACTCTGATAGTCATTAGATTCCCCTAAGTTAAAAGTATGTTTGGGGCGCCGCTTGCTACGCCCAAATCCGGTTAAGTTAAGAACGCAGCAAGCGGCGCCCTAACGTTTAAACATTAATTACGTGGCAAGCTAGCTGCTTCACGGGCAAGACGCTCGATCTCGTCCCAACGACCTGCTTTCATCAATTCTTTAGGTGCCATCCAGGTACCGCCGACGCAGGCGACATTGGGAAGCGCGAGATAACTCGGTGCTCTTGCTAAATCGATTCCGCCTGTAGGGCAAAAAGTGATCTGAGGTAAAGGGCCGCCGATAGATTTCAACATAGGCACGCCACCCGCTGCTTCAGCAGGGAAAAACTTTTGATGGGTAAAGCCTTGCACGTATAAATTCATCGCTTCAGTGGGCGTTGCTACGCCTGCCAACAACGGGATCAAACTTGCTTTAGCCGCTTCGATTAATGCAGGAGTAGTACCTGGGCTAACTAAAAAAGTTGAGCCAGCTTTCACTGCAGCCTCTAAATCTTTTGGTGTGATAATGGTGCCAGCGCCAACCACGGCATCGGCTGGCAAGGCTTCTACCATGGCGGCAATCGCATCTAAAGCACAGGGTGTACGCAAAGTAATTTCGAGTACTTTGAGGCCGCCCTTATACAGCGCCCAAGCCTGTGGTACGGCGTCTTCAATACGCTCAACAACCATGACCGGAACTACCGGCGCTATTTTTACAATTTCATTAATGGTTAACGCCACTGTGTATTCCTCGTTCTACAAATAATTTAAAAATGGATATGACTTAAGGCGCCCAATAAATACTAACGGGCACTTGTTGCTGCTGTAATACAGCACGAACAGGCATCTCATTCACGTCAGTCCCTGCTTGCGCTTTACGCAATACAGATAGCTTTTCATCGCCCGTAATCAATAGCAGTAAAGATTTGGAGCGCAACAAACCCCCTAGGGATAAGGTCATTCTATTGGTAATTGCACCGGTCACTTCGCTTTGCTTAGCCGTAATGGCAGCACAAAGCTCCATTGAATCTGGACTAAGCGCAGAATCAAGACCTTCCGCAAACGGAAAAAGTGAGGCAGTGTGCCCATCAGAGCCCATACCCAGAATAGTGACTGCAAAGGGTTGAGCCAATTGTTGATAAGCTGCTTCGCAGTCAACCAAACCTTCTTGAGCAGTTTCTGCGGTGTTCTTCATGCCAATCAAATTAGCAGCTGCTGCTTTGTTTTGAATAAGATGTTTTAGCGTGAAAGCTTCGTTACTTTTGTCGTGATCGATATCAACCCAGCGCTCATCCACCAATGCCACATATACAGATTCCCAATCCAGCTCTGTATTACTAAGACTTTGATACAGCGGCTCGGGGGTACTTCCACCCGATACCATAAAAGTGGCTTCACCGCGCTCTTCGATCGCTTCGTTGAGCGCTTTAACACAAACTGCTTGCAAGGCGACGATCATTTCCTGGCGATTTTGAAACAAATGCTCCGTTACCATTTAGTGGCTATCTCCGGCAAGTTCGTCTAATTCGTCAATATTGAACCAACTGCGGCCATCACTTGCGAGCAATTGCGCAGAAGCAATAGGCCCCCAGCTGCCAGCCATATAGCCGTGAGGTTTGTTTTCCGGGCGCTGCCAGGCTTCGATAATTGGGTCGATCCAAGCCCAAGCCGCATCCACCTCCGCGCGGTGAATAAATAAGCTTGGGTCATTCGCCGCCGCATCAAGCATTAAACGCTTATAGGCATCGCTGAAGTAATCTTTATAGGCAGCGGCTAAATTGAGATTTAGCACAACTGGTGACAAAGTCATTTCATGCTTGCCCAAGTTTTTAGACGTCATAATAATTTTGATGCATTCTTCCGGCTGCAAGCGAATCACTAAACGATTTGGTGTTGTGGGGCCAGCCGATTCAGGGAACACGCGATGAGCTACATCTTTGTATTCGATAACTATCTCAGCAAAACGCTGCTTCATGCGTTTACCGGTACGCAAATAAAACGGCACATTCGCCCAGCGCGAATTATCGATGTGTACACGAATAGCCGTAAAGGTTTCCGTATTACTAGGCGCGCCTAACTCATCGAGATAGCCTGGCACCGTAGTCCCATTCATATCACCTGCAACATACTGACCGCGCACCGCATTAAATCTTACGGTATTACCCGTCAACGGCCGCAGGCTTTCCAACACTTTCAATTTTTCTGCACGAATGCGGTCTGCAGTCATCTTGGTGGGTGATTCCATAGCCACCAAACACAAGAGCTGCAATATATGGTTTTGCACCATGTCACGCAGGGCACCGGCACCGTCATAGAAGCTTGCACGCCCCTCTAAACCAACTGTTTCAGAGATAGTGATTTGCACATTATCGATGGTGCGCGCATCCCAAAGGTGCTCAAAAATACCGTTGGCAAAACGCAAGGCCAAAAGATTTTGCACGCTTTCTTTACCGAGGTAATGATCAATACGAAAAATAGCGCTTTCAGCAAAATACTCAGCGATTTGACTATTAATTTCTTCTGCTGTTTTCGCATCATAGCCAAGCGGCTTCTCCACCACCACGCGCGAGTTTTTGGTAATCAAACCGCATTCATGCAAATGCTTGCAGCAAATACTGAATACTGAAGGAGGCGTAGAAAGATAAAATACCCGTTGACGGTTATCGCCACTATTTAATAGCTGCGATAACTGATCCCAATGCGCATCTTTTTTAGCGATATCGACAAAAATCGGAAACAAAATTTGTTCGTAATTAGCCCAAGCATCCGCATCAAACTCATTTTTATTAAGATGCTTCTGTGCCGCTTCGCGCACCATATTTTTATAGTCAGCTACCATCTCCGCTTTACGCAAAGTAGGAATAATACGTGTGCCTTCAGGCAACTCGCCATTGCGATGCGCGCGGAACAAACCGGGGATTAACTTACGCAGTGCCAGATCTCCGGCACCACCAAAAAGAACAAAATCAAATGCTTCGAGCATGAGGTTAATCCTGTAGATACTTTTTAAAAAAACTTCCCGTATTTCGCTGCCTATTCACGAACTAAAAAACGGGTCAGACGATTTTATTCTTCTCAATGACGCCTTATACAAAGACGCTTTATCACTAAATATTTACCAGCTAAACACCGTAGCACCTTCTTCCGCTAAGCCAACGGTTGCCCGCAAAGGGGCAAACAACTCGCGGCCCATACCTTCATGGCTAGCCGTTAAATCCGCTTGCGCGTGCTTACGCGTTTTCAACTCTGCTTCACTCACTAACAATTGCAAACTGCCCGTTTCTGCATTCAACTCAATCATGTCGCCGTCTTGAATAAGACCAATAGGTCCGTTATCCAAAGCTTCCGGAGTTAAATGTATTGCTGCGGGAACCTTCCCGGACGCGCCCGACATTCTACCATCAGTAACCAGAGCAACTTTAAAACCTTTATCTTGCAATACCCCCAAAGATGGGGTCAATTTATGCAATTCAGGCATGCCGCAGGCTTTCGGGCCCTGAAAGCGCACGACGGCAATAAAATCTTTGTTCAATTCACCGCGCTTGAAAGCTGCTTGCATATCATCTTGTGTGTGAAACACTACTGCGGGTGCAGTTACTTTACGATACTCAGGTTTCACCGCTGAGACTTTTATGACGGAGCGTCCCAAGTTACCTTTTAATAACTTCATGCCACCTTCAGGACTAAAAGGTTTAGTCGCTGGCCGTAACACCGAATCATCCAGGCTTTCACTCGGGGCATCGCGCCACACCAATTTACCGTCGATAATGAACGGCTCTTTACAATACGGGGCAAGGCCACCCTCACCCATCACGGTTTTCACATCATTGTGCAAAAGCCCGGCACCGACTAACTCTCGCATCAAATAACCCATGCCACCTACCGCCTGAAAGCGGTTAATATCGGCCAAGCCATTGGGATAAATACGGCACATCAATGGAATGATGTCTGACAAATCATTCAAATCCTGCCAATTAACTATCACACCTGCAGCGCGAGCTATAGCCATTATATGGATAGCATGATTGGTCGAACCACCCGTAGCCAAGAGACCCACAATACCGTTGACGATAACTTTTTCATTAACGATTTCAGCCAAAGGCGTGTAGTTGCCAGCGCTGGTAATTTTTGCGAGTTGGTGAACTGCAGCTTCAGTTAAGGCATCGCGCAAGGGTGTTTCAGGGTTTACAAAGGAGCTGCCGGGCAAATGTATGCCCATAATTTCCATTAACATTTGGTTGCTGTTGGCAGTCCCGTAGAATGTACAGGTGCCGGCGCTGTGATAGGACGCGCTTTCGGCGGCCAACAACTCTTTACGGCCTACCTTTTCCTCTGCGTAAAGTTGACGAATGCGCACTTTTTCAGCATTCGGCAACCCAGGCGTCATTGGTCCTGCCGGAATAAAAATCGTGGGTAATTGGCCGAACGATAAGGCACCAATCATCAACCCCGGCACAATTTTGTCGCAAATACCGAGGCAAATTACACCATCAAACATATCGTGTGACAGCGCAATAGCGGTAGACATAGCAATAACATCTCGGCTAAACAACGATAAATCCATACCATCGCGGCCTTGGGTTACACCATCACACATCGCCGGTACGCCGCCCGCAAACTGCGCGGTCATACCAACGGCATGAGCAGCTTGCTTAATCGGCTCAAGATAAGTGGCGTACGGAACATGCGCGGAAAGCATTTCGTTGTAAGCAGACACCACACCAAGATTGGGTGCATCACCTTCGGCTAAAGCTTCTTTATCAGATGTGCCGCAAGCTGCAAAACCATGCGCCAGATTGCCGCAGGAAAGGCGTTTGCGAGCAGGGCCGTTACTGCGCATTTTTTCTACTTTAGCAAGATAAGCTGCACGGCTCGCGCGGCTTCTAGCAATAATGCGATCAGTAATGTCGATAAGTCTTGAATCAGTCATGGGGATACCATTTACGGTTGCTTTCTATATAGCTGTTTAATAGCTGGCTTTTTTACTACAGATGTCTGGTTTATTGCAGCTGCCTTTTTTTACAGCTACGTGTTTTTACAGCTACTTGTTTTTTTACTGCTGCTTGGCTTTTTTGTAAAATTCAATTAAATGACGGGTCGAAGCATCGTGTTTTGGATTAACTGCATTTTCAGGCGCAAGTTCCGGCTGAATACCCGCAGCCAACACTTTACCTAACTCAACACCCCATTGATCAAAAGAATGTATGCGCCAAATAATACCCTGAACAAAGATTTTATGCTCATAGAGTGCTATCAAAGAACCTAATGTTTTGGCATCAACTTTAGGCAGCAATAAAGTATTAGTGGGGCGATTACCACGATGTACTTTATGCTCAAGGATTGCTTCAATTCGCTCAGCCGGCATGCCTTTAGCGGTTAGCTCGCGACGAACCTGATCAGCATCAATACCCTGCATTAAAGCCTGCGATTGTGCGAAAAAGTTAGCCATCAATGTATCGTGATGACCTGGGACATTAATGTTACTTTCAACCGAACCGATAAAATCCGCGGGAATTATATCCGTACCTTGATGCAACATTTGATAAAATGCGTGTTGCCCATTAATACCAACCTCGCCCCAGATTAACGGCACACTGCGATATTCAATTTTTTCGCCCGCCCAATTGACGGACTTGCCATTGCTTTCCATTTCTGCCTGCTGCATATAAGCGGGAAAACGGTGCAAACATTGGTCATACGGCAGCAAAGCCTGTGCAGGATAACCCAGAAAGTTGCTATTCCAAATGCCGACCAACGCCATCATCACTGGTGCATTCCTTTCCAATGGAGCCGTTAAAAAGTGCTGGTCCATTTCATAAGCGCCCTGGAGCAACTCGTCAAAAGCTTCATAACCCAATGACAAGGCAATAGGCAAACCAATGGCAGACCATAACGAAAAACGGCCGCCTACCCAATCCCACATATCAAAAATGTTTTCTTCCTTAATACCAAATGCAGTGACTAACTTGCGATTTGTCGACACCGCTACAAAATGCTTAGAGATTGCAGCATGGCTTTGCGCAGCAGCCATAAACCACTGTTCAGCGGTTTTTGCATTGGTCATCGTTTCCTGAGTGGTGAAGGTCTTAGACGAAATCACAAACAATACAGTTTCAGGATTCAGTTCCGCCAAAATCTGGGCAATTTGCAACCCGTCCACATTGGAGACGTAATGCATTTTTAAACGTTTGTCGTTATAGGCACTAAGTGCTTCAGTAACCATCAACGGCCCAAGATTAGAACCACCTATACCTATGCTGACTACGTCGGTAATCACTTTACCGGTATAACCCAGCCAATCACCGGAGCGAACTTTATGGGTGAGCTTTTGCATGCGCTGCAGCTCAGCATTAATCGCTGGGCGAACATCAACGCCATCAATCATAATTGGGTTTGAAGACCTATCGCGCAGCGCGACGTGCATAACAGCACGGTCTTCAGTAGCATTGATGTGCTCACCGCCAAACATTTTAGCGCGCCACACCTCAACTTCAGACTCTTTGGCAAGCGCCAATAGAGCTGCTTTAGTTTCATCGGTAATGAGGTTTTTGGAGTAATCGAGGAGAAGCCCTGGCAGCTCAAGGGAAAATTTAGCAAAGCGGGTATCATCAGCAACAAATAAATCTTTGATATGACGTGCTTTAAGTTGTTGAGCGTGCGCCGCTAACACTTTCCACGAAGGTAAATCTGTAGGACAAGTAAAGGATTGAGCATTAGCCATTTACTACTCCAAAACGAAAACAATAACTGCAGGGCGGATTTCTATAATTTTTGCCTCCGAGCGCTACAAAACAGCAGCTTCGAAACATCAAATTTTAACAAAAATATTGGCAGCACAAAAAGGCCGCTATGATAGGCAGATGCCCTTAGAGTGTCAATTAAAGCCACTGCTTCAGTGCCCTAAAACGCACCTATATTTAATAAGTTTTAGAATTTACACTACCTAACAAACAACCATTAGGAGAATGTTTATCTTGAGCGAAACCAACTTACCAGCACTGGGCATTATTGAAGGATTTTTTGGTCGCAGCTGGTCATGGAGTGATCGCAGCTATTATGCAAAATTTCTTGCCCTAAATGCGTTCAACTTTTACATCTACGCACCAAAAAGTGACCCCTTCTTGCGAAAGCTTTGGCAGCAAGATTGGCCCGCAGCTTTCAAACAAGAATTAATACAGTTACGTAAAAATTACCGTGAGGCGAGAATCGATTTTGGTATTGGCTTAAGCCCACATGAAATTTATTTGGACAACTCGCGGGATAATCGCACGGCGCTCAACAACCGCGTAAAACAAATCAATTCCCTAGAGCCGGATATTTTGTGCTTGCTGTTTGATGATATGCGTGGTGATTTACCTGATCTTGCTAGAATCCAAATTGATTTAATGCATCAAGTTGCTCAGACCAGCAATGCCAAACGTATTATTTTTTGCCCTACTTACTACAGCTTCGATCCTGTGCTTGAAAAAGTGTTTGGCAAAATGCCGCTTAACTACTGGCAAGATTTAAATAAATATCTAGACAAAAAAGTTGATATTTTTTGGACAGGAGAAAAAGTGTGCTCAGTGAATTACTCTGACTCTCACTTATCTGCAGTGAGTGATATGCTGGGTAGAAAACCTTTTCTGTGGGACAATTATCCCGTAAATGATGGCGCAGTAAAATCCAATCTATTGCAGCTACGTGCAGTCGATACTTTACATAGCAAACTGCAAAACCGTGTTACCGGCCACGCACTTAACCCTATGAACCAGCCCTGGCTTTCGCAAATCGCGCTAGCATCATTACCACGCGCTTATAAAGAGCAAAACAATTACCATGCAGAAAATGTATTAAACGAAATTTGCTCACAGCTGTGTGGTGAAAAATTAGCTGAAGCTTTATTGAAGGATATTCCACTATTGCAAGACAAAGGTCTCAACAAATTTACAACAGAAGAAAAAAATGAGTTGTTAAACCGCTACACAGGCTTTGCAAAAAATCCTTTTTGCGATGAAATATTAGCTTGGTTAAACGGTGAATATGTTTTTGATCCAGCCTGCCTTACGGATTGAACCTAAACAAACTAAATCATACCAATATCTTTTGCAGCCAATGGCTAATCGCCACTATTTGGTCGACACACAAACTGTGTTCCATAAAATAAGATTCATAGGCAACATTATAACCGCGCTCACGCAACTGGCTATAAGCGCGCTGCCCAAGCAACTCATTAACAACACTATCTTCGCTGCCATGCTGAATTAAAATAGGAATATTTTTATTAACAGGATTAAGGACAACTGTTTCACTGGTTGCAAAATATGTTGATAACGCCAGCAAACCGCCTAAGGGTTTTGTAAAAGTCAAAGCGGCCTCAAAAACTACTGCACCACCTTGCGAAAAACCCGCTAGAATAATATTAGTGCTAGAAATTCCACGCGAAATTTCACGCTCAATTAGTGAATGAATTTGTCGAGCGCTAGCGCGCAGCTGCTCAGCATCTACTTTGCGATCCAAACTCATTTCTAAAATGTCATACCATGCAGGCATCACATAACCACCATTGATAGTGACCGCTATGCTCGGTGCATGCGGAAAAATAAAACGAATATTGGGCGCTGCTGGCAAATTCATCTCAGGCACTAACGACACAAAATCATGCCCATCCGCTCCCAGGCCATGCAGCCAAATAACCGCCGCACCCGCAGCCATTTGTGGATTTGTTTGTACTTCAACACAGGGTAGATAAGTCATAGAAGCTCACTTCTGGTTAAATATCAATCAAACCAATATTGTATTAATAATGGCTTATCTGAAACATTATTTTAACGCATACAAAACCAATAAAAATACACTACACTTCTAGTATATAAATACACGTACTAAATAATGCACGGAATACATATAAAAACTATTCGGAATTATTGATTCATTTAACAGCGCAAGCGCGATACTAAAGAGAAACTCATGTCACATCATCATCCCTACAAAACGTTCACACAACATAATGGCAATATTGAAACTATCGACGCCGTTATTACCCCGCTAGGCCAATTAAATGTTTTATCTAAAAGTGAAGTCGCAACACTATTAGATTCCAGCCAAAGCGGTCTCTACAAATTATTCCGCAACTGCTCATTAGCAGTACTCAATACAGGAAACGATCTCGATGACGGCAAAGAATTATTGGAGCGTTATCATAATTTTGACATTAGCATTGTGCAGCAAGAACGCGGCATTAAGTTAGCAGTTAAAGGCGCACCAGCCAATGCTTTTGTTGATGGAAAAATGATTAAAGGAATTAGCGAACACTTATTCACTGTATTGCGCGATGTCATTTATAACAATGACGAAATTAACGGCAACTCCAAATTTAATCTGCAAACCACTGAAGGAATCACTGACGCCGTATTTCATATGCTGCGCAATGCGAATTTATTTGAACCGGGGCTCGACCCCAACTTAGTAGTTTGTTGGGGCGGCCATTCCATCAGCCGTGGCGAATACGATTACACCAAAGAGGTTGGCTACCAACTCGGCTTGCGCGGTTTAGATATTTGCACCGGTTGCGGTCCAGGTGCAATGAAGGGCCCCATGAAAGGCGCCACCATCGGCCACGCCAAACAACGCGTTAACAACGGCCGCTATATAGGCATTACAGAGCCAGGTATTATCGCCGCTGAAGCTCCCAACCCTATCGTTAACCAATTATCTATCATGCCCGATATTGAAAAACGCCTTGAAGCATTTGTACGCTTAGGCCATGGCATTATTGTATTTCCTGGCGGCGCGGGTACCACCGAAGAAATTCTCTATATTCTCGGCATATTGCTACACCCCGACAACAAAGATATTCCCTTCCCTCTGATATTCACCGGTCCCTCGAGTGCAGCGGACTTCTTTAAGCGTGTTGATAAATTTATTGGCGATACGCTCGGCCCGGAAGCACAAGCACATTACAAAATTATTATTGATGACCCTGAAAGCGTTGCTCGCGAAATGGTTGATGGAATTAAAAATGTGCGAGCTTTCCGTAAACAAAGTGACGATGCCTATTACTACAATTGGCGCCTCAAAATTAGCCCTAATTTGCAACAACCGTTCATTCCAACTCATGACAACATGCGCAACCTGGAGCTGCATAAAAACCAGCCCAGTTATTTATTAGCCGCTAATCTACGCTGTGCTTTCTCGGGCATAGTCGCTGGAAATGTTAAAGAGGAAGGCATTCGCACCATCGAAGAGTTTGGCCATTTCGAATTGCATGGCGACCCTGAAATCATGTATCCAGTGGATGAAATACTGACTATCTTTGCCGAGCAAAATCGTATGAAATTGCCAGGCAGAGAGTACAAACCTTGCTACCAAGTCATTAAATAAACTTGTTGGTGGCGCATATCTAAACAGGCTGCGAAAGCAGCCTTTTTTTATTTCAGCTTTTAAAATTCCACAAAGTTCATATCGCAATCGGTTAATGGCTTGAAACCATTACCGCCAAGCCGTCACACCAATTGTTTACAATGAGCACCTGCACTCATACAATCAGCGCACCATTTTCTTTTCATTTTTCTTCTATCAATTACCTCGGACACAAGCGATGATTACTCATGAACCAAACCCAGTTTATGCTGCCAACCCTGAACGTTACACCTCCATGCAATATCAACGCTGCGGCAATAGCGGTATTCGCTTACCGCGTTTATCACTGGGCTTATGGCAAAATTTCGGCGCTGTAGACTCTCAAGCAAATTGCCGTGCAATGCTACGTTGTGCTTTTGATCTAGGGATTAATCATTTCGATTTAGCCAACAATTACGGCCCTAATTTTGGCTCTGCTGAAAGCACATTTGGCAATATTTACAAACAGGATTTTGTTCGCTATCGCGACGAATTAATTATTGCAAGCAAAGCCGGATATGACATGTGGCCAGGACCTTATGGCATTGGCGGTTCACGCAAATATTTGGTGGCGAGTTGCGACCAAAGTTTGAAACGCACCGGTTTGGATTATTTTGATATTTTTTATCATCATTGTATGGATAACGAAACACCGCTGGAAGAAACCATGCAAGCGCTGGACTATATCGTTCGCTCTGGGCGCGCACTCTATGTAGGTATTTCCAGTTACACCCCAGAAAAAACTAAAAAAGCAGTCGATATTTTAAAATCTCTAGGCACGCCTTTATTAATTCATCAGCCGCGCTACAACATGTTTGACCGCTGGATTGAAGATGGATTAACCGACGTATTAAAACGAGAAGGGGTCGGCTCAATTGTATTCTCACCGTTGGCGCAAGGCGTTCTCACCAATAAATATTTAAACGGAATTCCTGAAGGCTCGCGTGCCGCGCGCGCTGATCAAATTTATCTTGGCAATGGCGACATAACCCCTGAAAAAATTCGTAAAGTTCAAACGCTCAATACCATTGCAGAATCTCGCAACCAATCACTTGCGCAAATGGCGATAGCCTGGACTTTACACAATGATGCAGTAACAACCTGTCTTATTGGTGCCAGCCGCCCGGCACAAATTGAAGATTCAGTGGCAGCTTTGAAAAATTTGGAATTTAGCGCAGCAGACATTAAAAAAATTGATGCAGTTATTCGCTAACCCTATCAACAATCTCGTAGCATAGATTAAACGTGTGGTGAGATTTTTGATGTGAGTTTTTTAGCAGTAAAATAAACAAAACATATCACAACATATTTTATGTTCACCATAACCAGCACTAATCCTTCATAACGCTGGCTATGGTGAATTTTAAAATTTAATTTGGGCTTGCAAAGAATAAGCATTACCTTTTTCATCGCCGACATCATTAGGTATTAGCGGTGCTGCACCGCTAATGTAATTGGCAGATATTTTAAGGTAGTCAAGCGCATACCAGTTAATCCCCATCACTTTGGCAGTGGCCTCACTGTGAGTACGACTGCGTGTGAGCAACCCAACTTCACCATCGATTGCCAAGGTATCGTAACGATAAAATATTTCCCAAGCCCCATAGCTACGCTGCGATTTTATTTTGCCAAAAGTTGCACTATCCGAATCGTAATTTCGCGATTCACCGGTAATCGTATAAGCGATTTGTACATAGTCGCCTGTGGCATCGCGGTCATGCTCATTGCGTGCGCCGTTAAAATGCCTATCTAAATGTTCACCTTGAATTGAAAAAGCCCCATAGGCATAAGCAAGCTCCAGGGCTTGAGTAAAATCATCATCAAATCCATAGGCACGCGAATCGCGGGCCAAACGAATACTATTGCCGTTATTGTTAACGTGAACGCCCCATACACCTAGATCTGTGCGTACGCGGCCACTATCAGGATTATCATATTGTGCGTTGCGGACCGAATAACCCAAGTGCAAAATTTGTTGGCGGCTATTCAATGGAATATAGGCCAAACGCATATTCAAGACCTTACTATCGGAAAAATCAAAGCCCCCAAGACTTACAAAATAATGTTTATGTGCAGTGCGCACAGCCATCCCTGCACCATCGCTACCATCGCCCGCATTCTTAACCAGATCCCAAATGGAGGAACGCTCAATGGCCGTTGTCCAGCTGTTGCTGCCGCTGAGTTCTAAACCAAAGTCTGGATCGAAGCGCCCCGCTAAAACTTCGCTTTTGTAAGGTAAATCGTAAGCGAGATAAGCATCTCTTACGGTTACGTCACCATCATTGTCAGCTTTCAATTTTAATTTATAATTAAATGATTTAACAAACTGCCCTGCAACACCAGCTTCCGCCCGACGCAAATAATAGTCAGTTTCTTGTTCGCCATTCGCACTAAATACACTGTCGTAATTATCGCTGCGCAATTGTGCTTTCGCGCTTAATTTATAAGTAAAACCTTCATTACTATCGTTATTATTTTTGTCACCCGCAAAAGCATGACAGACCAGTGACGATAAAAAAGTAAGTAGTATTAATTTCTCTATAGAATTTTTAGCTAATATTTTCATATGAATTTTTTATGTTGTAGTGTGTTAGTTGATAGTAATGCTCTCAAATTCATTATGTGGCGAGAGCGCTATATTATTAGAGTAACCAAGCCGAAAAAATAAATAGCAAAATAAAGAACAAGCAGCTATGTAATGAGTATGGCCCCAAGCTTGCGTAGAGTTGGCCTGAAATTGTTGAAACGGCTAACCTGCTGAGTAACACACATTCCCACGCAATATTTTGAACATTTATTGCTAGGGTGCTGATGAAATTTTCGCAAAATAGAATCAGCAATACCGTTGCCGTTAGATGACTTTGTTTCTATAACAAAAATATCATCTGCTGTAGCAAAAGTTTTTGAGTTATGGGTAAAGCGAATTTTTTTATCTATAGTAATTCTTTCCCCACCTTGCTTTGCAACCAAGGTTGCGCGGCCATAACTCATATGCAGTGTGGGCTTTAAATCATTTGAGAAATGTTTTCCGTATAGTTCAAGATGCTGTTCGTTGATGTAGCTTATGGCTTGTGTAGTGAGCGTACCAAACTGCTCCACGGGGTACGGCATCCGCCTTTTGACGGTGGCCCCACGACTATTTTTTAATTTCACTTCAATGAAGCATAAATTAGATTCGGTATATTTTCGTGTCCGCACTTTAATGCGCTGGCGACGACCTTGGTGATGATCATAATAACAGCGTAAATTCTCATCATCAAAATAGCAGGACTCATAGTTAAATAAACGATTTTTTTCTATTTCCAAAATATCAAAATGGTTTGAAAACCCTTCAAGGACAAAAGGTAATTCTTGTGCGCGAACAAGATATTTATTATCCAAACGAGTGAGCATGGATGACTCGTTGTTTAGTTTATCTAAACTAATAACATTGAACTGCTGCCACACACTGCCGTCAATGATTGCGGTAGTTGACATTTAGAACAGCCATATCATGGATAAAATCGAGAGAAATAATGTGAAATGAAAGTACATTCACACCTAACCGAACAGAAAGCTCACTGCACATTTGCTTTGGATTGGCAATTGCCTCTGCATCAATTTTATCGAGTGTAATACGAACACCGTGTACGCTTCGCAATATATTAGGGTGATCAAGTAAGTACGTACTCACCACTAGAATCCCCACTGTTGCCAATACGAAAGGCAGCGTGGTGCCCTGCACAGAACAAATTACAGCAATAGCGACACTACCAAAAAAGTAGGTGATTTCAATTTTTCCAATCTGTTCAGAGCGCAGCGTAAATAAAGCCAGAATGGCAAATAAACCAAAACCGGCATTAACGCTAAAGTTTACGCTGGACAGAATTGTCAGTACGGAGAATATAAACACATTAAAAAGTGAAGCGGATGTCATCAATTCTTTATCGCCATAACGGCGATAATAAATACCCATTAATAAAATCAACATTGCGATAATATCAATAACAAATCGACAGACAACAGCCCCAACAGGATCATTCAGTAAAGCGACAAGCATAACAACTCCCAGTTCTTAATTATTCTATTACATTGCCTGAAATTGCTGATCCAACCAGGTTGTTCGTGCGTTTAGCCAGGTTTTTAATTGATTAACTTCACCATCATAAGTATGCCAAATATTAGGGTTTGGCCAAACGAATATAGTTAGGATGGGCCATTGCTGGAAATTATTAGATACTGCTGGTGTATTTTTCAATTGCGCAGCTGTGGTATCTATCTTTGTCGTAAGTGTAGCAGTTGATAAAGTTGTGAGACGTAAACTTGTCCAGCGAGCTTTTAGCTTGCCAACAAAATAAGGATCCGTTAGCAATTGATCCCACCAGAAAGGCACGGGATAAGGAGTCGTGCCCGGGCAGTCACCGGCATGATTGTATGCCCAGCCATCCGTGCGCTCAGCACCACACCATCCAGCATTACCAAAAGCTAGATTGAAATCCCACACGGGGCCAAGAGCAAGTTTTTTATTTTTATCTTTAACCAAGTACTGGCTTAAATTAAATCCATCCACATTGCGGCTTAGCTCATTGAGAATAAAATAATCTACAAAGCTATCAACCTCAATATAGTTACGGTAGCCGGTTGTTTCATCCTTAAAATTTGCACCCGCCAAGGCTGCTTCAAACTCATGAACATAGTTTTGAATGTAATCTTTTTGTGGACCAGTGATATCTTCGCTTTTAGGTTCGCTGTAAATAAAATGATGCTTGTTATTAAACGTATCATCAACCTGCGCACTAACAAAACTAAAACTATCCAGGTACACATCTTCTCTTTCAGGATTAGCCGGATCTTCGCCGCTGGCTTTATCTATTTTAAGAATGTAACCACCGGTTAATTCTTCGCCTTCATTATCAATAGCTCTTAAATTACTAATATTCAAACGCTCTGGATCACGCTTGATTTTTTCCAATACAATATAAATACCGCGATATTGATTATTGAGGTAAAGCTCAAAATATTTCCAACGAGATGCATAACCACCCATTTCGCGAGCCAACGAATAGATGAGTGTATCGCGCATTAAAGTTTTATCACTAAAGGGAGCCAATAGAACCCAGTCTTCTTCGGCAGGCAAGCCTAGCAACGCCAGATCGATACCAACACCTGTTGAATCGCGGGTTTCAATACTAATAGATTTTTTAATATCGCCGGTAGGTGTCCATTCTCCATTAATCAATTCAAAGATTTGATTGAAAAATTGTGAACTAGAGCCGCGATATTCAGCACCCGCCAAACCATCATAAGTAACCATGCCTACATTGTTGGCATTATATTCAGTCACTTTCATGGTGACTGTCACTTTAGGTTCGTTGACGATGACATTATTGCCAGAGTTAATTTCGATTTTGGGTAATATTGTGGTTGATCGCGCATTCGCATCAAGACTCGAACTGGCCGCACTCGAAGTGGCAGGTGGCTTATTTCCACCGCCGCCTCCGCCACCACAAGCTGAGAGGATTATTGCAACAGAAAGCAGAAGAAGTTTTTGAAAATTCATATGAGATTCCATTTAATATTACTTGATGTTATTTTTCGGTATTTAACGCACATTAGATATCTTACTGCAAGGAGAGATTCGTCCTTATTTAAAAACAGCTTATGATAAAAATGCGACTTTTACATACTTTTATAAAAACAGCTATAACTGCTAGATAAGAAACCGATTACCTGCAATTTAGTTAAGTGATTTTATCCGCACTCTAACGAATCACTCTATACAAACTGTATTTGCAAAACAGGATTATATGCTTCTACTTTGCTTTGCAACCATTAAGATACAAACGTAAAAGTGCCGGACTGATATTTTGTAATGCGTTTCGCGCATCAATTTCGTCGCCGCCCTCTATATATATTTTTGCCAAATGAATCATTGCTTTACTGCTGTTAGTGCTAAATGCCGGAAATTTATCTAAATGATGAATCAAACCAGGGTTTTTTATAAAGACGAAAGCTGGGAAGAAAGATTTTGCTCCACCATCGTTTATATCCCAAAAATCTTGCCATAACGCCCACAATCGCGGTGATACTTTTGCCTCGCAGGCAGCTTCAGCCGCGTTGCTATCGCATTCAAACAATAAACACCACACGATCAATGCCTCATTGTGATGATGTAATCTTTCATGGCATATCGCAAATCGTTGCAGTAGCGGTGCCGAGGTAAACAGTGTGGGCTCCTGACTCAAGGCGCTAAGCGCGGCCGCCCAATCAGGTATTTGCATTAACGCATAACTGGAATGTAATTTTATTTGCTGCGATTCATATGGAATAGTTTGCGCAGATTGGCTAAGCCTGCGCCACGCAAACGCTATATAGTCTCGCGCATTACTACCCAATGTTTCATTTGTAAGCGGCATTACTTCTTGTTCAAGAGCGACTATTTCATTTGCTAGTAGCCCGCCATCAACCACTGCACAATTCTGCATATGTAAACCGTAATTTACCAGATCTTGGTAACTACCTAACTTGGAATGCTTAGCATTTAAATTTGTTAAACGTTGCAATTTTTGTTGCGCGAGCTCAAATTGCCGTCCAGCCAAAGCAGCTTGAATTTCGTTCTCGCAAATCACCGCAGAATTATCCATGAATAAATCTAATTGCGGTAAATCTTGCGTACGTAACCAGTGCTGCGTTAAAGCACGATGAGTGGCTAAGGTCGTGCTGCTCACTAATCGCTTTTGACTATTTTCAGCCCACCTAAAATAGTCATGTTGCTCTGCCACAAGCGCCAAAGCTTTCCCATATAACTCTGTTTTTATTATTACATTTTGGAGCTCGTCATTGCTGATATCGAGCACAGTATCCAGGGTTTCAATTTGTCCGTAACGCCAAGCCTCATAAGTAGAATAGGCAAGTAGATTTTGTTGCAATAACCACTCGAGTAAACAATAACTACCCTGTTGACTCAAGTGTTGTTCAACCGTAGCAATTGAAAAATCATTAAGCGTTACAATATTAGTGGCAATGTTGTTGGAATTCATATCGCGTTATTTTCCTCTTGCCATAAACTCATTAAATCTTCAAATTTAAACGCAAAATTTTCCCCGCTTAATTGTGCCTGGTTGTTTACGTGTTGACTAAGCACTGCTTTGCGCGCTTGTAATTCAGCAATCTTTTCTTCTATGGTATTTTCAGCGATAAGCTTGTATACAAAAACGGGCTTATCTTGCCCGATGCGATGCGCGCGATCAGTTGCTTGTTGCTCAGCCGCCTGGTTCCACCAAGGATCGTAATGGATAACCGTATCAGCATGCGTTAAATTAAGACCCGTACCACCTGCCTTTAAGCTAATTAAAAATACTGGGGCCTTACCTGCTTGAAAGTCATCGACCAACTGTTGGCGATGCTGACTTTTTCCGGTCAACATTAAGTATGGAATATTTTCTTTTGCTAATGCTTCGCCAAGCAGTTCAAGCATGCTAGTGAATTGTGAAAACACCAGAACGGCGCGTTTTTCGGCAACTAATTCACGTAGCATCTCAATACAGTATTCGCGTTTCGCCGAACTAATATGAGCTGCACCCAACAGTGAAGGGTCACAGCAAGCTTGCCGCAATTTTAACAAAGCATTGAGCACCATAATGTGCTGCTGCCCAGGCCCTTCCATATCATCCAATTGAGTTTGCAAATCAGACCAACATGCATTTTTTAATTGTTTATAGAATTGCTGTTGATCATCATTGAGCGGGATACTTTGATAAATTTCAGTTTTTGCAGGAAGGTCGCGCGCGATTTGATCTTTACTGCGCCGTAAAATAAAGGGGGCAATTCGTTCCAATAATTGCGCCATGCGATTTGCATTTCCATCCAGCTCTACCGGTTTTTGAAAATGGGATTTGAAATGCTTAGCATTCCCTAAACACCCAGGCATTAAAAAATCCAGAATTGACCAAAGCTCACCAAGATGATTTTCTACCGGGGTACCCGACAAACATAATTTATTTTCACATTCTATTTCGCGCACCGCCTGACTGACGCGGGTGCGTGGATTTTTTATCGCTTGCGCTTCATCTAAGATCAACCAACTTAACTGTTGGCTTTTCCAGTGTTCCAGGTCATTAATCAATAGTTGGTAGCTGCTTAGCACTATGTCATATTCATTCAGTGAGGCCCACCACTGATGCCGGGTAACGCCGTGAATTATTTTGCAACGTAACTGTGGCGTGAAGCGCTGAATTTCTCGCGCCCAGTTGTGTAGCAAACTGGTAGGCATAACAATTAATGCTGGATGAGTTAACCGTTGTTGCTGATGTTCAAAACTCAAATGTGCAAGTGTTTGTAAGGTTTTGCCAAGCCCCATGTCGTCAGCTAACAAGCCATTAATGTTGTGTTGCTTTATATGCTGCATCCAACAAACACCCAACCATTGATAAGGGCGCAGCTCGGCATTAACACAACTTAATTTACTGTCCAATACAATCGGTGATTGATGCAGGTTAATAGCATTATGTAAGTGCTCAAGATTGCCTTGCCACTCAGTCATAGAAGGTAAACGATGGTGAATGCTTGCCAGGCGATGCAACTCACGTTTGGGTAGCTGAAAACCAATACCCGCTTCGTACCTTAGGTCGCCTAGCTCTTCCGTAAGGCTTTTTATTTGCGCGGCGGGAATTAGCAGAAGGCGCCCATCTGGTAACGTAAACCGTTGATTCTTGCATTTACTAGCGGGCTTAAGCTGTTGGTTTAATGTCTGTAGCTGAGCCAACAATTCAGCTAAATCAATTTGCTGTTTTCCCACTGATAAGTGAATAGAAAAATGAACACCTTTGTCATCACTTTTTTGCATGTCCACTTGCCACGAATCTGCAAATACATAATGCTGAAAAAAATGTTTCGCCACCAATACATTCGCACCAAGCGCTTCCAGGTGTTGAATTGTTTCGCCAAATAACCGCTGCCAGTCTTCTTCCTTACGTGAATACCATACGCTTGGCAGCTCTTCACCAAAATGTTGGCGAGCCGAAAAATAGCTTAAGTGGTCCGCAATCTCTGCTCGCTTATGTTTTATTTCATCTTCATTGTATTGCAATTGATGAAGACGATTTCCATCCCAATAAGTGGGTGTATGTTTACCTTCTATACGCGTGCAGTAATGCTCCGTTGCAAGGGCAAATTGAAGTTGAATTTCATTGCGAATACCGTGCGGCTCCGAAGGCACGCGCACGGACTGACAAACGACCAGAGGTATTAACTGCGCGAAAGTTTCTTCACATGCTAGCAATGCAGGCAGAGGAAGTGTTAAGTCCGCCCAGTCGTCTTGATGACATTGCAAAAAATATTCAACTCCATCGGCACTTAATGGTTTTACTTTACCGATGGCTTTTTCAGCCTGCGCGCTCAGCTCACTATTTCCCAAGCTGAGACTATGATCGCGAGTGTGATACACAAGCGGTTTACAAAAAAGTGTGCGGTTAACATAAAAAACTATGGCTTCAGACTGCAGCGTTTGCCAATCCAAATATTGTTCACCACGCTCATTGATCAACCAATGCAATTGAAGTGAATAATCCTCGCTCTTGGCAAGCATATGCCAACGGCCTGGCTGGTATTCTGTATAGCAGCGGTTAGTTGCCAGCAGCGCCTGCAAAAACTCCCAAGTATTGAGTTCAGGTAAACCTCCGTTCTGGTGATTAAACCATTCAGCGTCTGCAGTGACTAACGCCTGCAAAATATTCCTATCTTCTAACGATAAAAATTGCGGGGGCCGCTCTAAATGTTGTTGCTGCACAAAATAGGGTTTCCCTGGCAATAACGGCGTGGCTTGGTGTAATTCCGCCAAACATAAATGTAAATGAGCAATATGCTGCTCATCAATACTCATCACATAACATAACTGTAACGGCTGTTCGCTGTTGCTTTGTTGTCTTAAATTGGCCAAAAAGCTCATGCTGATGGAGCACCACGATTAGCAAAAAGGGTAGCTAGTATAGCAAAGAGACTTGCCGTGGAGGGTTTGTCTCACTCTTGAATGCATCATTTAATAACTAGTCATTCATGAATCTGATTGTGTATATTGGATTGCGAAGAATGAAAGACATAAATTCATACCTAATACGCATAGTTCCTAATAATAGTTCTAACAAATAATAGTAGCTTGCCCTGCTAGAGAGATTTATTAAATGACTGTCGAAAATACTTCCTCTCCTGACCCTATTAAAATAGTCGGAGGTGGCCCGAAAAAAGTTCTTTATACGCTAATGACTGTAGCTCGCATCGGTTTACTAAATTCAGCAAAAGCACTGAATAGTAAAAATACCTGTAAAGCCTGTGGCTTAGGTATGGGTGGGCAACGTGGCGGCATGACTAATGAGTTAGATGAATTTCCTTCAGTCTGCAATAAAAGTATTCAAGCACAATCTACCGATATTCAAGCACCCATTCCTAATGAAATTTTTGGCCATACGCTGGAAGATTTTGCACAACTTTCAGCGCATGAATTGGAACACCTTGGCCGTTTAAATACTCCGCTTTATAAGCCTGCGGCAAGCGACAAATACCACCCCATTGAATGGAACGTGGCAATTGAATTAATGGCAAAACGTTTTTCCACCACCACGCCTGATCGAACATTTTTTTATACATCTGGCCGCTCATCCAATGAAGCTGGTTTTGTATTGCAATTGTTAGCGCGCTTATACGGTACTAATAACGTGAACAATTGCTCTTACTATTGCCATCAAGCAACGAGCGTTGGCTTACACAATGTGTTGGGTTCAGGCACAGCCACAGTTTCACTGGAGGACTTAGGCAAAAGCGATTGTATTTTTGTGATTGGCGCTAACCCTTCATCTAACCACCCCCGCTTTGTGCATCAGCTAAAAAATTGCAGAGAACGCGGAGGCCAAGTGATTGTGATTAACCCTGCGAAAGAGCCGGGGTTGGTTCGCTTTGCCGTACCGAAAAGTGCAACATCCATGTTGAGTGGTGGCACTTGGATTGCATCTGAATATATTCAACCCAACATTGGTAGCGATTTACTCTTGTTAAAAGGAATTGCTAAAGCTTTAATTGAAAATAAGCAAATTGATAACGATTTTATTGCGCAACATACCAACAACTTCGAACAATATGCTGAAGATGTACGGCATACCGATTGGCAAACCATTATTGATTACACCGGTATCGACAAAAAAATAATTCACGATATTGCGGATATTTACGCAAAATCTGACCGCGTAATATTTGCGTGGGGTATGGGGATTACTCATCACCTAAACGGTGTAGAAAATGTGGAAGCAATTGCCAGCCTGGCATTATTGCGTGGCATGATTGGCAAACCCTCCGCAGGTTTATTACCGTTGCGCGGCCACAGCAACGTGCAAGGTATTGGCACCGTTGGCGTAAAGCCGATATTAGCCGAAGATATTTTTGCGCATATGGAACGAATATTTTCGGTGCAATTACCACGCGAGCAAGGTATGGATACACTTGCTTGTTTGCAAGCCGCCTACGATAAAAAAATAGATGCAGCATTGCTGATGGGTGGCAATTTATTTTCAGCCACACCAAACAGCACCTGGACAAAAACTGCGTTAAATAATATTGGCTTTAAAGTATTTTTAACCACTACATTAAATCGCGGCCATGTTACCGGCATGGAGTCTAGCGAAGCACTTATTTTACCCGTGACAGCACGCGATGAAGAATGGCAATCGACCACTCAGGAATCTATGTTTAACTATGTGCGACTAAGTGATGGTGGCATTACCCGTTTAGCTAACGTACAACCTGAAGTAAAAATTTTATGTGACTTTGCGGAAAAATTATTACCAAACTGCCAAGTCGATTTTTCACAATTTAAGCAACACAATAATATTCGCGCGGCCATTGCGGCTACTGTTCCCGGAATGAGTGAATTAAAAGATATTGCCGTTACTAAACAGGAATTTACTATTCGAGAGCGCTTACTCGTTACACCACAGTTTAAAACTGCCAACGGCAAAGCAACGTTTTATACACATAAAAATTCAACCGCTCTCACCAACAGTGAATATCCATTTTTATTAGCGAGCATTCGCAGCGAGGGGCAGTTTAATTCAATCATTTATGAAGAGCGCGATAGTTACCGCGGCACTGATACTCGTTGGGCGATATTAATGAATGGCCATGATATTACAGCGATGAATATTCAAGCGGGTGACACTGTAAATATAAAATCTGCTCACGGCGAAATGCAAACTGTAACAGTATTCTCTTTTAATCTGCCACGCGGCAATGTGCTGGCTTATTATCCGGAAGCCAATGTGTTAATTGGCACCGAACATGACCCACGCAGCAAAACTCCGGCGTTCAAATCGGTGGCAGTGGCAATTTCTGTAGCAGAAAATATTAGACGGTAATGCTAATCGTAGGCTTATTCGATTTGCGGCGATCTTTACTGGTGCGGGTTTCTAACAGCGGATCAGGTGATTTTTTGCCGCGATCGCGACGATCACGATGCTTCCTCCGCTCAGCATTTGGCGCGGGGATTAAAGGAGCTTCCGTGGGCTTGGCGGGCTCTAAATGCTGTTCCTGAACAGGTTCATTACTGCCAATTGGCTTAAGCGTTACGGCAGGAGGAATACGAGAAGGCGGTCGGATATAAACCATATTTTTTACCACCATTTATGGCAAGCAATGAAATGTATTACTCACTCTATCGGCAGATAGCGCAATTACTTTACAACTTTACGCGCCAATTTTCTCTATCTTAGCCATTAATCTTGAACCACTTCAAACTTTCATGCAGCTTGACCACATCCCCCACAATAATCAGAGTGGGTGCATGAACATCTTGCGCCGCTACTACTTCTGTAATAGTAGTCAAATCAGCTATGAATACGCGCTGTTGCTGGGTCGTGCCTTTTTCGATTAAAGCCACAGGCGTTGTTGATGCACGGCCATGCGCTATTAAAGATTCGCAAATCTCTTTTAGGCCAACCAAGCCCATATAAAATACTAAAGTCTGCGTGGGATTCGCGAGCTCTGGCCAGTTCACGTTAATATCGTCTGACTTTAAATGGCCAGTAACAAAACGTACCGACTGTGCGTAATCGCGATGGGTGAGCGGAATGCCTGCATAGGCAGCACAACCTGATGCCGCAGTAATACCTGGTACCACTTGAAAGGGAATATTATTCTGCGCGAGTAACTCAATCTCTTCACCGCCGCGCCCGAAAATAAAAGGGTCGCCGCCTTTTAAACGCAACACGCGCTTACCTTGTTTCGCCAAATCCACTAATAATTGATTTATATTTTCTTGTTGCATTGCATGTTCGCTGCGGCGTTTACCCACGTAAATACGTTCAGCGTCGCGGCGCACTAATTCCATTACTCCGTCAGAAACCAAACGATCATAAAGTACTACATCCGCTTGCTGCATTAAGCGCAATGCTCGCAAAGTTAATAATTCCGGATCACCCGGACCACCACCCACCAAATAAACTTCTCCCTGCGTAATGCTCTGGTCATCTTGCGAAATTTCAGTAGCTATAATTTTTTCTGCCGCATCTTCTTGACCATTCAACGCTAATTCTGCCGCTGGACCTTGCAAGATTTTTTCCCAAAAACGACGGCGGCTATCACCATTATCAAATCGCGCTTTCACTCGATCTCGCCAGATTTTCGCAATAGTGGCAAGCTTGCCGTAATTCGTAGGAATCAATGTTTCCAGTTTGGTGCGAATTAAACGCGCTAACACGGGCGCTTCTCCACCACTTGAAATTGCAATAACTAATGGCGAGCGATCAATAATTGCAGGTGTAATGTAAGTACAAAGTGCTGGGCTATCGACCACATTTACTGGCAAGAAACGCGCTTTAGCATCTAATGAAATTTTTTCGTTTAACGATTCGTTATCCGTAGCCGCAATTGCAATAACGCAATTATCTAAATCGTTGGACTGATATTCGCGCTCAAATATTTCACCATTGTTTTGCGCAGCCAACTCGCGCAACTCGGCAGAAATTTCCGGTGCAACTACGCGCAAGATCGCACCGGCTTTTGATAGTAAACGACCTTTGCGCGTCGCAACATCACCGCCGCCCACAAGCAAGCAAGTACGTTTTTTTAAATCGAGAAAAACGGGGAAGTATTCCATAAAAAATATCTACGACGTGAATTGTAGGTTGGTGCTGAGGAACGAAGCCCAACAAATCCATGCTGACCTACAAACCATAAAAACCAAAATTGCGATAGCTTTTGCGTTTTCAAATACATGAGTTTGATGTGCGAGGCCGAAATGTTGGGCTTCGTTACTCAGCCCAACCTACGGGACCGACTGAGTTCGCTATTATTTCTTCACCGGCAACAACGCATCTTGTCCACCCATATACGGTCTTAACACTTGTGGAATAGTTACGCTGCCATCATCGAGCTGATAATTTTCTAACACCGCTAGTAAGGTACGGCCAACCGCTAAACCCGAACCATTGAGCGTATGCAATAATTCTGGCTTACCCGTTTCTGGATTGCGGTAACGTGCCATTAAGCGGCGAGCCTGAAAATCGCGGAAGCTGCTGCAAGAAGAAATTTCGCGGTATTTATTTTGTGAAGGCACCCAAACTTCAATGTCGTAAGTTTTTGCAGATGAGAAACCGATATCACCACCGCATAAAATAACAGTGCGGTGTGGCAAACCTAATTTTTGTAAAATAATTTCTGCATGACCAACTAATTCTTCGAGTGCTTCATCTGATTCTTCCGGACGAACAAATTGTACTAGCTCCACTTTTTCGAATTGATGCTGACGAATTAATCCACGAGTATCGCGACCATAACTGCCGGCTTCAGAACGGAAGCATGGAGAGTGGCAAACTAGTTTAATGGGCAACTGAGCATCTTCAACAATTTCGTTACGATATATATTGGTAACCGGCACTTCAGCGGTAGGAATTAAATACAAACCGCGCTCGTCAGTAAGTTTAAATAAATCTTCTTCAAACTTCGGCAATTGCCCTGTCCCGTAGAGCGAATCTGCATTCACAACAAAGGGTACGTTAACTTCTTCATAACCATGTTCGTTAACATGTGTATCCAACATAAATTGTGCAAGTGCACGATGCAAACGTGCCACACCACCGCGCAATACAGCAAAGCGAGAACTAGTAATTTTTGTACCCGTGTCGAAATCCAGGCCGCCAATACTTGCTCCCAAATCCACATGATCAACGATAGGGAAATGAAAACTGCGCGGCATAGCCCAACGGCGAATCTCTACGTTATCTTCTTCGCTTTTCCCTTCAGGCACATCATCGGCAGGAATATTGGGCACACTACTTAAAATCGTATCAAACGCCTCTTGAACTTTAGTGAGTTCAATTTCGGCAGTCGCAAGCTCTTGTTTAATTTGCTCAACCGCTTGCATCAATGGTGCAACATCTTCACCAGACTGCTTCGCTTTGCCAATATTTTTTGAACGCGTGTTGCGTTCATTTTGTAAGTTTTCAGTTTTTATTTGAATCGCTTTGCGCTCTTCTTCCAACGTTTTTATACTGGCAACATCTAATGTGTAACCACGCTTATTAAGAGCCGCCGCTACTGCTTCAGGATTGGTACGGATTAATTTAGAATCTAGCATAGTAATATTTCGTATAAAGTTAAGTTTAAAAAATCAAAAAAGTTTTTGTGCTAACTGCATGCCTACATAAGCCATTAACAAACCGATAAAAACCGAAGCGGTTGCGTAGGCTATCGAAAGTAGAACATGACCAGTCTGCCATATTTGTAACATTTCAAGCGAGAATGCTGAAAATGTTGTAAAGCCACCCAAAATACCCGTCATAAAAAACAAACGCCACTCAGCAGCTAAGACAGCTTTTTCCACCAAAATGACATAAGCAATGCCAATTAAAAATGAACCAAAAACATTAACCACAAAAGTGCCGACAGGAAAACGGTAATTAAATAACGGCGTTAAATAATTCATTGCGCCAAACCGTGCAACTGAACCGAGAGCACCACCCACGGCAATCATGAACCATTGCATATCATCTTCCGGGAAATTATTTTTTATACCGCTGCTTTTTACTTAGCTTATCCAGCTCACGTAAATGCGTCAGCTTTTCTTGCACTTTTATTTCGAGCCCGCGCTCAACCGGTTGATAGTAACGTTTTGTTGCCAGCTCTTCTGGTAAATAATTTTCACCGGCGGCGTAGGCGCCTGGCTCATCGTGCGCGTAGCGATATGCTGCGCCATAATCCATTGACTTCATTAATTTTGTCGGGGCATTGCGCAAATGTATTGGCACATCATAAGCCGGTTGCGCACGCACATCTGCCATTACTTGATTAAATGCATTATACACAGCATTGCTTTTTGGCGCTGCTGCGAGATATACCACAGCTTGCGCGATAGCAAGTTCGCCTTCGGGGCTACCAAGTCGCTCCTGCACATCCCACGCATTCAAGCACAAAGGCAAGGCACGCGGATCTGCATTGCCTATATCTTCACTTGCCATGCGGACTACACGACGAGCAATGTAAAGTGGATCGCAACCGCCATCGAGCATACGCGCCAACCAATAGAGCGCTCCGTCAGGTGAAGAACCACGAACTGATTTATGCAACGCCGAAATTTGTTCATAAAAAATGTCGCCGCCTTTATCAAAGCGACGCACGTCGGATGCTAATACTTCGCTTAACACCTCTTGATTAATAACTTTATAGTTGCCCTGCTCATCTGCCCTAGCTGCTATTGAAAAGTCTATTGATAAGTCCGCCGCAATCTCAAGTAAATTAAGTGCTTTTCGCGCGTCCCCATCGGCGGCGTGAGCAAGTGTTGCCAGACTGTCTTCATCAATACGTAAATCGCCAGCACCCAAACCACGCTCTTTATCGTTGAGTGCTTGTTGCAATACTTGCTGCAATTGTTCTGGCTGTAACCCGCGCAATACGTATACACGGCAGCGAGAGAGCAACGCATTGTTTAATTCGAACGATGGATTTTCGGTAGTCGCACCAATAAAAATAAAAGTGCCATCTTCAACGTAAGGTAAAAATGCATCTTGTTGCGATTTATTAAAGCGATGGACTTCATCCACAAACAAAATAGTTTTACGGCCAGACCCACTACGCTCTTGTTGCGCTGCCGCTACCGCTGCGCGAATTTCTTTTACACCTGCTAGCACTGCCGAAAGTGACTCAAAACGTGCATGTGCTTGTTCAGCAAATAATTTTGCGAGCGAGGTTTTACCCACGCCCGGCGGCCCCCATAAAATCATAGAATGCAAATGACCACGCACAATCGCTTCACGCAATGGTTTGCCCGGTGCAAGCAGGTGTTCCTGGCCGATATATTCGTCCAGGTTGCGCGGGCGCATACGAGCAGCCAAAGGCTGATAGTTTAGTTGCTCTTGCAGCTCTTGCTTGCGAAATAAATCACTCATTGATTGTTGATAATATCCACGCCTTCCGGCGGTACAAAATTAAAGATACTTTCATTCACCGGTTGATTACGTTTTTGATTACTCAAAACAATTTTCGTGTTCTGGCCAAGGCTATCTTGAATGTTAAACTCAGTGAGTAGACCATCTAAAAAAACCAGCGTTAATTGCTGAAATAATCCCTCAGTCACTTTCGGTGTTAGCGTAAATTTTTCCGCCTTTTTCGGTTGCTCACTACGTTTAATAGAGAAATGCTTATGTAAACTCTCTACATCTGCCGTTAGTAACAACGTAGGTGTTTTTTGTAAGTCATCGCTAAAGGGGCGCACAGTAACGGTTTGTAAATCGGGATCATACAGCCATATGGTTTTTTGATTGGAGATTAATAACTGTGGCGCAGGCGATGTAGTATCCCAATAAAATTTCCCGGGGCGCTGCATAATAAAAGTACCTTTACTTTCATCTAACTTTTTACCTTTTTGATCAAACAAGGTTTGCACAAAATCGCCTTGCAGGCTGGTCATGGCATCTAATTGTTTCCGCAGTTGTGTTGCAGTTTGATTGGAAGGGGATTGGTCATGGGCGTATGTGGCAACTGCCATCAGGGAAAAAAAAGATGCAATTAAGTAGGTAATCGTCTTCATAATGGCTCCAGAGAGTTTTGGATATTTTTTAATTTATAATTTAAATGATGCTTAATTCCAGCCCATTCATTTTTGATGATACTGTAAAGCACCGAATCTCTAATGCGGCCATCTGGCATTACCATGTGATTGCGTAATATTCCTTCCTCTTTAGCGCCCAAGCGTAAAATAGCATAGCGCGATGCAGTGTTAAAATAATCCGTAAGTAGTTCAACGCGGTTGAGCTGCATAACTTCAAATGCATGAGTTAACAACAATAATTTTGCTTCCGTATTAATGTGCGTTTTCTGCCAAGACTTCCCTAAAAAAGTAAAACCAATTTCAACACGCCTATTAGGCAAATTAGCTTTCATAAAGCGGGTAGAGCCTGCAATTTTGTTGGTTGCTTTGTCAATAATTGCAAACGCAATACCATCGCCAGATTCATATGCGTCTCTTGCATTACTTAAAAATAAATTTATCTCGTTAACATGAGGAACAAGTGTTACGTAGAGCTTCCAAAGCTCACCATCAGAAATTGCAGCGCAAAGCCCATCACGGTGTTTTATTTCAAGAGGCTCCAATGTAACAAAGCGCCCTTCCAATGATTTTTGCTCAAATTTAATTTTCACTCTCCTTAAATACCTTAAGAATGCATTTATTATTAATGGTTCCGCCCGCCCGGTGCTAACACTTCGCGATTTCCATTATGCCCCGCTGATGAAACCACTCCAGCAGCTTCCATAGTTTCAATCATACGTGCGGCGCGGTTGTAGCCGATGCGCAATTTACGTTGCACGGAAGAAATGGACGCTTTGCGCGTTTCGAGTACAAAAGCAACGGCCTCATCGTAAAGCGCATCGCTTTCGCCGTTGTCATCATCTTCACCTTCGCTCGCCATTCCAGGTACGGGAATACTGTTGTTGCTCTCATCGGTGATGCCATCAATATAATTGGGGGCGCCGCGTTTTTTCCAATCGGCAACTACGCGGTGAACTTCGTGGTCGTCTACAAATGCGCCGTGAACACGAACAGGTAAACTGGTGCCCGGAGGTAAATAAAGCATATCGCCGTGGCCCAGCAATTGTTCCGCGCCACCTTGATCGAGAATAGTGCGCGAATCGATTCGAGAGGAAACTTGAAATGCTATACGTGAGGGTACATTGGCTTTAATTAACCCGGTGATAACATCCACCGACGGACGTTGGGTTGCAAGAATTAAATGGATACCCGCAGCGCGTGCTTTTTGCGCGATACGGGAAATAAGTTGCTCTACTTTTTTCTTGTCAACGATCATCATCATGTCGGCGAATTCGTCGATCACCACTACGATGTTTGGCAAGACTTCTAAATCAGGTGCAACCGCTACCGCCAAACCTGGATCAAAATTTTCTTCAGGTTTAAACAATGGATCAACAATCGGAGTTCCAGCTTTAATTGCATCATCTACTTTGCGATTAAAGCCCGCTAAATTACGTACTCCCATTGCTGACATAAGTTTGTATCGACGCTCCATTTCACCCACACACCAGCGCAGCCCGTTGGCGGCATCTTTCATATCGGTAATGACTGGAGTAAGCAAATGCGGAATACCTTCATACACCGAAAGCTCCAGCATTTTTGGGTCCACCAAAATCAACCGCACTTCTTTAGGCGTTGATTTAAACAGCAGGCTAAGCAACATCACGTTTACGCCAACGGACTTACCTGAGCCGGTAGTTCCTGCAACTAACAAGTGCGGCATTTTGGCCAAATCAGCCACTATGGGCTCACCAGAAATATCGTGCCCAAGCGCCATAGTAAGCACTGATTTAGAATTTTCGTAAACCTCGGAGGAGATTACTTCACTCAAGCGCACAATTTCGCGATGTGCATTAGGGATCTCAATGCCCATAAAGGACTTCCCGGGAATAACTTCTACTACCCGCACAGACACTACCGCGAGTGAGCGCGCTAAATCTTTGGCGAGGCCAGAAATACGGCTAGCTTTAATCCCCGCAGCAGGTTGGATTTCAAAACGAGTTACAACTGGACCCGGCTGTACTGAAACGACTGCGATTTCAATACCAAAGTCCTTAAGTTTTAATTCGAGAAGTTTAGACATTGCCTCCAACGATTCTTTGGAGTAGCCCTTATCACTGCGTTTATCGGCAGGGTCGAGTAAGCTGAGCGCAGGTAAACTACCAACAGCTGGCTCCAGAGAATCAAACAACGAAACTTGTTTTTCTTTTTCAGCCCTCGGGCTGGGCGCTAGCTTCTTCTTGGGGGGTTCCGCAATTATCACCGGCGCTTGGCGTTTGGCTTCTACCTTAGCGTGCTCTATCACGACCTCACGACGATGTTGTTGAGCATTCAGAGCAAATTGCTGTTCCTTTTTATCACGTTGATATTGCAACCACTTTTCTTTAGCCATCGCGACACCGATCAACGTGTAACGACCAATTTCATCCATTAACGCAAACCAGGACAAATCGGTAAAAATAGTCAAACCAAATAAAAACAAGGCGAGAAGTAATAATGTACCCCCGGTGTAGTTAAACGCATGTTCAACCAAGGTTGAGATTCCATCCCCTAACAAACCGCCATTAGAATACGGCAGTACCGACTCGCCGCCGCTAAAATGCATAGTCGTTAACCCAGTGCCTGCCACCATCACTAGGATGAGGCCCACTACACGTATACCAATCATTAACCAATCGAGATTTCGATGATAAGCACGGCCACGAAATACCAACACAATGCGGTAGGCCAACATAACCGGAAATAAATAGGCTAAATAACCAAACAATAAAAAGAAAACATCTGCTAACCAGGCACCAAAGCGGCCACCAAGATTAGCAACATGAATATTTTCACCCGTGCTTGACCATCCACCATCAGCCGTGTCATAACTGAACATCGCCATTAGCAAATAAACACATACGGCAACTAAGCCGATTAATGCGCCCTCGCGCACTATATGGCTACCGAGATTATTGGTGGACTCGGAAACAGGTGGTTTTCGGCTGGCGTTACTTCGTTTCAAGGTTGAATCCTGAATAGCAGTTGAAAATGACTTTTAGAAATTGGCTGATACAAGTGCGAGGCTGACGAGCTAATTTGTTGTGCAGTATCTTATAACAAGAATCCTGCGTGACACAGCTTATTTGGCCCGCATTCTATTGTACCTTGCGTAAATACGCTTCTAGTTAAATGCACGTTACGCGGACGTGCTGCATTTAGACACGCTACCGTCACAAATACGGGAAATTATCGATGCATAACCCTTAGCCCAAACTACACTCGATGAAGAATTTGGTTTCCACGAAGGAGCGGTCTGCCTGACAGATTTTACAGTTATGTCAGATAACTACATAAAGCCGCGATCCCCTGGATTATCCCTTTAATAATTTAAAAATTAGAAACCCGGATATGCTCAAGCAGCTAAATATTTGGCAATTTTTCTTACGCAGCCTACCTTTTGATGTTGGCTTTCGTGGTCCATTAACTTGCTGCACTCGCTCCTATGTCAGGTTGAGTACAGCAGTCATTATGGTATTAAGCCTGCTCATTGCTCATTCCACTTATGCTACAAACTCAACCACTTTTAATAAACCTATTGCTGCCAAGGCTTCATTTACACACTTGTCGATAGACAAGCTTGCCACCATTGGTTATGTAAGAACCATGGCGCAGGATAAGCATGGATATATTTGGTTCGGCGGCTTTACCGGGCTGGCGCGTTATGACGGTTATTCACTAGAAATTTTCACCCACAACGCTAAAGATCCGAATAGTTTAAGCAATAATATTATTTCAGATTTGGCGGTTGATCAGAGTGGGAACTTATGGGTAGCTACAAGTGACGGAGTTAACCGTTACGATTACGCAACGGGTAACTTCGTACATTTATTTGACGCTCGCCATAAAGCGGACTTCACTACTCTTGGCCAAGCTTCGCCAATACAAAGTTTATTAATTGATAAAAAAGGAAACCTCTGGATAGGAAGCACATCACACGGATTAATAGCTTATTCTTTCGATGGCGTTCTAACTCAGCATAAACATAATTTCAATTTAAATGATGTCAGTATTTATTGTCTTGCAGAAGATGATGACGGAAACATTTGGCTGGGCATGAATGAGGGGGGGCTTATCCGGTTTGAGCCATCGAGTCAAAAGTTCACTCATTACCCTTGGGATGCATCGTCCACCGCTAGCCCCTCTCTCAATGAAGCGGCAAGTCTTTGGATTGAAAATGATTCCAACATATGGATCGGAACCTTCGGTGCCGGTGTGCGGCATTTTAATCCACAGACTGGATTGTTTTACTCGCCGAAAGAATTACCTCACTTTAATACTTCTATCGGCCCTTATATAAAAAAAATGTATCAAACTCGCTCGGGAGAATTGTGGATTGCTACGGATAAATTAGGAGTATTTCGCTACCAAAAAGACCATAAAAAACTAACTCATTATTTTCACGACCCCGAGTCGGCTAATAGTTTGGCAGCCAATAAAGTACAAAGCATATTCGAAGATAAGGCCGGGGATATGTGGTTTGGTTTTCACCCTTCGGGAATGGATGTAATACATAGGAATGTCCCGCATTTTACTAACTTCACGCATAACCCGAACAAGGCGCAAAGCTTGGTCAACGACGATATTTTATCTATCGCGGAAAGGCGTGATGGCAGCCTGTGGATTGGAACTGAAAAAGGGATGACGCGCTACAGCGAAAAGGATAACCAGTTACAGCATTTCAGACACAACCCCACCAATAAATCCGACCCTAAAGCACTACCCGCAGATGCCGTTTTGGCGATCCTTGAAGATAACCGCGGTATTCTGTGGGTTAGTACCTGGGGTGGAGGACTCAGTCGCTACAATGAAGAAAAAAATACTTTCGCTCACTATTTCCCCGACATTAATAAACCTGCCGGCATTTCCGACGATAGGATTTGGCAAATATATGAAGATAAATTCCAGGTTTTATGGTTGGCCAGTGAACGTACAGGGTTAAGTAAATACGTCCCTGAAACCGATTCTTTCCATCACTATCGTCAGGACTCTAAAACTGGCGAAGCTATTATTTGCCCCGCATCCAAATGCATGTTTGAAGACTCCGAACATAATTTCTGGGTAGGCACCGCAAACGGCTTAGGTCTATTCGACCGAAGTAATAACGAGCTCCAATATTTTCGCCATATTGAAAATGATCCCACCAGCCTAAGCGCCGACTGGGTAAAAGTTATTTTTGAAGATTCTCACAAAAAATTATGGATAGGAACACTCGGTGGCGGATTAAATTTATTTGATAAAAAAGCAGGAACGTTTAAGACATACACAACGGACGATGGCCTAGCTGACAATGTTGTAACTGGAATTCAGGAAGACAATTCAGGGTTTTTATGGATCAGTGGTGCCAATGGCTTATCAAAATTAAACACTGCAACAATGAAATTTAAAATATACGATAAGCGCCACGGCCTCCCAGGAAATCTTTTTAATAGAGATGCAAATGTAAAGCGCGCTAACGGTGACCTTGTGTTTGGTAGTTCCGAAGGATTTACCATTTTTAACCCTACGGATATAGAAGATAATTTATATAAGCCTCCCGTCGCACTCGCAAACTTTAGCTTATTTAACCATCCAGTGAGCGTACAAGATAAGAATTCGCCACTAACAAAAATAATAAGCGAAACTAAGCAGCTAACGCTAACTCATTTGCAATCTGTATTTACATTTGAATTTGCAGCACTTAATTATCGCTTTCCACAAAGCAACCAATACGCTTATAAACTTCAGGGCTTTGACAAAGAATGGAATTATATTGGCACTAAACGCTCCGCAACATATACCAATTTGGATTCAGGAAATTATGTATTCCGAGTTAAAGCGGCTAATGATGAGGGACTGTGGAATGAAGATGGAGCATCAGTTGATATTACTATCCTACCTTCCATTTGGCGAAGCTGGATAGCCTACACATTGTATACACTAATCCTTATAATTTTTGTAATAAACTTTGTGCGAACGCAACGTAAAAAAGTCAAAGAAGCACAGAAAAAAGTTGCAATGGAACGTTTAGTTAGCGACCGCTTAAGAAATATCGACAAGTTAAAAGAAAACTTTCTTGCCAATACATCGCACGAATTACGCACCCCACTGAACGGGATTATTGGCCTTGCCGAATCAATTAGCACTGGTTATACCGAGTTATCGCCAGAGATTAAACAAAAAGCAAGAATGATTTTATTAAGCGGTAAGCGCTTGGCAAATGTTGTTAACGATATTCTTGAGTTTTCGCAACTAGCTAATAATGAGCTTTCATTCTCACTCAGTGCAGTTGAGCTGCACCCTTTAGTTACAAGAATTTTACTGGACTTGCATGATCATATTAATGACAAGTCGCTAACCGTTTTTAATAAAATCCCCGAAAATACATTTATTTTATCCAACGAGCATCGATTATCGCAAATCATCCATCACATTATTGACAATGCTATTAAGTTTACCCGCGAAGGCTCTATCACTATCACTCACACTCAAGATAACAACTTTGATTGCATTGATGTTAGCGATACGGGTATTGGAATATCCGCTGAAAGTATCAGTAATATCTTTACCGCATTCCAACAAGTAGAAGGCTCCGCAAAGCGCGCTGTTAATGGGGCAGGATTAGGATTGTCCGTCATTCAAAAACTCGTGGAATTACATAAAGGTGAAATTGTGGTTGAATCAGTAGTAGAGCAAGGCACTACTTTCCATATAAAACTCCCACGAATTTCCGATAAGAATGAAATAAAAATCAATCTTCCCACTATTAATGCCGTCGACAACAGTCTCGCCGAAAAAAATAAAACACAACAATCTGTTGTAACATTGAAACGTAAAAACGAGATAAACAATGTTTATTTCAATGGCCATTTGTATGCAAATGAAGCGTCTGTGCCATTATTCGTTAGCGCAGAAAAAATATATAAAATTCTGATTGTAGATGATGATCCAGTAAATAGAATGGTGGTTAAAGCGCACTTACGCAAACATCACTTTGACAGCATAGAGGCCATTGATGGCAATGATGCTCTGCGAATCATTTCCGAGAACGATGACATTGACTTGATTATTCTTGATGTAATGATGCCGCATATGACAGGCTACGAAGTATGTGATGCATTGCGAAAAAATTACAGCTTGCACGAATTGCCGGTGATTTTTTTAACTGCCAATCACCAGCCAGGTGAAGTTATGAAAGCTTTTTCCACGGGCAGCGGTGACTTTATTACTAAACCCATATCTGGAAAAATGTTGATTGAAAAAATAAAAACCCACCTCTCATTATTAGAAGAATCCCGTAAAATTAATCAGATTTTAGATACGAATATACATTCCCTGCAAGAGGTGAAAAAAAGCCAAAACCCAACTAATACACGGACCATTTTGGAATATAATCACTTGCCTCTCTCCCAGGCCATCGCGAATATTGTCGAACAAATATTCTCCATTACACCACCTGCAGAAAAAATTGGGTGCTGGATACTGAATGAAGAAAACAATTTCGCCTGTATAGAAAATTTACCCTCATTACCTGCGGAGGATAAATGCATCTTATTTCCTCCGCAAAAAATAGAAGGTTTTATGGATGATACTGACAAGGAAAACAAAAACATCAATCTCGCAAAGAGCCTTATAGCAGCGGCGAAGGCCGGCAGACTAGGAAGCGGTTTTACAGACTCGAAATATGTGCAGTGTGAATTAATTATCTGTGATGATTCTATGATTGGCTTTATTATTTTAAGCGGAGATTCTGGCGAGCTAATGGCTTCGGAATATAAAACGATGCTCCTTCAATTCCAAAAACACATTGTTGCTGCTGTGACAAAAACGAAAAAGATAAAGGCTACAAGATAAAAACTGTAGCCAAGTAAGCGTAAGATTTACAGCCTTGCCAAATTTGTAATGACTATACCTATAGTGCACGGGTATAGCTTTCTCTATCTATTTTTCAAGATTGGAGTGTCGCACATCTTCGCCGTTAACCAAATATATTACGTACTGCGCAAGATTGCGTGCATGATCGCCAATTCGCTCAAGCGCCCGCAGTGACCACATGATATTGAGCACACGCGTAATACTGCGCGGATCTTCCATCATATAAGTAACAAGCTCGCGCATGGCAGTACTATATTCCATGTCAACTGTACGATCCGTTTGCACTACACTATGAGCC